>CAVTQX010000022.1:0-139618 GCA_963736935.1 uncultured Gaiellaceae bacterium | reverse complement strand
GAACCGCCGACGACGCCACGACCGCCTTCGCGCTGATCGATGCGACCGTCGTGATGGATGATCCGTCCACCGTCGCCGAGGAGGACGTCGTCCCGGGTGTCTCGCGCCCGCTGCGCGCGATCCTCCGAGCCGGCGGCGAGGACCTCGGCGTGTTCATCGGGCGCCTGCCGGCGACGCGCCACTGGGAGCCGGCGGACCAGGACCTCCTCGAGCTCTTCGCAAGCGAGATGGCCGCCGCCATCCGGAACGCCCAGCTGTTCGCCACCGTCCAGCTCCAAAACCAGCAGCTGCTCGAGCTCGACGCGGCCAAGGACGACTTCCTGCGCGGCGTGAGCCACAACCTGCAGACCCCGCTCACGAGCATCCGGGCCTACGCAGAGCAGCTCGACGCCGCCCAACCGGACCGCCGCCTGGCGATCATCGCCGAGCAATCGGAGCGCCTGTCGCGGATGGTCCGACAGCTCCTGACCGTCACACGCCTCGAGTCGGGCGCGCTGAAGCCACGCACCGAAGTCGTGTCGCTCGCGACGCGAGTCCGCAAGGCCTGGGAGGCGCTCGGCGTCGACGAGGTGACCTTCGACCTCGACGATGGCGCTTCCGACTGGCTCGCCGTCGCCGACGCCGACCAGCTCGACCAGGTGCTGTGGGCGCTCCTCGACAACGCGGTCAAGTACGGGCAAGGGACGCCGGTCCACGCGGCGACCGTCGCCGATCCAGCGGCGCGCGAGCTCCGACTCACGATCACCGACGGCGGCGCCGGTATCGCGGCCGCCGACCGCGACCGCCTGTTCACCCGGTTCGAGCGCGGCGGCACCGCCGCGCCGGATGGCGGCAGTGGCCTGGGCCTCTACGTCTCCCGCGAGCTCTGCCGGGCGATGGGTGGTGACCTGGTGCTCGAACCGACGGCCGGTCGCGGCGCGGCGTTCACGATCTTTCTTCCCGGGGAGCTCGGCGAGGAGGGCTGAGCCTCTGCGATCGTGGCGGACCGCAACGGTCGACGTCCTGGGCCTATCTGCAAGGTGTTTTGCAAGGTCGGGCCGATTACTATGGTCGCTCGACCGTCCGGCTCCAGCCGGATAACCGCCGGGGACCCATACGATGTCATTCGATCCGCAAGCGCGGTTTCGCGCTATGCGTTCTCGTCCAGCCGGGCTGACGCTGCCGCGTCGTCGTGCGCCCCGCGGTTCGCGCCGTCGCGGTCAGGCGATGGTCGAATTCGCCATCATCCTGCCGGTCTTCCTGTTCATGGTCGTCTTGGCGATCGACTTCGGCCGCATCTTCTTCACCTACATCCAAGTCAACAATGCGGCCCGCGAAGGCGCCAACTACGGCCAGGCCGCCCCCAACGATCTGGTCGGCATCACGGCCCGCGTGAACGCCGAGACGAACGCCCAGGCCCAGCGCGGCGAGTCGACCGTCGTCGTCACCTCGACCTGTGCGGCCGCCGACGGCACGACCCTCGCGTGTTCGGCTGCCGCCGGTGGAGCCGGCCCCGGCAACCGGATCACGGTCAACGTCCACCGCCCGTTCTCGTTCCTCACGCCGCTCGTCAACGGCTTCTTCGGCGGGGGTTTCGGCATGGACGGCTCGGCAACGGCCAGCGTCCTCGGCTACGTCCCGAGCGCCTCGGCCACGCAGCCGCCCGGCTGTTCGGTCCCGGCCGCCTCGTTCACGCTCATCGTGCAGTCCGGGCGGACCGTCTTCGCCAACCCGTCCGGCTCGACCCCCGACAGCGGCATCTGCAATATCTCGGGCTACAACTGGGATTGGGGCGATAGCGAGACCAGCGTCGGGACGGCGACCGGCGACACCCACACGTACGCCAGCGACGGCACCTGGACCGTGACTCTCGAGGTCACCAATCAAGCGGGCAACGCGACGACTTCGCATGCCGTCACCGTCCCTGACCCGGGGCCGACACCGACCCCGACTCCGACGCCAGGTGCGACGCCGACCCCGACACCGGGGCCGACCGCGACGCCCACACCGGCGCCGACCGCGACACCCGTGACCTGCACCGCGCCGACGGCCAACTTCACCGTCTCTACGAGCGGCAACGGCAACAACAGGATCTACACCTTCCGCGATGCGTCCACGACCAACAACGCGACGGTCTGCCCGATCACGGACTGGCTCTGGACGTTCAGTGACACCGACGCGGCCCACACGAGTTCGAATGCCCAAAATCCCGCCCCATTCGGGTTCAACAACAACGGCAACCACACCGTGACCCTCAAGGTCACGAACTCGGCCGGGCAGTCGAACACGGTCACGCGGAACAACGTGTGATGAACGACCGACGTCGACCGAGCCGCGGCCAGGACCGAAGCACCGGTCAGTCGCTCGTCGAATTCGCGCTCGTGCTGCCGGTCTTTCTCCTGCTGCTGTTCGCAGTCATCGATGGCGGTCGCTTTGTCTTCGTCAACAGCACGCTGTCGAATGCCGCCCGCGAGGCGGCACGGCTCGGTTCGGTGGAAGCGTCGTGGAAAGGATCGGCTGATCCCAGTTGTGGCGCCGCCGGTGGCCCGGTCTGCCCCGTGAATGATGCGGCGCTCATCGCCGATATCACGGCCGCCGCCAACCGCCAGATGGCTCCCTTCGGCACGGTCAGCAACGTCTACCTGAGCTGCACGTCGAGCACCGGGACGCCGCCGACCGGCAACTGGACCTCCGCGACCAACATCTGTGGAGACCCCAACGCCGGCAGCCAGATGTCCGTCCGCGTCACCTACACCTGGAAGGCCATCACCCCGTTCATCAGCAACTTGATGGGCACCATCAATACCTCCGGTTCATCCACCGTCATCATCAATTGAGGGGATCTCTGATGCTCGCCACGGACCGGTCGCCGACACGTACGCACGGCCAGATGCTGGTGCTGTTCGCGCTCGTTCTGAGCGTGGTCATCCTCGGCGTCGGCCTGGTGATCGACGGCGGCAACGCTCTCGTCCAGCGGCGCGGATCGCAGAACGCGTCCGACTTCGCCGCGCTCGCCGGCGCTCGCGTGATCGCCGAGTTCATCGACGGCGACACGACCAACGGCTCCGACGTCAACGTTCACGCCGCGATCGCGAACGCGGTCGCCGCGAACGGCGGGCTCCCGATCACCTTCGGCGCCCCGAGCGGGCCGCGCTACATCGACAGCAACGGCGCGCTGCTCGGCTACGTCGGCACCGGCGCCATCCCGGCCGGGGCCGTCGGGGTCAAGCTCTCATCGTCGCGCACGTTCCGACCGTATTTCCTCGGGATCGTCGGCATGAACACGTGGACCGCGAGCAGCGAGGCGACCGCCAAGGGTGGCTACACCCTCGCGGGGCCGCCTCCCGGGACGCTCTTCCCAGTTGGCATCGCCTTGTCGTTCTTCCAGACCTATCCGTTCTGCGCCGGCGACGTGAGCACCAACCCGGCCGACCCGCTGCTACCCGCAGCAGCTCACGCCGGGCAACCTCAATGTGCCGGGCGGCTTCGGCTGGCTCACGTTCGGTTGCGATGGGTACGGCATGGGCCAGGAAGCGCCGGCCAACGACGGCGGCTGCGCGAACAGCAAGCCCTTCCTCCAGGGGGAGATCGGGCCACCCAGCAGCAGCTATGGCTGCTGCACGCAGGTCGGTCAGCCGGGCAGCCTCGACCAGATCGGCAGCCTACCCGGTAACAAGGTGAGCGCCGACTGCTCGTACTACATCGACCACGAGATCACGGTCACGGTCCCGATCTGGGATACCGCCGGCGGCACCGGCTCGAACGGCTGGTACCACATCGTCGGCTTCGCGGGCTTCCAGATCACCGAATGCCGCGGCGGCAAGGACATCGCCGGCGTCTGGCGCAAGGTCTTCTTCAACGGGCCGGTGAGCTCGACGCCGGCCAACCCCGCCGTACCCCAGGCCCTCGGCGTCCAGCTCGTGAAGTAGCGGGTCGCCAACGACGAATTTCCCTGGGGACATGGTGAGAGCCGGGCGACGACAGGCGCCCGGCTCTCACCGTTCATACTCTCGATCGCGCGTATGCGGCGATCGCGCTGCTGATCCCGGTCAGGCGGCCTCGGCCAGGACGGCTTCCGTCTTGGGCTCGGTCGGGCGGGAGCTCCAGATGCGCCGGAACGGGTCCCCGACCACGAGGGCGGCCGCGGCGACCCCGATGATCGGCCCGAGCAGGGCGTTGACGCCGATCATCTCGGCCAGCATCGCCCCGGCATACCAGCCGGTGTAGAACCAAAGGACCGCGGCAAGAGCGCGTTTCGTCATGTGCGCAAGGTTGCGCGCTGCCCGCCCCCGCGAACAGACACCTAAGGGTCCCTCAGGCGGTACCAGAGGGTGCGGCGGGGGCGTGTGGCTCGCGGGCACCACCGGCAAGGTGACATGCAAGGTCGAGATGGGACTATGGCCGTACTTCCGTACTATCCACCGCCGGGGGACCCCCATGCCTCGCCCGCACCTGTCACGACTCCGAAGCCGACGCCGCTCGCGCGGCCAGGCCGTTGTCGAGTTTGCGCTGGTCCTTCCGGTTCTGATCCTCCTGTTGCTGATCACTGTCGACTTCGGTCGAGTCTTCCTCGGATGGGTGTCACTCAATAACGCCGCTCGAGTTGGCGCGAACTACGCAGCGGCGAATCCCAATGCCACTTGGGGACCGGGTAGCGATTACCAGGTGTTGATGACCGAAAACCTTGGCGGGGTCAACTGCACCCTCAATCCGTCGCCGGTCAACCCGCCAGTGTTCGGGCCATCGAAGGATCCCGGACAGCTGGCCCGAGTCAATCTGACGTGCGATTTCAAGGTCCTGACGCCAATCATCTCGAACTTCTTTCCGAACGGCATCGTCAAGGTCTCGTCGACGTCAGCCTTCCCTATCACGAATGGCTGCCTCGCGAATTGCCCTTCTGGCAGGACGCCGAGTTCGGTCTCGTCTACGCGGACAGCGACGGCATTCGCGACGTCGGGACGAGAGCGCGGGTGGCCGAGGTGCTCACGCGCTTCGAGGACGGCCGGCTGAACATCCTCGTGGAGGGTGGCGAGCGCTTCCAGGTCGAGGAGCTGACGGACGGTCGTTCCTTCCACACCGCTCAGGTGTCGCCCGTCGCCGACGCCGAGGACGCGGCGGACACCGCGGCGATCGAGGACGCCATGCGGATGTTCGGCGTCCTCCGCGACGTGACGGGGAGCGAGGTCGAGCTCCCCGATCCGGGGTCGCCGCAGCTCTCGTTCGCCCTCGCCGGGAAGGTGGAGCTCGCGGCCGGGGAGAAGCTGATGCTCCTCCGCGAGCTCTCCGAGCGGCGTCGCATCGAGCTCGTGCAGGAGCTTCTCGAGCACGCGGTGCTCGCGGCGCGTCGGATGCGTCGGGCGGCCGAGCGCGCGACGACCAACGGACGCGTCGACCTCGGCTGAGACGAGGCCGGGGGTACGATGACCCCGTGGCAGTGACGACTCAGCCGAAGCTCGACGCGCACCGTCTTCGCGCGGACTTCGCGGTGTTCGACGAGCTCGTGAACGGACGTCCGGTGGCCTTTCTCGACTCCGCCGCATCGACGCAGAAGCCCCGGCAGGTGCTCGACGCGATGCGCGACTTCTACGAGCACTCGTACGCCAACGTCCATCGCGGCGTCTACCGGCTGGCCGAACGCGCGACGACCGGGTACGAGACGGGGCGCGGTAAGGTCGCGGGCTTCGTGAACGCCCCGTCCGAGCGCGAGGTGATCTTCACGCGCAGCGCCACGGAGGCACTGAATCTCGTCGCGTACGCCTGGGGTCTCGACAACCTCGGGCCGGGCGATGTCGTGGTCGTCACCGATCTCGAGCACCACTCGAGCTTCGTCCCCTGGCAGTACGTCGCCGGGCGCACGGGTGCGGCCTTCAAGGCGATCCCGATCGACGAGCATGGCGAGTTGCAGCTCGACGCGCTCGAGGGGATCGAGCGCGAGGGAACGGTGAAGGTCGTCGCCTCCAACCTCGTCTCGAACACGCTCGGCACCGTCAACCCGGTGCGCGACCTCGCGGCGTGGGCGCACGAGCGCGGAGCGATCATGGTCGTGGATGCGGCCCAGGCGGCACCGCACCGCACGCTCGACGTCCAGGCGCTCGACTGTGACTTCCTCGCGATCTCGTCCCACAAGATGTGCGGCCCGAGCGGCATCGGCGCGCTCTGGGGTCGGCGGGAGCTGCTCGAGACCATGGCCCCGTTCAACCTCGGCGGCGAGATGATCCGGTCGGTCTCGATGGAGCGGACGACGTGGAACGAGCTTCCGTACAAGTTCGAGGCGGGCACGCCGGCGATCGCGGAGGCAGTTGGGTTCGGCGCGGCGGTCGATTATGTGCTCGAGGCGGGTCTTGCCGCGATCGAGATGCACGAGCGTGAGCTCGTCGAGTACACCCTCGGCCGTCTCGGCGAGCTTCCCTGGATCTCGACCTACGGGCCCGCGCCGGAGCATCGCGCCGGCATCGTCTCGATGAACGTCGACGGGGTCCATCCGCACGACGTCGCGCAGGTGCTCGACTGGGAGGGCGTCGCGGTGCGGGCCGGGCATCACTGCACGCAGCCGCTCATGTCCAAGCTAGGCGTCGCTGCGACCGTGCGAGCGAGCTTCTACCTCTACTCGATTCCCGAGGAGGTCGACAGGCTCGTCGACGGCCTCCACAAGGCCAAGCAGAGCCTCGGCTAGCGATGTCGGAATTCGACCAGCTGTACCGGGAGCTCATCCTGGACCACTACAAGAACCCGCGGAACCATGGACTGCTCGATCCCGCCGATGCGCAGGCGGAGGGTCAGAACCCCCTGTGCGGCGACGAGATCCTGGTGTCGGTGCGCCTCGGTGACGGCGACGTCATCGAGGAAGTCGGGTTCGACGGCCGCGGCTGCGCGATCAGCCAGGCGGCGACGTCGATGCTCAGCGACCTCGTGAAGGGGCGGACCGCCGAGGAGGTCGCGGGCATGCCGAAGGAGGAGCTTCTCGACGAGCTCGGGATCCCGCTCACGCCGGTGCGTCTGAAGTGCGCGATCCTCGGACTGGGCGTGTTGAAGCTCGCGCTCCACAAGGCTCGCGGGACGCCGCTCCCGGAGGAATGGGGAACGTCCGCGCACGAGCTGGTGCTGGAGTAGTGGAGGTCGAGGTCGGGCCTCTCGCTCCGGGGGAGATGAGGCTCGTCGAGGCCGGCGCACTCACAGTGGGTGTCTACAACTGCGGCGGGCGGCTCTTCGCCATCGAGGACCGGTGCTCGCACGACGACGGCCCGCTCTGCGAGGGCGACTGGGAGCCGGAGGCGTGCATGGTCGTCTGCCCCCGTCACGGCTCGCGGTTCGACCTCGAGAGCGGCATCCCGATGTCCCTGCCCGCGTTCGCGGCGGTCGAGACGTATCCCGTGTCCGTGCGCGACGACGGCGTCACGGTGGTGGAGGTGCCCGATGCTTGACGAGCGCGTTCGTGCGACGCTCGCACGCCTCGAGTCGGAGGACGCGTCGGAGCGCGAAGCCGGTCTCCGGTCGGCGCAGCGCTCGCGAGCCGTCGCTCCGACCACCGGCCGACTCCTGTTCGGACTCGCTGCGTCACAAGCCGGGGTGGAGGTGCTCGAGATCGGTGGCTCCCGCGGCTATTCGTCGATCTGGCTCGCGGCCGGCGCACGCGTTCTCGGCGGCCGGCTCATTTCGCTCGAGAGCGACCACGCGAAGTGCGAGGCCTGGCGGAGGAACGTCGCGGACGCCGGGCTCGAGGAATGGGCCGAGCTCGTCGAGGGCGACGCACACGAGACGCTCGCGCACATCGAGGACGTCTTCGACCTCGTGTTTCTCGACGCCGAGAAGGACCACTACGAGGTGCTCTTCGCGCTCGCCCGGCCGCTGCTCGAGCCCGGGGGCCTCGTGATCGCCGACAACGTCCAGTCGCACGTCGACATGCTGGGTGCGTACTCGGCTGCGCGGCAGGCGGATCCGACGCTTTCTAGTGTCACGGTGCCGCTCGATCGCGGGCTCGAGCTCTCCGTGGTCCTCGCCTCGGCTACCTGACTTCGCTCATCAGCCCGTGCAGGTTGCTGTCGGGATCGCGGAAGAAGGTCATCCAGAGCTCGTGGTCGGGCATCTTCGCGATCAGGTGCGGCTCGTCTTCGAACGGCACGCCGCGCTCCACGAGCTCCTCGCGGGCAGCGTGGATGTCGTCCACGCGGAAGTAGAGCGTCGAGCTCGGATGGTCGAACTCGTCGCGCTCGGGCGTCGTCAGCATCAGCCGGACGTTGCCGCAGCTGAGAAATGCGAGCGGTCCGGCGTCGAACAGGAACTCGAGCCCGAGCGCGTCGCGGTAGAACGCCACGGCGCGCTCGACGTCGTGCACGCGGATGGAGATCTGACCGATGTTCGCGATGGGCGTTGTCACGTTGTGCTCGCCGCATATCGTTAGCACTGCTAACGGTGTGGTAAGCACGCGTGGACGAAGAGAGTGGTCTCACCGCGGCCCGTCTCTCGGCGCTCTCCGTCACGATGAGCAGGCTCGTGAGCGCGCTCGAGCGGGACGGCCTGGTCGCGCGCGAACGTCACGCCGACGACGGTCGCGTGATCGTCGTCGCCGCGTTCGCGAGGGGTCGCACGATCCTCGAGCGGGGACGCGAACGACGTATCGGCGAGCTCGCCGCGCTCCTCGACTCGCTCGCGCCGAGCGACCTCGAGACCCTCGCCGAGGCGTCGCTGATCGTCGAGCGCGTTTCGGCCCTCCCGTCATCCGCTCGCAGTGCGTATGCTGGCGATACCGCGGAAAGGAGGTGGTCCGACTTGAGTGACGACAGTACGGGCAGTGGAGGTGCCAGCGGGTAGAGGTGTGCCCCCGGGACCACCGGGAAGCGCCTAGCCAGCGTAGGGGGCTCGCGATTCGCGCCGCGCGGTGCTTGGCACCGAGCCGGAAGCGCCTCTACCAAATCCAACGCTGGTATCCGTTCGAGGAGGGGCCGCGGCGACGCGGCCCCTCTGCTTTCCGCAATCTCGAACTCCGCTAGCGCAGAGCTCGAGATGCGAGGACCCCTGAAGGCGGCCGCTTCGCAGCCCGCATTGCGGCTACTGACGGCCCCCGGAGGCAGTCGGTCCAAGTGATCAGGCAGCAACGGGCATCGGCAACGCCTCGCGGAGCAGCTCGGCCACGTGGGTCCGGAGCCGTTCTGCCACGAGCTGGCTCGGGCCGCCGGTCTCGGCGCACACGTCCTGCGCTCGGCCGACGGGGAGGTCGGGACAGACGACGCGCGCGCCTGCGACACCGAGAACTCGCCGGAGATCCTGCTGTGCCCAGAGCGCGCCGAACTGGCCGGTGCTGGCGCCGGCAACCGCAACGGTCTTGTCGCGAAGCGCGGCGTCGTCGCGTGGACGCGAGGCCCAGTCGACTGCGTTCTTGAGAACGCCTGGGATCGAGCCGTTGTACTCCGGCGTGACGAAGAGGACGGCGTCGGCTCCGACAATGCTCTCGCGCAGGTGCCGTACGGCCGGATGGTCGTCGCCTTCGAGGTCGGCGTCGAAGAGCGGCAGTTCTCCGAGTCCGGCGAAGACCTCCACCTCGACGCCGCCGGGAGCGACGTCCGCCGCAGCCCGGGCGAGGGCCGAGTTGTACGACCCCGCACGGAGGCTGCCGGAGATGGCCAGGAGCCGCATCGCCTATGCCGCTCGCGTCGCCGCGAAGTTGGCCCTGAGGACGACTTCGTTGGGAAGGAGGAAGCCGCCGCCCGGAAGCGGTGCGTTCCACTCCAGCCCGAAGTCGGTGCGGTCGATCGTGGTCTCCAGCGTGAGGCCGATGCGCTCGCTGCCCCACGGGTCGTTCTCCGGGCCGCTGAGCTCACCGCGGAGCGCGACGGACTTCGTCAAGCCCTTGATGGTGAGGTCGCCGCTGACCACGACTTCGTCGTCGTCGAGCTCGACCGACGTCGAGACGAAGCGGAGCTCGGGGTAGCGCTGCGTGTCGAAGAACTCGGGGGACTGCAGGTGTGCGTCGCGGTCGGCGTCGAACGTCGTGATGCTCGTCGCGTCGACGACGCCGTCGACGGCGAGGCTCTCACCGCCGTGAATGGTTCCGGAGAAGCCCGGAACTCGCCCCTTGATCGTCACGAGGCCGAGCTTTCGCACCTCGAACTCGAGCGATGACCACACCGGGTCGATCGACCAGGTGCCGGTCGGAATGACAGGGGCTGAAGACTCTGCGACCATGGACATGGATTCTCTCCTTTGCGTCCGCTACTATTGAGTACGCAAGGAACAGTACAGGGAGAAAGATGATGAGTCAAGTATTGAGCAAGCAATCGATTTCGGTCGAGTCGTTCGTCTCGCTCGTTCGGGCGTACACGCACGCGGTGCGCGAGCTGAATGCCCAGCTCACGGCCGACCACGGGCTCACCATCTCCGACTACGAAGTGCTCCTGCGCCTGTCGCGGGCGCCGGATCAGCGGATGCGCCGCGTCGACCTCGCAGGGCAGGTACTGCTGACCGCCTCGGGTATCACGCGGCTCCTCGACGGTCTCGAGCGACACGGATACGTCGCGCGTGCCGCTTGCGACTCGGACCGGCGGGTCGTCTACGCGGTGCTCACGAACGACGGCCTCGCGAAGCTGCAGCGGGCCTCGGAGACGCACGTCGCACAGATCGAGGACTACTTCAACACACGGTACGACGAGACCGAACTCGCGGACCTGACCGCGCTTCTCGGGCGAATCGAGCCCGGCGAGGCGCTCGACTGCAGCCCCTAGGTCGACTCGAAGTTCTGCCAGTACCGGCTCGGCGTCGGTCCGCGTTGCCCTTGGTACTTCGAGCCGATGCCCTCGGAGCCGTAGGGACGCTCCGCCGGCTCGGAGAGCTGGACGAACGAGAGCTGCCCGATCTTCATCTGCGGATAGATGGTGATCGGGAGGTTCGCGACGTTCGAGAGCTCGAGCGTCACGTGCCCGTCCCAGCCCGGGTCGATGAATCCCGCGGTCGAGTGGATGAGAAGTCCGAGCCGGCCCAGTGAGCTCTTCCCCTCGAGCCGCGCGACGAGGTCGTCCGGGAGCGTAACCCGCTCGAGGGTCGAACCGAGGACGAATTCTCCCGGATGCAGGATGAACGCCTCGTCGTCCTCGACCTCGACGAGCTCGGTCAGGTCCTCCTGCGCGGTCTTCACGTCGATGAACGGATACCGCGAGTTGCGAAACACGCGGAAGTAGCGGTCGACGCGCACGTCGAGGCTCGAGGGCTGCATGAGCGTCGAGTCGTACGGGTCGATGCCGATCCGGCCCTCGTCGAGCAGGCGTCGGATGGTGCGATCGGACAGGACCACGCGGCGATTCTACGAGTGCTGCGCTAAGGTCCACGCCCCGGTGTCGATGCTGTTCCCACCCATCGACCCGAACGAGCGGTTTCGCGAGCGTCGGGCTGCGGTGAGGCGAAGAAAGCGTCTACGGCGTAGCGCCGCCGTAGCCGCATTCCTGTTCGCGCTCGCTGTGCTCGGCGTGGGCGCCCGCTTCGTCGGTAGCGACGAGGGCCAGGAGCCCGTCGCCGACCTCGCGACCCTGGCGGCGGCGCCGGGAGACGGCCCGAGGACGCTGCCGATCGAGGTCCGCGGAGTCCATCTCACTGCCGCGCTCGCGGCGCTTCCAGGGAAGCTCGACGAGTACCTCGATCTCGAGCGCAACGGCATGACCGCGCTCGAACTCGACATCAAGGACGAGAACGGCGAGGTCGGTTTCGTACCGGCCGCAGTTCCTCTCGCCACCTCGTCGGGCGCGGCGCGCGACTACTACAGCCCACGCGATGTCGCGCGCCGAGCGCACGAGCGCGGGCTGTACCTGGTCGGGCGCATCGTCGTCTTCGAGGACCCGATGCTCGCGCGCGCGCGCCCGGACCTCGCCATCAAGCATGCGGACGGCTCCGTCTGGCATGACGCGGCGGGACTCGGCTGGGTGAATCCCTACGACGAGCGCGTCTGGAAGTACAACGTCGATCTCGCGACCACAGCTGCTCGTGCGGGCTTCGACGAGATCATGTTCGACTACGTCCGCTTCCCGTCCGACGGCGATGTCGAACGTGCGGTCTACGGAAGCCGAGGGTCGCTCGCGAAGCGGGACGCGATCCCGGCGTTCCTGCGGTACGCGAACCGGCGCCTGGGCCCGCTCGGCGTGAGGCTCTCGGCAGCCGTGTTCGGCCTCTCGGCCGCGCGTGACCTCGGTATCGGCCAGATACCTCGGCGGATGGCGCCCTACCTCGACACCGTCTACGCGATGACGTACCCGTCGCTGTTCGGCAACGGGGAGCTCGGCCTGCAAGACCCGAGCAGGTCCCCCGGTGCAACGGTTGCCCGCGCACTCCGAAAGTTCGAGCTCGCGCTGCGCGGCCGCCGCGCCCTCGTGGTTCCGTGGGTCCAGGACTTCACCTTCACAGTCCCGTACGGCATCGACGAAGTTCGGGCGCAGATCGACGCCGCACGGCTTTCCGGCTCCAAGGGCTACATGCTCTGGAACGCCGAGTGTGTCTACACGGACGGCGCGCTCGCGCCTGCGTAGCTCACGGCGCAAGGCGCTCGCGGCGCCACGCATCTCCGGCACGGGCGTAGCGCACACGGTCGTGGAGGCGGTCATCGCGATGCGTCCAGAACTCGATCGTCGTCGGACGTAGGCGGTAGCCGCCCCAGAACGGCGGCAGCGGGACGTCGTCCCCGGCGAACCGCTCCTCCATCTCCGCCACGCGTGCCTCGAGCTCGTCCCGACCGCTCACTGGACGCGACTGCGGTGACGACCACGCGGCGAGCTGGCTGCCGCGCGGGCGCGTACGCCAGTACTCGAGCGACTCCTCGTCGGACGTCCGCTCGACGGCACCCTCGACCCGTACCTGGCGTCCGAGCTCCCACCAGTGGACGACCGCGGCGGCGTACGGATTCGCGTCGAGTTCGTCGCCCTTGCGGGACGCGCGGTTCGTGAAGAACGTGACGCCGCTGTCGTCGAGGCCTCGAAGGAGGACGACCCGCGCCGACGGCCTTCCGTCGCACGTCGCCGTCGCCAGCGTCATCGCCGCGGGTCGCGGGTCGGCTGCGCGAGCGTCGTCGAGCCAGGCTGCGAGCTGCTCGAAGGGGTCGTCCGCGAGGTCGTGCTGGTCCATGCCGCGACAGGATGCTTCATCTAGGCTGCCGCGCGTGGCGGCCACGCGCGTGATCGAGATCCGAACGGAGATCCCGGGTCCTCGCAGTCGCGAGATCCTCGAGCGCGAGCGGCATGCCGTTGCCGCACCGCTGATCGTGCACGAGCCGGTCGTCGCAGACCGCGCTCGCGGATCGACGATCACGGACGTCGACGGGAACACGTTCGTGGACTTCGTCGGCGGGGTCGGCGTCGCGAACGTCGGTCACAACCATCCAAGGGTGGTCGCTGCGATCGTCGAGCAGAGCGAGCGCTTCCTGCACACCGACTTCACGGTCGTGCCCTACGAGGGATACGTGGAGCTCGCGGAACGGCTGGGCGCGTTGGCGCCGATCACCGGCGGCACGCGCGGGGCGTTCTTCAACGCCGGCGCGGAGGCGGTCGAGAACGCAGTGAAGCTCGCGCGCCTGTACACGAGGCGTCAGGCCGTCATCGTCTTCGAGGGGGCGTTCCACGGCCGGACGTGGATGGCGCTGACGATGACCTCGAAGACCCACCCCTACAAGAAGAACCTCGGACCCTTCGCGCCCGAGGTGTACCGCACGCCGTACCCGAATGCGTATCGCGGGCCTGACTCGGCGGCCGCACTCGCCGCGCTCGAGCGGCTCTTCGTCACTCACGTGGCGCCGGAGCACGTCGCTGCGATCGTGTTCGAGCCGCAGCAGGGAGAGGGCGGGTTCATCCCTGCGCCTGCCGAGTTCGTCGAGGGGCTGCGCAGGATTTGCGACGAGCGCGGCATCGTCCTGGTCGCGGACGAGGTGCAGACGGGCTTCGGGCGGACGGCCAGGATGTTCGCGATGGAGCACTTCGACGTCGAGCCAGACGTCATGATCGTCGCGAAGTCGATCGCCGGCGGCCTGCCGCTCTCGGGCGTGATCGGACGGACCGAGATCATGGACCACCCGCATCCGGGCGCGATCGGCGGGACCTTCATAGGGAACCCCGTCGCCCTCGCGGCCGCGTGCGCGGTCCTCGACGTCTTCGCCGAGGAGCAGCTCGTCGCGCGTGCCCAGATCCTCGGCGACGCGCTCCGCGCGCGGATGCTCGCTTGGCAGGCACGCTGGGACCGGATCGGCGACGTCCGCGGTCTCGGGGCGATGCTGGCGATCGAGCTCGTACGCGACCCGGCGACGAAGGATCCCGCGCCCGAGCTCGCGGAGGCGGTCGTCGCTGCCGCGCTCCAGCGCGGTCTCCTGCTCCTGAAGGCGGGAGTGAACGGCAACTGCATCCGCGTTCTCTGCCCGTTGACGACGTCGGAGGCCGAGCTGGACGACGGCCTCCGCGCCTGGGAAGAGGCGCTCGTAGAGGTCCTCGGCTAGCGCGAGCCCCGCCGCTCGGGAAGACTCCCCGGGGTGCGCGCGGGCGAGGAGCGCAAGCTCGTCACGGTTCTCTTCGCCGACCTCGTCGGTTCGACTGCGTACGCCGGCGAACGCGATCCGGAGCGCGCGCGCCCAGCTCGAGCCGTTCTACCAGGCGATGCGAGAGGAGATCGAGCTCACAGGCGGCACGGTCGAGAAGTTCGCGGGAGACGCGGTCATGGCGGTGTTCGGCGCGCCGGCCGCGCTCGAAGACCACGCCGAGCGCGCGCTCCACACGGGGCTGGCCATGCAACGGCGAATGCGGGACCTCTTCGACGGCCAGCTCCGCCTCCGCGTCGGAGTCAACACGGGCGATGTCGTCGTCGAGCTCGTGCAGCCTGGGACGAGCGTGGAGCCATTCGCTCTCCGAGCCCTGGGCGTCGCGCGACGCGACGACGCCATGCTTGCGCGCGCCGACGAGCTGTTCGCGACCCTCGGGCTCGAGTGGCATCGCGCACAGACCGAGCGTCTCCTCGGCGGCGCCTAGTAGCGGAGCCTCGAGCGCCGCTCGTGGCGTTCGAGCGCGAGTGCGATCAGCCGGTCGAGCAGCTCCGCGTACGGCACGCCTGCCTCTTCGAACAGCTTCGCGTAGACGCTCGTGGACGTGAACCCTGGGATCGTGTTGATCTCGTTCACGACGACCTCGCCGTCCGGCCGCACGAAGAAGTCGATGCGAGCCATGCCCTCGCACTCCGTTGCGACGAACGACTGGATGGCGAGCTCGCGAACGCGCTCGTCCGCCTCGCGAGGGATGCGGGCCGGGACGACCAGGTCCATGCCTCCCTCGTCGTACTTGGCTGAGAAGTCGTACCACTCGGCGTGCGCGACGATCTCCCCGACGACGGATGCGATCGGGTCGCGGTTGCCGAGGACACCGCACTCGACCTCGACGCCCGGAACACCTTCCTCGACGAGCACCTTGTCGTCGTGCTCCCTCGCGAGCTCGACGGCGGGTCCGAGCTCGCTCTCGTCGTGCGCTTTCGAGATCCCTACCGAGGACCCGAGGCGGGCGGGTTTCACGAAGACCGGGTACGCGAATGGATGCTCGGCGGTGTCGCCGTCGCGGAGCGTGACATTTCGCGCGACGGGGATGCCGCGGTCGCGCAGGACCGCCTTGAAGAGGTCCTTGTCCATGCAGAGCGCCGACGCGGCGACCCCGGCGCCGACGTACGGCACATCGGCGAGCTCGAGCAGCCCTTGCACCGTCCCGTCCTCCCCGAACGGGCCGTGGAGGATGGGCAGGACGACGTCGACCCGGCCGAGTGTCGCGGCCGGGGGCGAGCCGGCCACCACCGGGAGCGTCTCCACGCTCGTCTCGGGCAGCTCGTCTCGGGCGGACGCAAGCTCCCAGCGCCCGGCGCGGTCGATCTCCACCACGACCGTCTCGTAGCGCTCGGGGTCGAGCGCCTCGACGACCGATCGTGCCGAAGCGACCGAGATGTCGTGCTCGCTCGAGCGCCCGCCTGCGAGAACGGCGACGCGGACGCGTGCGCTCACGGGGTCGTCGTGGTGGTGCTGACGAAGCGTCCGACGAAGAGCGTGACGAGCGTGTCCGGCTTGGACTGGGTGCCGCCGACAGGATCCTGGGAGATGACGATGCCATCGGTGGTCGGGTCGTCCGTGTCCTCGAGCACGACCCGCGTGCGGAACCCGGCGGCCTCGAGTGTCGTCTGGGCGATGGCGACGTCCTGCGTCGTCACGTCGGGTACGGCCGACGTCGACGGTCCCTTCGAGACCGTGACCGTCACCGTCGAGCCCTTCGAGCCCTGCGAGCCGCCGCTCGGCGTCTGGCTCGTGACGATGCCCGCGGCCTGGTCGGAGTCCTCGTCGATGCGCGAGACGCTGAACCCCGCGCGCTGGAGCTCGGAAGCCGCCTGGTCGTAGGGGAGGCCGACGACGTTCGGAACAGATACCGGCTTCGGGCCCTGCGAGACGTTGATCCTGACCTGCGTTCCCTCGACCACCACGGTGCCGGCGCCAGGAGACTGCGCGGTGACGGTCCCCACGTCCTTGTCGGAGTTGACCTCGACGACCTGCGCATTGAGTCCGGCTCGCGTGAGCTCTGCGACCGCGTCCTCGACGGTCTGGCCGACGACGCTCGGGATCGTCACCTCGGGTTTGCCCGACGACACGTCGATGCGGACGACAGTCTCCTTGTCGACGCGCGTGCCCTCCGTCGGGTTCTGCGCAAACACGACGCCCTCCTCGACATCCGAGTTGGCGACGAGGCGGACTTGCGGGATGAGCCCGGCGTCCGTGATGTTCTGCTTCGCAAGAGCCTGGGGGATCCCGACGACGTACGGGACGGCGACCGTCTCCTCGCCCTGGATCTGGCGCTGGATCGAGTCGTAGAAGAACCAGCCCGCGATGAGGAGCGCGAGCACTGCGCCGATCGCGAGGAGCCACGGCCAGAGCGGTCGACCGCGCTTGGGCGGTTCGTACTGTGGAGGTGGGGGACGGCGCCCGATCTGGGTAGCAGCGGTGGCATCGATCGCGCGAGCGCCGGCGAGGACCATCGTCGCGGCCTCGGCTGTCTCGGCCGCCACCCGCCCCCCGCGTGCCACCGTCTCCAGATCGGCGTCCATGGCGGCGGCCGACTGGTACCGGTCTGCCGGCTCCTTCGCGAGCGCCCGGACGACCACGAGGTCGAGGTCGTTCGGCACGTCCGGGCGGAGCTCCGACGGCGCCGGCGGCGTCTCCGCGAGGTGCTTCATGGCGATCTCCACCGGGCTGTCGCCCGTGAACGGCACCTCGCCCGTGAGGAGCTCGAAGAGGACGATCCCCGTCGAGTAGAGGTCGGAGGTCTGGTCGACCGGAGCGCCCCGCGCCTGCTCGGGCGAGAGGTACTGCGCCGTTCCGATGATCGCCCCTTCCTCGGTCATCTGGCTCGCACCGGCGCGCGCGATCCCGAAGTCCGTGACCTTGACGACGCCCTCGCCGTCGACGATGACGTTGTGCGGCTTGATGTCGCGGTGGATGACGCCGTTGCGGTGCGCATACCGAAGCGCGGCGAGGATCTGCCGCGTGTACGCGATCGCCACCGGAACCGGGCAGAGGCCGCGCGAGCGGATCAGCTCCTTCAACGTGCGGCCCTCGACGTACTCCATGACGATGTAGTACGAGCCGTCGAACTCGCCGCGATCGAAGATGGAGACGATGTTCGGGTGCGAGAGGCCCGCCGCATGCGTGGCCTCGCGACGGAAGCGCTCGACGAACTGCTCGTCGTTCGCGTAGCGCGCGTGGAGCATCTTGACGGCGACTCGACGACCGAGCTCCTGGTCCTCGGCGAGGTAGACGTCGGCCATGCCGCCGCCACCGAGCTTTCGCGCAATGCGGTAGCGCCCTGCGAAGAGGGTGCCTGAGAGGGTGTCCTGGGTCGTCATGGCCGTTGCAAAGAGTGCCTAGAGGTTAGGGATTCTCCGTCCCCTGCAGAATTGCCTGCATGACGGCCCGGGCGATCGGCGCGGCGGTCGTCCCGCCCACGCCGCTCTGGTTCTGGAGCACGACGGCAACGGCCACCTGCGGGGGCCCCCCATCGTCCTTTCCGGCGAAGGCGATGAACCACGTCGTGTTCGAGCCCTCGATGCCGGTCTCGGCCGTCCCCGTCTTGCCGCCGACCGTGTATCCAGGGATCTGGGCAGCCGTGCCGGTCCCCTCGCGGACGGCGAGACGCATCATCGCGGCGACCTGATGCGCTGTCCGCTTGCTGACGGCCTGACGAATCACGGTCGGGTGCTGCTCCTCGACGACCCGCCCTCCGGGAGCGACGACCTTGTCGACGACCTGCGGCTCCATCAGCCTCCCGCCGAAGCCGAGCGCCCCTGCAACCATTGCCATCTGGAGGGGCGTCGCGAGCATCCGCTCCTGGCCGAAGGCCATGCGTCCCGCGTCGACGTTCGCGTCGACCTTTGGGTAGTAGAGCTTGCCGTTGCGATACAGCCCGCTCGGGAGGCGCTCGTCCGCGGGAGTCTCGAGCGGCGGGCGCTCGTAGAAGCCGAAGCGCTTGGCCGTGTCGAGGATCGCCCTGGCGCCGAGCTTCAGGCCGATGTTGCAGAACACCGAGTTGACGGAGTGCACGAGGCCCGTGACGAGGTTGATCGTCCCGAAGACCTCGGGCCCGTCCTGGTCGGCGAAGTTGTGGACCTGCTTGCCGTACACCGTGCAGTAGCCGGGGTCGTGGAACCTCGACCCCGGTCCGAACTTTCTCGACTCGAGCGCTGCGGATGCCGTGATCACCTTGAACGTCGAGCCCGGGATGAAGAGCCCGGCACTCGCGCGGTTGAGCAGGGGCGCCGCCGGGGTGCAGTTCGCAGTGATGCCGGCGATGCGGCCGTAGTGGTTCTCGACGTCGTTGGGGTCGAATCCGGGCGACGATGCCATGACGAGCACCTTCCCCGTGCGCGGGTCGAGCGCGACCACCGCACCGCAGTTCGTCCCGAGTTGCTCGTTCGCCAGTCGCTGGGCGTCGAGGTCGAGTGTGGTGACGACGTTGTTTCCCTGTACGGGCCTGCCGTGGAGCTCGTCGAGCGCCTTGTCGACGAGCGTCGAGAGGTTCCCGTTCGACGCGGTGAGGTAGTCGTTCAGCGACCGCTCGATTCCCGTCCGAGAGCGGCCGACCGTCGAGTACCCGACGACGTGCGCGGCCAGCGCTCCGTACGGATAGCGGCGGAAGAAGAGCGTCTTCTCGCCGACCACGCGCTCCCGGTTGCGCGCGAGGCGTTTCCGCGGCTCGAAGGAGAAGATGAGGCCGCGGTCGATCGAGAACTCGTGCACGCGCCGGATTGCATTGTCCTGGCGCGCGGCGAGGCCCGCGGACGCCCAGGTCTGCCAGTAGGTCGTCATCACGACCAGTGCGGCGACGAGCGCGAGGGCGACGTACGTGAGGCGGACGATCTGCCTGTTCATCGCGGCGCGTTCGCTCGGTTCGACACGAGGAGGAGAAGCGCGAGCAGGACGAAGTTGGCGACGATGCTCGTCCCGCCGTAGGAGACGAACGGGAGTGTGATCCCGGTCAGCGGGACGACGCGGAGGACGCCGCCGACGATGATGAATGTCTGCAGCGCGAACCCGAACGTGAGTCCTGCGGCGAGGAGCTTCGAGAAGCCGTCCTGCGCCTGCAGCGCGACGCGCATACCGCGGACGACGAAGACCATGAACACGAGCAGCAGCGCCGCTGCGCCGACGAGCCCGAGCTCCTGGGCGATCGCCGAGAAGATGAAGTCGGTGCGCAGGTAGGGGATGAGCTGCGTCCCGTCGACGGACGTGAACGTCCCCTCACCGATCCCGGTGCCGCCGAAGCCGCCGTTCGCGATCGAGTAGAGGCTCTTCACGAGCTGGTACGACGCGCAGTCCTGCCGGTACTCGAGCCGCCCGTTGAGGGCGCAGTAGACCCTCTCGTCCGTCCAGGGATGCAGCCAGATCGTGACGCGGTTCTGGACGTGGTCGATCGCGTTGTAGAGGACGGTCGCCCCGCCCACGAAGAGTACGAGCCCGGCTCCGACGAAGAGCGCCCGGCCGGTCGCCGCGTAGAGCATCGCGAGGAAGATCCCGAAGTTCAGGAGCGCGCTGCCGAGGTCGTTCGTCTGGACGATGACGAGCATTGCCGCGCCCCAGATCACGACGAGCGGGCCGAAGTCCTTGAGGCGCCCCTGCGCGATCACCTCCCGCTTCTCGCGGAGGTAGCCGGCGAGGAACAGGATGAGGAAGATCTTGGCGAGCTCACCCGGCTGGAACTGCAGCGGCCCGACGCTCACCCAGAGCCGAACGCCGTTCACCCGCTCACCGATGCCCGGCACCGACGGGAGGAGCAGCAGCCCGACCGCGGCGACGCCGAATAGGTAGCGGTACGACTCGAGCACCCGGTAGTCGTGACGGAGCGCGATGAGGACCACGCAGAGGGCGGCCACGCCGACGGCCACCCACACCGCCTGCCTGCCGCCGTCCTGGGCGTCGAGGCGGTAGATCGTGACGATCCCGAACACCGTGAGCACGGCGGTGAGCGGGAGGAGCGCGCCGTCGGCGTACGGGACCGTCCGCCGTACGACGACGTGCGCGACGAGGTAGAGGG
The DNA here is from genome assembly GCA_963736935.1 of uncultured Gaiellaceae bacterium. GTDB lineage: Bacteria > Actinomycetota > Thermoleophilia > Gaiellales > Gaiellaceae > GMQP-bins7. The sequence goes on along the minus strand of CAVTQX010000022.1, from coordinate 119,081 downwards.
CGAGGAAGAGCACGCCCCACGTGAGCGCGCTCGCAGAGACCTGGGCGTCGCGGGCGATGGTGACGCTCGCGAGCGCGATGCCCGCCAGCAGCGCAGCGACGATCAGCCCGGCGAGCTCGCGGCTGCGCGCACTCACCGGGTGATGCCCCAGTACAGGACGAGGAGGCCGGCGGCGACGATGATGGCGAGCAGCGCGATCGCCGCAATGCGCCCCCCCGGACCGGCGCCGTGGGTCCGGACATCGGCATCTGCGGCGGACTCCGCAGGCGCATCTGATGTCTGGAAGCCCGGCTGACCGTCCGTCTTCGGCTCGACCTCGGGCTCGGCGTCGGGCTCGCCCTCGACGAGCTCGAACAGGACGACGGTGATGTTGTCGTCGCCGCCCTTCGCGTTGGCGGCTTCGACGAGCGCGTCTGCCGCCGCGGTCGGATCTCGGTCCGCGCCGAGGATCGTGGCTGAGATCTCGTCCGCAGTGAGCATGTCGGTGAGTCCGTCCGAGCAGAGGAGGTAGAGGTCGCCGAGCTCCGCGGGGACGGCGATGACGTCCGCGTCGATGGCACTCTCGGTCCCGACAGCACGCGTGATGGCAGAGCGCTGCGGGTGGCGCTCGGCCTCCTCCGGTGTGAGAACGCCTGTCCGCACGAGCTCGGCGACGAGCGAGTGGTCGGTCGTCACCTGGTCGAGAGCGTCGCCCCGGAGCCGGTAGGCGCGCGAGTCGCCAACCTGCCCGAAGATCACACGGTCCTGCGCGGCGTCGACGTACGCGGCCGTGACCGTCGTTCCCATCCCCGACGTGCCCGGATCCGCGACGGAGCGCTCCCAGACACGGCGGTTCGCGTCGTCGATGACAGCCTCGAGGCTGCCCTCGTCCGTGACGGAGCCGCGCGCGTCCTTCAGGGCAGCCGCCGCGATGCCCGCAGCGACCTCGCCCGCGCGCGCGCCGCCCATGCCGTCCGCGATCGCGAAGAGCGGCGGCTCGAAGACGAAAGCATCCTCGTTCCGCATCCGGCGTCGCCCGGTGTCGGTGACGGCGGTCGCGCGGCCGATTCTCACGCCTGCACCTGCAGCTCGGTCGCTCCGATTCGGATCACGTCTCCCACCTTCGCCACGCGTCCCTTCTTCAACTTCGAGCCGTTGACGAACGTGCCGTTCGTCGAGCCGAGATCGTCCACCCACGCACCGTTCGTTCGCGGCTCGATCCGGGCATGCTGCCCCGATGCGAATTCGTCACGGTCGAGCCGGATCCCGCTGTGCGCGTCGCGCCCCACGACGGTCGGTGCCGACACCTCGATCGTCGCACCCTCTTGCAGCTCGGGGCTCGTGACGACGAGGAGTCGCGTCGGGCGGAACCCGTGCTCCGCGCGCAGCGCGGCCGCTTCGGCTGCGCCGAGGATGATGCTCTCCTGCGGCGCCTGATCCATGCCCTTCGTCGCCGAGCGCACCACGAGCACGATGAAGCCGTACAGCAGCACGAGGAACGCGATCTTGAGGATCAGCAGCGTCTCGTCGGTCTCGAGCGCGACGATCGTGAGCATCACGACGGGAGCGAGCGGCCGAACACGATCTCCGTCGAGCCCATCGTGATCCGGTCGCCGTCGCGCACGCGCGAGCGGTCGGTCCGCTTGCCGTTGACCTCGAGCCCGTTCGTCGAGCCGAGATCGACGATCCAGTAGCCGGCGCCCTCCTGACGGAGCTCGGCATGCCTGCGCGAGACGTTGACGTCCGCCACGCGCACGTCGGCTTCCCGCGAGCGTCCGAGGATCACAGTCGGCTTGGTGATCTCGTGTATGCGCCCTGCGACCGTCAGCGTCACGACCTCCTGCACCGGTTCGGCCGGCGGTGCCTCCGGAGTCGGAGGAGCTGGGGCGCGGTAGATCATCGTCTGGGCCGGCTGCTCGACCGGGAGCTCGGGAGGCGGTGCAATCGCGGGCTCACCTTCACCCGCGACGAGGCGCGTGGCGATTCCGAACTCCCCGACGGCGAGGTCGTCGTCCGTCGTGACCTTCACGACGGGTGTGTCGAGGAGCGCGTACTGCTCGCGCCGTGCGTGCTCGGCCAGGTACTCCTGGAGCTCGCCGACGAGAGCGTCCTCGTAGCCGTCGAACTGTTTCCGGTCGTCGGGCGAGAGGTAGACGGTGTACTCGTTGGGTACATACACCCTGGACACCGAGATGTTCTTGTGGTCGTCCATTTCCTTGACGAGCTTGCGGGCGAGCTCGATGGGCTGGACGTGCGTGCGGAAGGCACGCCCGAACACGCCTTCGAAGAGGCCTTCGATCTTCGATTCGATGCTGCGCAGCACGGCCATGGGAGGGGAACTTCCGCGACGAGTGTAGAGATCGCTCCGGTGTGGGCGGCTACGCGACCCGGCGCAGTAAGCCGGACGACAGACCCGCGATCGCCCATGCTGCAAGGCAGGCGAATGTGCTCACGACGCCCGCTCCGGCGAGCACCGAGGCGGCGACGAGGACGAAGCCGATCCCGACGACTCCGAACCGCGAGGAGCGGCGCGCGACGGGCAGGAGCGCGGAGGCCACGGCGACCGAGATCGCCGCCAGCGTCGTCGCAGGATGCTGGAGGAGCCAGGTCCAGACGTCGACTCCGGCATCCGGAAGCGGGGTCAGCGGCTCGATGCCGAGGCTCCCGGCGGCCTCGGCGGTGATGGGCACGCTGCTTCCCCCGACTGCGGCGACGAGCGCAGCGGACAGGACCGCGAGCGCGCCGACAGCTGCGCGGCGTGCGGACCCCTGCGCGCGCTGCGCTACGAGCGGAACGAGCGGGAGCAGGCCGACGGTCGCGAGGATCGGGCCGGCGACGAAGAGGAGGCCGTGCCGGGCGTCGCGCCACATGACCAGGAGCCAGCCGATCGCGAAGGCGCCGTAGAGGATCGCAGCGCTCTCCGCCACGTTCCCGATCGGGAACACCGCCGCCGCAAGCGCCACTGCGATGCCGGCGCGCGGATCGATCCACGTTGCAGCAGCGGCCGCGACGACGATAGCGGCGACGAGCGCAGGCGGCCAGAAGGGCAGGAGCGTCGCGGCCACGAGCGCGGTCAGGGCGGTGAGTGCGACGGGGAGGACGCGGCGCGCGTGCCGCCGAGCCGGCGCGACGGCCTCCTCGTCCCGCACCGGACGCGTCTCGCGCTCGGCGCGCTGCCGCTTCTGAGGGGCCTTCAGCGCATTCCGCAGCTCGGCGGCGAGATCGGAGGCGCTCGGGCGGCGGGCCGGGTCGAGATCCAACGCGGCGTCGACGGCGGTGACGAGACGCCGCGGGAGCCCACGCCGCTCCGAGGCGAGCGGCGGTGCGCCAGCCTGGATCGCGCGTGCGACCTCCTGGATCGGCACGCCCCAGAAGGGATGCCGCTCGCTCAATGTCTCCCACAGGAGCACTCCGACCGACCACACGTCGCTCTGCGGCGTCGCCTCGCTTCCGTCGAGACGCTCCGGCGCGATGTACGCGAGCGTCCCCGGGACGTCGCCGACGGCGGTGAGCGTGTCCGCGCCGTCGAACTGGGCGAGGCCGAAGTCGAGCAGGCGGATCGAGAGATCGTCGCAATCCTCGACGAGGATGTTCGCGGGCTTGACGTCGCGGTGGACGATTCCGGTCCGATGGGCGTGAGCGAGCGCATCGAGGACCTGTGCCGCGATCTCGACGGCGTCCCGGTCGGTGAGCGCTCCGGCGCGAATCGTCTCGCGGAGCGTTCGCCCGGGCACGTACTCGTATGCGATGTAGACGTGGCTCGGGTCGTGGCCGACGTCGTACGCCCGCACACAGCGGTCGTGGCGCAGGCGGCGCGCCGCCATGGCCTCTCGCTCGGCGCGGGCAGCCGCCTTGCCCTCCCGCGCGATGATCTTCAGCGCGACATCGAGGCCGTTCCGCTCGTCGAGCGCGAGCCACACGGACCCCGAGCCGCCTGTTCCCAGGGGGCGCATGGGGCGATAGCGCCCGAGAACGAGCTCCTGGGTGGACGGGACGGCCGCAACGGAGGACAACGCCCCACACTCTTTGCCATGGCTCGGCCGACTCCTTGCGGATCGCAGGAACGGGGTCGTTCCTATGGGTCATCTAGCATCCCCGAGGCGGCCGCATGAGTACGCGCGACGACGACATTCTCGATTTCGACTTCTTCGACGAGGAGGAGACGACGTCGTGGGAGGAGCCCGAGGGCCTCGAACCCCAACCACCGGCCACCGAGCGGGGTCGGAAGGGGCGAGGGTCGGGCCTTCGCCCGCCACGCAACCTCACGCCGCTGCTTCGCCTCATCGGCCTGATCGCGCTCGCGATCCTCGTGGTCGTCCTCCTCGTCGTCTGGGTCGAGGGTTGCGCGGCCGACGCCAAGCTGGACCGCAATCGCACGTACCTGGCCGACATCGGCTCGATCGGGAACGCGTCGGCGAAGCTCGGCCAGCAGCTCGGCACGCTCCTGACGACGCCGGGGCTGAACGAGGAGGACCTCGACGCGAAGCTCGGCGGGTACGTCCAGACCGCCGAGAATCAGATGCAGCAGGCGGAGGACCTGAACGCGCCCGGGCCGATGGTCGTTCCGAACGCCGGTGCGGTCGAGGCGCTCCGCTACCGCGTGAACGGCCTACGGGGCCTGCAGGCGGCGTTCAAGGAGGCTGCGGACGAGACAGACGCGAGCGTCGCGGGCGAGCAGCTCCTCGCCCAGACTCGGCGCCTGCTCGCGAGCGACATCATCTGGTCGGACTCGTTCCAGGAGCCCGCGCAGGTCGTCCTCTCCGACGAGGGGATCGAGGGTTTGGACGTCCCCTCCTCCGAGTTCATCACCACCGACGACCTCGTCAGCCAGAGCTCGCTCGCTGCGATCTGGCAGCGGATCCAGGGCGCGTCGACGGGCGGCACGCCGACAGGTCTGCACGGCAGCGGGATCGCGTACGTCAAGGCGCTTCCGAGCGGGCAGCTCCTCTCGACGACGACGGAGACGACCATCAAGGTGACGGACGCAGTTGAAGTTCGAGGTGGGCGTGGAGGACACGGGCGAGAGCCAGGAGGTCAGGATCAAGGTCACACTCACGATCCCGAAGCAGCCCGACGCGATCGTCAAGACCGCTTCGATCCCGATCATCGACCCCGGAGAGACGAAGGCCGTCGTGTTCACCGTCGGCGCCCTCGTCCCGTTCGGTGAGCAGACGTCCGTGAAGGTCGACGTCGACCCGGTACCCGGCGAGACGAACACCACCAACAACACCGCCGAGTACCCAGTCATCTTCACACTGTGAGCACAGAGCTCGCGGTGGCTGTGGCGGCCTGCGCGGTCGCGGCGCTGGCGTTCGTCGCCGTGCTCTTCCTCTGGCGGCGAGTCGCGAGACTGCGCCGCGCGCAGTCGGTGATCCTCGGCAGCGGCAGCGGCGACCTCCTCGAGTTCGCGGTCGCGCTGCAGGCCCGGATCGACGATCTTCACCGGGCCGTCGAGGAGGTCGCGTCGGGACTGTCGCGCGTCGATCGCCGGGTCGACGGCTCCGTGACGAACACCGCGGTTGTTCGCTACGACGCCTACGAGGGCACGGGCGGCCAGCAGTCGGCGTCCGTGGCGCTCCTCGACGCGACGCGAACCGGCGTGGTGCTCACGGCGATCCAAGGACGCGACTACGCACGGATCTACGTGAAGGACCTGGACCGGGGCCGCTCGTCCGTGGCGCTCTCCCCCGAGGAGCAGGAAGCCGTCGACCGCGCGATGGCGCGGTAGGCCTCGGTCTACGCGGCCGCGAGGCCGGGTAGGTACTGTCGCCACGTCTCGGGCACGCGGTCCGTCGCCAGCCGGATGAAGAGCACGGGCGTCGGCGGTCGCGGCGGCGTCCGGAGCGTCATGGTCGTCTCCTCGAGGAGCCGGTCCCCCTTGCGGTGGTTGCACGGTGCGCAGGACGTGACGACGTTCTCCCACACGGATGTGCCTCCGCGCGAGCGCGGGACGACGTGGTCGAGGGTGAGCCGGTTGCTCTCGGTGCCGCAGTAGACGCACTTCCAGCCGTCCCGGGCGAAGAGGACGCGCCGCGAGATGCGCTTCGTCACGCCGCGTGGGACGCGGACATAGGTGACGAGCCGGATCACGTGCGGTCGCGTGAACGTCGACGACGACGAGCGGAGCGGCTGTCCGTGGCTCTCGAGCACCTCGGCCTTGCCCTTCCAGACGAGCACATGCGCGCGGCGTAGCGAACAGACGTTCAAAGGCTCGTAGCTCGCGTTGAGGACGAGGACCCGCTCCACCGCCGGCGCAATGTAGCACCCTAGTGTGCGATTCCCGAGCCGCTCGTTGCGCGAATTGCATGCATATTCTGCTACGGTGCCGCATAGTATGAATCGCCGAGAGAGACACGGCGCCATCCTCGAGCTCGTGCGCGACCGGGCGCTTTCGACGCAGGCAGAGGTGGCGTCGGCGCTTCGCGAGAGCGGCTACGACGTCGTGCAGACGACGGTGTCGCGCGACATCGCCGAGCTCGGGCTCGTGAAGGTGCGCGCGCCGAGCGGGCGGCTCGTCTACGCACCGCCCGGCGGTACGGACGGCGACCGCCTGCGCGCCCTCGGATCGGCGATGCGCCGCTACGCGATCACCGTGGAGGCGGCCGGTGCGCTCGTCGTCGTGACGACGCCGTCGGGGTATGCGAACGCGCTCGCCCAGGCGATGGACGAGGCTGCGCATCCCGCCGTGGCGGGGACGCTCGCGGGCGACAACACCATCTTCGTGGCGACCCGCGACGGGGTCTCGGCGCAGGCGCTCCAGGACGAGCTCACCGGATACCTCCTGCAGGGGGCGGCGTAGATGAGCAGGACTGCCGTCGTCGCCTACTCGGGCGGGCTCGACACGAGCTGCATCCTCGCGTGGCTGAAGGAGGACTGGTACGGGTTCGACGAGGTCGTCGCCGTACTGGTCGACGTCGGGCAGGAGTTCGACCTCGAGGAGTCGGTCACACGCGCACGCGCGGCGGACGCCGACGACGTGCTCCTCGTGGATCGCAAGGACGCGTTCGCCGACGAGCAATGTGCTCGGGCGATACTGACGAATGCGCTGTACGAGGCCAAGTACCCGCTCGTGTCTGCGCTGTCGCGGCCGGTCATCGCCCAGGCCGTTGCCGAGATCGCGCTCGAGCTCGGCGCCGAGGCGGTCGTGCACGGCTGCACCGGGAAGGGAAACGACCAGCTGCGCTTCGAGCTCGCCTTCAAGGCCCACTACCCCGGCGTGAAGGTGATCGCGCCGCTCCGCGACCGGATCTGGACGCGCGACGACGAGATCGAGTACGCGCTCGCAAAGGGCATCCCGGTCGTGCAGACGGCGGTGTCGCCGTTCTCGATCGACGAGAACCTGTTCGGGCGGGCGATCGAGGCAGGCGTCCTCGAGGACCCGTGGAACACGCCGCCCGAGGAGCCGTACGCGCTCACATCGGATCCTGCGAGCGCACCGACGCCGATCGAGATCGTCATCGGGTTCGAGAAGGGCCTCCCGGTGTCGCTCGGTGGCGACGAGCTCTCGCTCGCCGAGCTCATCGCGCAGGTGAACCGCCTCGCCGGCGCCTACGGGATCGGACGGATCGACATGATCGAGAACCGCGCCGTTGGCATCAAGAGCCGCGAGGTCTACGAGGCTCCGGGCGCGATGACGCTCATCGCTGCGCACTCGGCGCTCGAGGACGTCGTCCTGACGAAGGACGAGGCGCGAATCAAGCGCCCACTCGAGCAGCGCTGGACGGAGATCGTCTACGAGGGGCGCTGGTTCAGCCCGGCGCGCGAGGCGATCGACGCGTTCGTCGACTCGACACAGCAGCTCGTCACCGGCGAGGTGCGGATCGAGCTCCGGCCGAACGCCGCGGTCGTGACCGGACGGCGGTCGCCGCACATGATCTACGCGTCCGAGCTCGCGTCCTACGGGACCGGTGAGACCTTCCCGCACGACGCGGCGGAAGGCTTCATTCGGATCTCCTCGCTCGAGACCGAATTGCATGCGGCACGCGAGCGCGCGAAGATCGACGTGTGACGACATGGCAAGGCAGGGTCGAGGCCTCGCTCGACCCGGACGTATGGCGCTTCCTGCGCGTGGACGACGCGGAGCTCCTGCCGTACGACTGCGAGGCGACCGCCGAGCACGCGCGTCGTCTCGCCGCCGCCGGGCTTCTGAACGATGAGGAACTCGACGAGGCCGAGTCGCGACTCGCCGAGATAGCCCAGGACCCCGAGGGCTACCTCGAGTCGGACGAGGACGTCCATTCCGCGATCGAGCGTCTCCTGGGGGACGTCGGCCGTAAGATCCACGCCGGGCGCTCCCGCAACGACCAGGTGGCCGCCGCGCTCCGCATGTACGTGCTCGACGCATGCGCCGAGGCGCGCGAGGCGATCGACGCGCTCGCGCTCGTGGTGCTCTCGTTCGCCGAGTCGGAGACGCTGACCGTCATGCCCGGGTACACGCACCTGCAGCGCGCGCAGCCGATCACGCTCGGCCACCACCTGCTCGCGTGGGTCGAGATGCTCGACCGCGATCGCACGCGCTTTGCCGCAGCTGCCGAGGCGGCGGCCGAGAGCCCACTCGGCGCCGGTGCTCTCGCAGGCTCCACACTCGAGCTGCCGCCTCCGCCACGACAGATGCGCAACTCGCTCGACGCTGTCGCAGACCGCGACTTCGCCCTCGACTATCTCTACGCGGCCGCGGTTCTGTTCACGCACCTCTCGCGCATCGGCGAGGAGATCGTGCTCTGGGCGACCTCGGAATTCGGCTTCGTCCGGCTTCCCGAGACGGCCGCGACCGGCTCGTCGATGATGCCCCAGAAGCTGAACCCCGACGTGGCCGAGCTCGTGCGCGGGAAGGCCGGGACGGCGATCGGGCGCCTCACCGGGCTGCTGGCGACGGTGAAGGGCCTCCCGCTGGCATACGACCGTGACCTGCAGGAGGACAAGGCTCCGGTGTTCGCGACCCGGCACGAGACCCGGCTCGCGCTCGAGGCGCTCACCGTGCTCGTGAGCGGTCTCGAGGTCGATCGCGACCGGATGGCGAAGGCCGCGTCCGATCCGCTCCTGCTCGCGACCGACGCCGCCGAGGCACTCGTCCGGTCGGGCGTGGCCTTCCGCGACGCGCACGAGGAGGTCGCCGAGAGCGTCCGCGACGGCTCGTTCAAGAAGCCGCGCAAGGGCGCGTCGCGTTCCGCGCCAGGGCCCGGGGGCATCAGCGATGCCCTCGCCGAGGCGCGGCGCCGCTTCGTCGACAACCTGTGATTTTCCCGCAGTTCGCGAATCCGCGACCGCGGACTCGCGAACGCGAAGACTCCTGAAGGCGCCCGCTTCGCGGCCGCGTGTCTGCGTCTACCCGATCAGCGCGTCGTGCACGCGGCGCTGGAAGTCGGCGATGAGCTGCTCACTGGTCGACATCAGGCGGCCCTGCGGGACCGCGCCCGACTCGAGCCCGCGCTGGACCGACTGCACGAGCGAGACGTCTTCCTCGGCGACCTGCGTGTCCCAGGCGAGGAGCTCGCCGATCTCCTCGTCGGAGGCGTCGGCACCGAAGTAGTAGTCCGTGACCTCGATCGTCCGGCGGAGTCCGTCCGGGTTGTAGCGCTCCATCGAGATGTTCGGGATACCCGGCGCGATGTTCAGCGTCGTCGAAGGGAAGAGGAAGTGGTACTGGGCCTGCACGACGTCGCCGAGCGGCGTGTACGCGGCCGTGCCGTGCCCGGCGAGCGCGGACTGCCGGACGAGGCCGATCTGGCTCGAGAACGTCGCATGTGTCTGCAGTGTGTAGGCGTCCGGGCTCACGTCGATGACCTTGCTGAACCCCGGGTGCGCCGTCGGGCAGTGGTAGCACTCGAGGAAGTTCTCCATGACGACCTTCCAGTTGGCCTCGATCGGCCATTCGTGATGCGAGTGGAAGCGGATCGCGTCGAGGTCGAGGCCGCTCTCCGCCACGATCTCGGGGAGCCGCCCGAGTGCAGTCTCGAGCGGCGCCGCCTCGGGGTCCGGATTCGACGAAGACGAACGGCCCCCAGGTCCCCACCGAGACCGGCGCGAGCGACAGCCCTTCAGGGCTGAACCCGGGCTCGCGCTCCGCCCGTGGCGCCTTTCGCAGCGTCCCGTCGAGCTCGTACGTCCACGCGTGGTACGGGCACTGCAGCGTCTCGCGGCAGCCCGTCCCGTCGACGACGAGATGACCGCGGTGGCGGCAGACGTTGACGAGCCCGCGGAGCGTCCCGTCGGTGCCCCGGACGACCGCGACCGGGACGTGGCCGACGTGTGCGGAGAAGTACGACCCCGGCTCGCTGACCCATTCCGCGGGCCCGGCGTACGTCCAGGCGCGGGCGAAGAGGCGCTCCCGCTCGCGCTCCTGGACGGCGAGGTCGGTGTACCAGGACGCAGGAAGCGTCCAGCCATCCTGAAGCGGATTCGGGAGGGCGGGGAGTAAGAGGGCTGTCGTCATCGTGCGCTTGCTCCTGACTGTCCTGTCAGTCAGGATACTGCGGATGCCGCGAACCGAGCAAACTGCGTCGTCGCCGGCAGCAACTGCGCGAGTCGACGAGATCCTGCGCGCGGCGTGTCGTGTGGTCGTCTCCGGTGGGGCGAGCGACCTCCGGATCGGCTCCGTGGCCCAGGAGGCGGGCGTGTCCCGCACGCTCGTCCACTACTACTTCACCACTCGCCAGGAGCTGCTTCGCGCGACGTTCGCGTACGCCGAGGACCTTCGCGTCGTCGCTCTCGACACCGAGCTCGCGACCCTCGCGACGGGCGCCGAGCGCGCCGAGCGCGCGCTCTTTCGGACGATCGACCCAGAGCTCGAGGAGACGCCCGCGCTCTGGAACGAGGTGTGGTCGAGTCTTCGCTACGACGAGGAGCTTCGGCCGCTCGTCCAGGAGCGCTACCGGGCGTGGGCCGACCGGATCGTCCGCTTGCTCGACGAAGGTCGCGAGGACGGCTCCGTCCCGCGCACTGTCGACCCGGAGGGAGCGGGTTGGCGGCTCGCCGCCGCTGCCGACGGACTCGACTCGATCCTCTATCTCGGCCTGCTCGACCGCGACGGTGCTCGCGTGCTCCTCGCGTCGTGCCTCCAGCGGGAACTTGCGCAGTGACGCTCCGCTCGCAGTCCGTCGTCCTCGAGGGTGTGCGGAAGACGTTCGACGACGTTGCGGCTGTCGACGACGTGTCGCTCGAGATCGGCAGCGGCGAGTTCTTCTCGCTGCTCGGCCCGTCGGGTTGCGGTAAGACGACGACGCTGCGGATGATCGCCGGCTTCGAGCGGCCCGACGCCGGGCGGATCCTCATCGGCGAGAACGACGTCACGGAGACGCCGCCGCACCAACGCCCCGTCAACACGGTGTTCCAGAGCTACGCGCTCTTCCCGCATCTCTCGGTGGAGCAAAACGTCGGATTCGGGCTTCGCTTCAAGGACGTGTCGAAGGACGAGAAGCGCGGACGCGTCGCGGAGGCGCTCGAGCTCGTTCGGCTCGGCGGCCTCGGACAGCGGCGGCCGCACCAGCTCTCGGGCGGTCAGCAGCAGCGCGTCGCGCTCGCTCGTGCACTCGTGCTCTCCCCGTCCGTCCTGCTCCTCGACGAGCCGCTCGGCGCTCTCGACGCCAAGCTGCGGCGTGAGCTCCAGGTCGAGCTGAAGTCGATCCAGCGGGAGATCGGCATCACGTTCCTCTACGTGACGCACGACCAGGAGGAGGCGCTGACGATGTCGGACCGCCTCGCGGTGATGGCCGACGGGAAGGTCGAGCAGCTGGGCGCGCCGCGCGACGTCTACGAGCGTCCGGAGACGGCGTTCGTCGCCGACTTCCTCGGCGTCTCGAATCTCATGCGCGGCCGCGTGCTCGACGGTCGCACCGTCGACGTCGGCGGGGTCACCCTCAGCGCCGAGCAAGGCGAGGCGCGCGCCGGCGTCGTGAGGTTGACGATCCGTCCCGAACGCGTCCGCATCGAGCCGCCCGCGACGGTCGGCGAGAACCGGGTCTCGGCGACGATCGAGCGCTTCGTCTACCTCGGCTCGACGACCCAGGTGTTCGTCGCGCTTCCCGGCGGGGACCGTGTGCAGGCGCTCGTCGCGAACTCGGGAGACGTCGAGGAGTACGACGTCGGCGCTGCCGTCACCGCGCACCTCCCTGCGGACGCGTTGCGCATCCTCGCCGACGACGAGACGGTGCCGGCGTGACGGACGTCGTGGTCGTCGGCGCCGGGCTCGCCGGGCTCGCCGCCGCGCGCGATCTCGCCCGTGGTGGCGCCGACGTGCTCGTGCTCGAGGCGCGCGATCGGGTCGGAGGGCGTGTCGAGCAGGTCTCCGTCGACGGTGCCCGCCCGGTGCAGCTCGGTGGCGAGATGATCGGGCAGGCGCACACCGCGTATCTCGAGCTCGTCGAGGAGCTCGGACTGACGCTCGATTCGACGTACACGTCGGTCGCCGGTGCGACGACGTACGACCTCACTGACGGCGTCCGCCGTTCGGAGGAGGGCTTCCCCTTCGACACGGCCGAGCAGCGCGGCGACTACGAGCGAGTCGAGCGCCTCTTCGGTGAGCTCGTCGCCACCGTCGATCCGGACGACCCGTGGTCGCACACCGATGCGGTGCGCCTCGACGGTACGTCCTGGGCCGGCTGGTTGCGCTCGGTCGACGCGTTGCCGTCGACGCTGCGCGCGGTCGAGGCGGGCGCGCTTGCGCTCGCGGCCGGCTCGAGCGAGCGGACGTCGTTCCTTTCGGAGCTGCGCAAGGCGGCGGCGGTCGGCGACCAGGGCTTCTACTCCTACGACCTGTGGGAGTGCTACCAGGTCGCCGAGGGCTCGGCCGAGGTCGCCCTGCGGATGGGTGCAGAGCTCGGTGAGCGTGTGCGGTATGGCGCGGTCGCGACGTCGATCTCCGTGTCGACGAGCGGCTGCCGTGTCAGACTCGCCTCCGGCGAGGAGGTGCGCGGCGAGGTCGTCGTTTGCGCGCTCCCGGTCAGCGTCCTCCACGATGTCGCCGTCGACGGAGTCTCGGCGGAGCGCCTCGCCTCGATCCGCGCGCAGCGCCAGGCGCAGGCGGCGAAGCTCGTCACCGTCTACGACCGCTCGGTGTGGGCCGATCTCGGCGCCAACGGGCTCTCCGAGGGCGAGCTGCTTCTCGCCTCGACGTGGCCCCAGCGTGTCGGTGTCCTCTCCGGGCTCGTTCCACCCGAGCGTGTCGCGTGGCTGGACGCGACGGCCGCCGAGCATCGGCTGGACGCCCTCCATGCGGAGCTCGGGCGCATGTACGGGCCCGACGCCGCTCGGCCCGCGCACTCGTTCCTGCGGATGTGGGCGACCGACCCCTTCACGCGCGGCTACACGACGCACTGGTGGCCGGGCGACGTTCTTCGGGTCGGCCCTCTCCACGGGACGCACGAGCCGCCGTTCTACGTCTGCGGCTCGGATCAGTGGGTCGCCGGGTACATGGAGGGCGCCGTGCGAACGGGTCGCGCTGCCGCAGCGGCGTCTCTGCGTAGCGAGGCGTGGACGCCCGCGTGATCCGGGCCGACGTCGCCGTCGTCGGCGCGGGTGTGGCCGGCCTCGCCGCCGCCCGCAGGCTCGTGGCCGAGGGTCGCGACGTCGTCGTCCTCGAGGCGCGAGATCGTGTCGGCGGACGTCTCTGGAACACGGAGTTCGGGGGCGAGGCCAACGAGCTCGGCAGGCGAGTGGATCGCCCCGTACCAATCGCGGATGCACACTCTTCTCAGCGAGCTCGGGATCGACCTCTTCCCGGCGTACCGCGAGGGCGACGACGTCTACGTCGACGAGTCCGGGAACGCGCGCCGGCACGCGGGCGACGACCACGGGCTCAGCTCGGCCGAGGAGCGCGCGCTCGTGGAGGGCGACGCGAAGCTCGACGCACTCGCGAAGGAGCTCGATCCGGAGGAGCCGTGGGAGCACCCGCGGGCGCGCGAGCTCGACACGATCACGTTCGACGAGTGGCTCCGTGCCGAGGTCGGCGACGAGGTCGCGCGGGAAAACCTCCGCTCGTACCTCGCGGACGGGTTCCTCACCAAGCCGTCGTACTCGTTCTCGCTCCTGCAGGGTCTGTGGACGATCGCGGGCGCGGGAGGGACGTACGAGCTGTTCACGCCCGAGCAGTGTCTGGCGTTCCGCGTGGTCGGCGGCTCCCAGCTCGTTCCGATCCGCCTGGCGGAGGAGCTCGCCGAGCGCGTGGTGCTCGATGCCCCGGTCCGCTCGATCGGCTGGACGGACGGCGGCGTCGAGATCGACGCGGGGGCGGTCCGGGTCGAGGCGAGCACGGCGATCGTGGCGGTCGCCCCGAATCTCGCGGCCGCGATCCGCTTCTCGCCCGCGCTGCCTGCCTGGCGGATGAGGCTCCAGCAGGCGAGCTCGCAGGGCAGCGTGACGAAGGTCCTCGCCGTGTACCCGGAGCCGTTCTGGCGCGCCGATGGACTTTCCGGCGAGGGCTTCGCGCCGCATCAGCTCGTGCGCGAGATCTACGACAACACGCCGCCGTCGGCCTCGGTCGGCGTCCTCTGCACGTTTCTCCCGGGCGAGCAGGCCGAGTTCGCCGGCCGGCTGCATCCGGACCGGCGCCGCGAGCTCGTCCTCGACGGCTTGTCGAAGTTCGTCGGCCCGTCGGCGCTGCAGGCGACGGACTACGTCGAGACCGACTGGTCGGGGGAGGAGTGGACCCGCGGTGCATATGCATCGACGTTCGGCATCGGCGGTCTCACGCGCTTCGGCGCCGATATGCGCCGGCCCGTCGGCCCGATCCACTGGGCATGTGCCGACATCGCCGGCGTCGGGCACATGCACATGGAGGGCGGCGTCCGCTCCGGCGAGGCGGCAGCGACCGCCGTCCTCGCTTTCTAGCGCACGGCCTCGGCGTCGAGCGCGGCGAACTCGCCGACGGTCGAGCCGGTCTGGCCGCGTGCGGCGCGCACGCCGCGCCAGAGCAGGAATCCGACGAGCGCGATGACGACGGTGATGACGAGGGTCAGCGTCGCGAGGGCGTTCAGCGCGGGCGTCGGAGCAGTGCGGCCCGTCGCGTAGATCCGAACGGGCACCGTGTCGGTCGCGGTGCCGGACGACAGGAAGGCGCTGATGACGAAGTCGTCCATGGAGATCGCGAAGACGATGATCCCGCTCGCCACGATCGCAGGGACGAGCATCGGCAGGAGCGCGAGTCGCAGCGCCTGGATGCGCGACGCTCCGAGATCGCGGGCTGCCTCCTCGTACTCCGGCCCGATCGCGAGCAGGCGCCCCCGGACGATGATCACGACGAAGACGAGGGAGAAGGTGATGTGCCCGATCGCCTGCGCCACGGTTCCGAGCTTGATGAACGTCAGGAGGTGCACGAAGACGAGGAGGAGCGCCGTGCCCATGACGATCTCGGGCGTCACGAGGGTCGCCAGCGAGATCCCGCGCGCCGTCCCCGAGCCGCGGCCGCGCCAACGCGTGAGCCCGACGGCGAGCGCGAGCCCGAGCGGCACGGTCACGATCACGGCGATCGCGGCGAGTCGCAGGCTCTGCGTGAGCGCGAGCCGGAGGTCGGGGTCGTGGAGGACGGAGAGGTCCGGGTCGCCCGTGTACCAGCGAAACGACCAGCCCTGGGCCGTCGAGCGGGACCGTCCCTCGTTGAACGAGAACCGGATCGCGATGAGGATCGGGACGATCGACCAGACGAGGTAGAGCGCGGTGAAGAGGACGAGGAAGCGCGGTTTGCCCCACGGGTTGGCCCACCAGTCGCGGAAGCGACTCATCCTCCGAGTCTCCGTTGCGCGCGCGCGGTGGCGTACAGGTAGTAGCTCATGAGGACCGTCAGGAACAGCATGAGAACGACGACGAGCGCTGCCCCGACCGGGATCTGCTGCCCGCCGCGGATGTAGAGGTTGATCTGGTTGCCGATGAGGCTCGTCTGCGGCGCGCCCGAGAGCAGATCCGGCGTGTAGTAGTCGCCGAACATCGGCAGCGCGATGATCACGATGCCCGCGAGGATCGCCGGCATCGAGAGCGGGAGCGTCACCATGCGGAACGCCTGGAACGGGCTCGCGCCGAGATCGCGCGCCGCCTCGAGCAGGCTGCGGTCGATGCGGTCGAGAAAGGCGTAGAGCGGCAGGATCATGAACGGCACGTAGCCGTAGACGAGGCCGAGGATCACGGACGACGCGCGCCCGTCGAGCCAGTTGCGTGGCGCGTCGAGAACTCCGACCCACACGAGCACGTCGTTCACCCACCCGTCGTCCTGGAGCAGGTTGATCCAGGCGAGCATGCGCATGAGATACGAGATGAAGAAGGGCGCGATCAGGCCGACGAGCAGCAGGCCCTTCCACCTGCCGCCGTAGCGCGCGACGTAGTAGGCGACCGGATAGGCGATGAGGAGCGACAGACCCGTCGCGGCGACGACGTACACGAACGTGCGCAGGAACACCGTCTGGAAGGCCGCGCCGTGCGTGAGGAGGCCGTCGAAGACGAACTCGAACGCCGAGGTGTTCCACTGCAGCGGGTTCCACTCGGGCGACGGCGTCTGGAAGATCGGGTCGACCGTGCCGAGCGCGACGCAGAGGATGACGTAGAACGGCAGCAGGAAGAAGATGCACAGCCAGACGACGCCCGGCAGCGCGAGGCCGGCCCAGAATCCGTCGGCACCTCGCTCTGCGCCTACACGGCGCTCGTGCTCAGACACCCGCCTTGAACTCGGCCCAGGCGTTCTGCCAGTCGGTCGCGCCCGCCGGCGTGAGCTCGGTCAGCGGGTACGAGACGTCGAAGTCGCTCTCCCGCACGATCGCGGTGTCGAGGTTCTTCGGAACGACGCCGTCGGCGACGAGCCGGTCCGGGTCGAGCTTGGTGAACGGAGGCTGGTACCCGACGTAGTTCGCGAAGTTGTCGTAGCCGTTCTTCTCGTCGAGCACGTAGTTCAGGAAGTGGTGCGCGAGCACCGGGTGCTTGGCGTTGCGCGGGACGGCGACCATGTCGCTCCCGATGACGCCCTTGCCGTCCTGCGGGAACCAGAAGCCGAGCGCCTCGGGGCCGGTTCCCTCGGGGAGGTACCACTGTGCCGAGATCGCGCTCCCCGACCACATCTGGTGCACCCAGGCCTTGCCTTCGGGGACGTTCGTGTAGTCGTCGGTGGAGAGCTTGATGTTGACGGCGTCGATCAGCGACTTCAGCTCGTCCTTCGCGAGGTCGATGTCGTCCGGGTTCTCGGTGTTGACGTTCGAGATCCCGTTCTTCAGGAGCATGTGCGCAGGTGCGTCGCGGCTGTCGTCGAGGAGGTACGTCTTCCCTCGATTCGACTCGTCCCAGTAGATCTCGTACGGGTTCGAGAACGCATCGGGCGCCTTCGCGACCTTGTCCGCCCGGTAGCCGATCCCGGTCGTCCAGGTGGTGTACGGGACGGTGTACTGCGAGGCCTTGTCGTACCAGGGATCCTGGATCGACGGCCACACGTTCTTGAGGTTCGGCAGGTAGTCGCGGTTGAGAGGCTGCAGCGACTTTCCGATGACGAGGCGACCGATGCGGTCGGTCGTCGGGAAGAAGACGTCGTAGTCGACGGCGCCGGACGAGATCTTCGCGACGCCTCGTCGGTGGTCGAGAAGTACGTCTCCTCGACCTTCACGCCGTACTCCTTCTCGAAGTTCTTCTTGATCCGCGGCCAGAGGTAGCCGTTCCAGTTGTAGATGCGCAAGGTGCCAGACTCGGGCTCGAGGCCCGACGCGATCATCGGGTTGTCGTCGAACAGCGGCCACTTGACCGGGTTCTGCGGGCTCGCGAACTGGAGGTCGGGCGGCTTGAAGTTGCCGTTGTCGGCGCCGCCACACGCCGCCAGGAACGTGCTCAGGCTGGACAGGCCGACGAGGCCGACGGCCGAGCGGCCGAGGAACTCGCGGCGGCCGTATCTCGACTCACGTGGGTGCAGCATCATCCCAACCTCCCGGGCCTCGTTTGGCCCCCCACATCCGAGTGAACCAGAGGAGAGCGGCGGGGTCAATCCGAGAGCACCACGAGCGCGTCGACGGCGATCGTGGCTGACACGCTGACAATCAGAGGATTCACCTCGACCGACGCGATTCGGGGGTTCGCGAGGGCGAGATCGCCCAGTGTCACCAGCGTTCTTGCGACGACGCCGTGAGTGTCCTCGACACCCGCCTCCGCGACGAGTGCGGCCGCCGAGGCGGCGTCGAGCGGCGCGCTCGACACGACGACACGGTCGCGCTCCTCGACGTCGACCCCTCCTCGACCGACCGCGAGGATCGGGCCGAAGTCCGGGTCGCGTGTCATGCCGCAGAGCACCTCTGTGCCCGCCTCCGCCTGTCGCGCTACGACCACCGCGCCGCCGAGGCGTCGCGCGGCCTCTGCCGCCTCCTCGGGCGTCGCGACGCCCAGGACGACCCTTCCGTCGCGGGCCTTGTGCGCGACGCCGTCCGACTTCACGACGACGGGCGTGCCGAGTTCGCCCACCGCGCTCGCCGCCTCGGCCGGGGTCGACGCACGGCGCCTGGGAGCGAACGGGACACCGAGCCGCTCGAGTACGAGCGACGACTCGTGCTCGGGCAGCGTCCCCGCCGGGCCGAGGAGGTCGGCGACGTCCGGGATGCTGTTCGCGGGCGAGAGCTCGAACGGGCGCCGCCGTGCCACGCGTGCGATCGCGAGCATCGCGTCGCGAGGGCCACGGAGCAGAGGCACGTCGAGCTCGCGGGCGAGGTCCTGGAAGTGGCGCGGGGGATCGGCGCTGTGCACCGTCGTCATCGAGCAGAACAGCGTCTCGTGGTCGTCGCGCAGGCGCGCGAGCGTGCGGAGTGTCAGCTCGCACCACTCGTCGTTCGTCGGATCGCGGAACTGGGAGAGGTCCGCCTGGGCGAGGAGGACGTCGTAGTCCCCCGACGCGGCGAGGAGCTCGAGCGAGCGTGGGTACACCTCCGTCTCGTCCGCGATCCCCCACGCGTCGACCGGGTTTCCGGGAGCGAGGTAGTTCGGGAAGGCCGCCGACAGCGACGCGGCGAGGTCGTCCGAGAGCGGCTCGAACGGGATGCCCGCCGCCTCCGCGCGGTCGGCGAGGAGCGCGCACTCGCCGCCCGATTCCGAGACGCCGGCGATGCGTGTCCCGGTCGGCCGACGCCTCCGTCCGAGGATCTCGAGCGTCTCGACGAGCTCGTGGAAGTCCTCGACCTCGATCGCCGCGTAGCGGTTGAGAACGGCCGAGAAGGCCCGGTTCGAGCCGACAAGAGCTCCCGTGTGCGAGAGCGCCGCACGGGCCGCAGCATCGGAGCGCCCGACCTTGAGGCACGCGACGGGCTTCCCCGCGTCGGCGCAGCGGCGCAGCCCGGCGACGAACGCTTCGGGCCGGCGGACGGTCTCGAGGAAGAGCCCGACCGCGGTCGTCCCGTCGTCCTCCGCAAAGTAAGCGAGGAAGTCCGCCGCGTCGGTGACCGCCTCGGCGCCCGAGGAAACGACGCACCGGATCCCTATGCGACCGCCGAGCGAGAGAAACGCATCGGCCATCGAGCCCGATTGACAGAGCACGGCGACGCCGCCGGGCGCCGTGGTGTCCTGCGGCTGTCCGTTCCACGCTGCCGGCCCGCCCGGAGCGAAGACTCCCATGCAGTTCGGTCCGAGCATCGCCGCACCCAGCTCGCGAGCGCGAGCCGCCAGGCGCTCCGTGGTCGGCCTGGCGGCCGCACCGGCCTCCGCGCCGACGCCGGGGACCACGAACGCGCGCACACCTGCCGCCGCGGCCTCCTCGAATGCGTCCTCGACACGCTCGTGGTTGACCATCAGGAATGCGCACTCGGGCGTCTCGGGCAGGTCCGCCACCCTCGGGTAGCAGCGAAGGCCCGCGACCTCGTCGCGGTTCGGGTTCACGCCCCACGCGCGCACGCCGCTCGCGACGACGGTCTCGACGGCCGCGACGTTTCGCGGCGACGCGCCGACGACGGCGATGGAGTCGGGGAAGACGAGTGAGCGGACGCCGGGCACGGCGCGCATTCTGGCGACACGCGACTAGGATCGCGGCCCATGCCGCACGAGAAGCGCGTCGAGATCCGGTGGAGTGACGTCGACGCGTACCTGCACGTCAACAACGCCGTTTACGCCACCTACCTCGAGGAGTGTCGCGACGAGTGGGTCGACCGCGTCCTCGGCGATGCCGGCGATTCCTGGGACTTCGTGCTCGCGCGCGTCGCGATCGACTTCCGGCGGGAGCTCCGCCTGGAGGACGAGGAGGTCGTCGTCAGCTGCAAGCTCGAGCGGATCGGCAACTCGTCCGTGACGCTCGCCGAGCAGATCAGGACACGCGTCGGTGAGCTCGCCGCGGAAGCCGAGGCGGTCCTCGTCGCGCGAGACCGCGCGCTTGGCCGGTCGCGCACGCTGACCCAGGTGGAGCGCGAGGCGTTCGAGCGCGCTCTGTAGGCTGCCGCGCGATGATCGTCCCCGAGCTCCCCGAGGACATTCGCACGCTCAAGAAGGCCGTCGGCCGCTTCGTCGAAGCCGAGGTCTATCCGCTCGAGGAGCGCATCGCCGAGAGCGGCTCCATCGATCACGACGAGCTCGCGGCGATCCGGGCGAAGGCGCGCGACGCCGGCTTCGCGATGCTCAACATGCCGGCCGACCTCGGCGGGCGTGACCTCTCGATGCTCGGCCAGGTAGCGCTCGAGGAGGAGTCGGGCAAGGCGACCAACGGCCTCGGCTTCGCGGTCGTCGATCGCGGCCCGCGCGAGCTGCTCGAGATCGCCACATCGGATCAGATCGACCGCTACGTCAGGCCGATCGCGAACGGCGAGTACCGCGAGGCGTGGGCTCTCACCGAGCCGGGGGCCGGCTCGGATCTCGCCGGGCTCGAGGCGACGGCCGTGCGTGACGGGGACGAGTGGGTGCTGAACGGCGAGAAGTGGTTCGTCACGAGCGAGGGCGATCCCGGCGTCTACATCGTGCTCGCGGTCGCCGAGGGCGAGCAGACGCTCTTTCTCGTCGACCCGGGGACGCCCGGTATGGAGATCCGGCGCACGCCGTCGTTCCTCCACGACCCGTACATCGATCACCACCCCGAGATCGTCTTCACGAACTGCCGCGTGCCCGAGTCGAATCGGGTCCCCGCGAGCGGCGACGCGGGCGCGAAGGAGTGGATCCTCGTCGAGCGGCTCTTCATCGCGGCGCGCTGCTGCGGCGCGGCGCTTCGCCTCGTCGACCTCACGGCCGAGTGGTCGAAGGAGCGCGAGGCGTTCGGCTCGCCGATCGCCGAGTACCAGGGCATCTCGTTCCCGCTTGCCGACTCGCTGACGGAGCTCCACGCCGCGCGCCTGGTCACGTACCACGCGGCTCATGCGTTCGACGCGCTCGAGGAGCGCAAGGTCGTGCACGGCAAGGTCTCGATGGCGAAGCTGTACGCGTCCGAGATGGCCGGTCGCGTCGCCGACCGCGCCGTCCAGGCGCTAGGCGGGCGCGGCTACATGGTCGAGAACCCCGCGGCGCGCTTCTTCCGCGAGCTCCGAGTCGACCGCATCTGGGAGGGGACGAGCGAGATCCAGCGCTCGATCATCTCCCGAGGCGTGTTCAAGCGGGGTGCGGCGCCTTACCTCGGCTGGGACTGATGTCGTGCCCAAGTCCGGGCGTTCGCTAGCGCAAAACAGCAGTCGCACCAAGATCCCTGAAGCCGCTGCGGGCCGGGTCGCCTGAACGAGACGACGTGTGACGTGAGCCGGTACCTGCGGCGTATCCGCTGCGTCACCCACCCAGCGGAGGTTGTCCATGAAACGCCTGTTGTTCCTCAGTGCCGCAGGACTCACCGTCGTCGCTCTGGCCGGCGCGGTCGGGCTGCCCGATCTCGCGGGCGCCCAGGACGCGACCACCACCGACTCGATCACGGTGAACGGTGTCGGCTCGGTGGACGCCGTCCCGAACGAGGCGAAGATGTCGTTCGGCGCCGAGACGCGCCGCGATACCGCCCAGGCCGCTGTGGCCGCGAACGGCGACGCGATGCGCAAGATCCTGAACGCGCTTCGGCAAGCGGGCGGAAGGGACCTCGCAACCCAGTGGGTCAGCGTCTACCCGTACACGGACGAGGTCGGCCAAGTGAACGGTTACGTCGCCTCGAACAGCGTGTCCGCGGTGAGCGACGTCGGCGACGCACCTGCTCTGATCGATGCGGCCACCGGTGCCGGCGCCAACCAGATCACCGGGCCCGGTCTCAGCTCGTCGAACGCCGAGGCCCTCTACCGGCAGGCGCTCGCGGATGCCGTCGCTGACGCGCGGCTCAATGCCGAGGCGCTCGCGAAGGCCTCCGGCCGCTCGCTCGGCGCGATAACGACGATCGTCGAGGCGGGGGCCATCTCGCCCGAGCCTCTCTATCGCGAGACGACCAAGGCGGCCGCTGACTCCTCGACGCCCGTTGTGCCGGGCCAGCAGGAGACCTCCGCGACCGTCAGCGTCACCTTCTCCCTCCGCTGACGTGAAAGGGCACAGGGCGCCGCCGTCTGGCCGGCGGCGCCCCGCGCCGTCGTGTGGGCCATGATCTCGCGGTGTCCGAGGAGACGATCGACCGGAGTCCGCGGGTCTCGACCCTCGAGCTCTTCTTCGACCTCGTCTTCGTCTTCACCGTCACCCAGCTGACCGGCGTACTCGTCGCCGGGTCCGGGGCGGCCACGCTGCAGGTGCTCGTGATGCTGGCGGTGGTCTGGTGGATGTACGACGGCTACGCGTGGCTGACGAACGCGATTGCCACGGATCTCGTCCGCTTCAGGCTCTTGCTGCTCGGGGGGATGGGCGGATTCCTCGTGATCGCGCTCGCGATTCCGAACGCGTACGAGGGCGAGGGTCTCGCCTTCGGCATCGGGTACCTGGTGGTGGTCCTCCTGCATGCGGGGATGTACGCCAAGGGCACGTCCGTCTCGGAGGTCGCGGCGATTCTGCGCATCGTCCCGTACAACCTCACCGCCGCCCTGCTGGTGCTCGCCGGCGGGATCGGGGGAGGACGCATGCAGGACGCCCTGTGGCTCCTCGCGGCGCTCCTTCTCTGGGTGACGCCGTGGTTCGCGAGCACCGAGGGCTTCGTCATCGAGGCGCGCCACTTCGTCGAGCGCCACGGCCTCGTGATCATCATCGCCCTCGGCGAGTCGATCGTCGTCATCGGCGCCGGTGCGACGACCTCGCACGTGGATCTCGAGCTCGTCGTCGTCGCGTTGCTGGCGCTCGCCCTCAGCGCGTCACTGTGGTGGCTCTACTTCCGGGACGAGGAGCCCGTCGAGCGGGCGATGGTCGAAGCGCCGAACTCGCGCCGCGCCCGGCTTGCGCTCGTCGCCTTCGGGTACTGGCACTACGGGCTGATCCTCGGCGTCGTCGGTGTCGCAGCCGGCCTGAAGAAGGCGGTCGGACATCCGTACGACCCGCTCGACGCCTGGATCGGGTCGGAGCTCGCCGTAGGCGTTGCTCTGTTCGTCGCCTGTACCGCCGGCTTCACGGCGACGCTCGGTCTCGGTATTCGGCGTGTCCGTCTCGCTGCCGCCGCGCTCGTCCTGCTCACGATCCCCGTCGGCACGGAGTGGACGGCCGCCGGGGAGATCGCGCTACTGACGGCGATCGTGGCGGCAGCTCTCGCTCTCGAGGGCAGACGCGCGGTTGACCTCGTCGAGCACGCTCGCTAAGGTGGCCGGGCTGTGAAGCTCCTCGCGCGTATCTGAGACACCGGTTGCCGGGGCCCACCGACAGGGCCGGGCACTGGCTCGCACGTTTCTCGCTACGCACACGATCGAAGGAGCATCAGGTGATCGACGTTCAGGAAGTAGCCATGGAGGCCGTGCCCGTGCAGAAGGGCGTAGCCGTCGAGGTGCACGAGCTGCGCAAGGAGTTCCGTCGCAAGGACTCCCGCAAGCGCGGCGAGAAGCGCGGCGAGCGCCGCTCGCGCGTTGCCCTCGACGGCGTCTCGTTCACGATGGCGAAAGGCGAAACGGTGGCGATCCTCGGGCAGAACGGCTCGGGGAAGTCGACGCTCGTGCGCCTGCTCTCGACGCTCTTGCTGCCGGACGGCGGGTACGCACGCATCCTCGGGCACGACGTGGTCGCGGAGCACCGCGCGGTCCGCAGGGTCGTGAACAGGGTCTCGGTCGAGGCGTCCTTCTTCAAGAAGATGTCCGCGGCGGAGAACCTGAGCTACGCCGCCCGCTACTACGGGATGACGGCGAAGCAGACACGCGCGAAGATCCCGGCGATCCTCGAGCGCGTCGGCTTCCCGGCGGACCGTCGCGACGAGCCGATGGAGGCGCTCTCCCGAGGAATGCAGCAGAAGGTCGCGCTCGCGCGCGCCCTCCTGACCTCGCCGGTCGTCCTCCTGCTCGACGAGCCCACGACGGGGCTCGACCCGCGCTCGAAGCTCGAGGTGCAGGAGTTCGTCCGCGAGATCCGCGACTCGCACGACTCGACCATCCTTCTCTGCACGCACGACCTGGCGGAGGCCGAGGTGCTCGCGAACCGCATCGGCATCCTCGACCGCGGGCGGCTCCTCGCCCTCGAGTCGGCGGAGGCGATCAAGCAGAGGTACGACGCCGAGACCCTCGAGGAGGCGTTCTTCGCCGCGACCGGCCGGGAGTTCGAGGCCGAGACCGAGGACGACGACGACAGGGAGGTGTTCGCCTGATGCGCGCCATGCTGGGAACCATGCGGGCCGAGCTCGTCGGCGCCGGTGGGGTCGTCGAGCGCAACGCCTATCTCACGAAGCGGTACATCTGGTGGGACCTCGCCTGGTTCGTCTGGACGGTTGCGAACACGCTCACGATCGTCTTCATCGCGAAGGGCATCGAGGCCGAGGGCGGCACGCTCGACGTCGAGGAGACCATGACGACGCTGCTCATCGGGGCGGTCGTCTGGGCCTACCTCGGGATCCTGTTCGAGTTCCTCATGGAGACGGTCGCCTGGGAGCGCTGGGAAGGGACGATCGAGTACACGTTCATGGCGCCGCTCTCACGGGCCATGCACCTGGCCGGCCAGGGCGTGTTCGCGATCCTCTACGGGCTCCTTCGGGCGACGTTCCTGTTCGTGATCTGCGGCTTCGTGTTCTTCGACCTGTCCATGCCGGACGCACAGTTCTTCGCCGCGTTCGTCGTGCTGCTCGTCGCGTCGGTCTCGTTCATCGGCATCGGGATGATGATGTCCGTCCTCCCGCTCATCTCACCGGAGAAGGGGACGCAGCTCGGGTTCGTCGCCCAGGGCACCCTGCTGGTGGTATCCGGGGTGTACTACCCGGTGGAGGTCCTGCCGCAGTGGATGCAGTGGATCGCGACGATCTCGCCGGCGACGTACGCGCTCGAAGGCGCTCGAGCTGCGATTCTCGAGGGTGCCCCGCTGTCGGCTCTCTGGAGCGACATCTGGCCGCTGCTCGTCATCGGCGCCGTCTCGATCCCCCTCGGCCTCTGGGTCTTCTCACGGGGTGAGACCTACGCGAAGAGGCACGGGAAGCTGAAGCGGAGCGGCTGATGACGGACCACGCCGTCGTCGTCGATCGCCTCGAGAAGGTCTTCGAGGTGCCCGAGCGCGATCCGGGCCTCCTGGCGGCCACGAAGGGCCTCTTCAAGAGGAAGACGCGCGAGGTGCGCGCGGTCGACGCCATCTCGTTCACGGTCGACCAGGGCGAGGTCGTGGGCTTCCTCGGCCCGAACGGCGCCGGGAAGACGACGACGCTGAAGATGCTCTCCGGGCTGCTCCATCCGAGCGGTGGAGACGCCCACGTGCTTGGCCATGTCCCTGCGAAGCGGCAGCGCGCGTTCCTCAGCCGGATCACGCTCGTCATGGGCAACCGCAACCAGCTGCAGTGGGATCTTCCGGCACTCGACTCGTACGAGCTCAACCGCGCGATCTACCGCATCCCACGCGACGAGTTCGTGCCGCTGCGGGACGAGCTGATCGAGCTGCTCGACATCGGAGACCTCGTCCGCAAGCCGGTGCGGCAGCTCTCGCTCGGTGAGCGGATGAAGGCCGAGATCGTCGGCGCGCTCCTGCACAAGCCTCGGGTGCTCTTCCTCGACGAGCCGACGATCGGCCTCGACGTGACGATGCAGAAGCGCATCCGCACGTTCATCGCCGACTACAACGAGCGCTACGACGCCACGGTGCTGCTCACGAGCCACTACATGGCGGACGTCGAGGCGCTGTGCAAGCGCGTCGTCGTGATCCACCACGGCACGATCCTGTACGACGGCGCGCTGGCGGGACTGGCGGAGACCTTCGCCGCCTACAAGACGATCGGTATCGCGCTGGAGAACGGGCAGGCGGACCTCTCCGCGTACGGCGAGGTGATCCATCGCGACGGCGACTGGATCACACTGCGCGTCCCGAAGGCGGAGACGTCGGCCGTGACCGCACGGCTTCTTGCCGACGAGCAGGTGCTCGACCTGAACGTCGAGGACCCGCCGATCGAGGACGTGATCGAGCTCGTCTTCGCGCAGGAGAAGCCCGAATGACGACGGTCCCGCAGAACGTGCCGCGCGAGGCCGGGCGCATCCGCTCGATGGTCGACATCTACCTGTCGACGGCGCGGATGGCCATCGCGTCCGAGTTCCAGTACCGCACCGGTCACTACTTCTTCCTGCTCGGGATGATCGCCGAGCCGGTGATCTACCTCGTCGTCTGGACGACGATCGCCGACCAGCAGGGCGGCGAGGTGCAGGGGCTCACGGCCGGTTACTTCGCGGCGTACTACATCGTCTGGACGCTCGTCCGGAACATGAACATCGTGTTCGGGGCGCCGTACTGGGAGTACCGGATCCGCGAGGGCGACCTGAACCGCGACCTCCTGCGGCCGGTGCTGCCGCTCCACTACGACATCGCGTGGTTCGCGGGCTGGAAGGTCGTGATGATCGTCCTCTGGCTGCCGATCGCCTTCGGCCTGTCGCTCGTCTTCGACCCGTCGCTCAGCCCGCGCCCCGCGGAGATCGTCACCTTCGCGATAGCGATCTGGGGCGCGTACCTCATCCGCACGATGCTGCAGGAGTCGCTCGGGATGCTCTGCTTCTGGACGACGCGCGGCGCGGCGATCTTCGATCTCTACATGACCGTCGAGCTCCTGCTCTCCGGTCGTCTCGTCCCGCTGCCGCTCATGCCCGACTGGGTCCAGGAGATCTCGCGCTTCCTCCCCTTCCAGTGGGCCTTCTACTTCCCGATCGAGAGCCTCGTCGGCGACCTGTCGAACCAGGAGCTCGTCCAGGGTCTCCTCGTCCAGCTCCTCTGGATCCTCATCGGGCTCGCGATCTTCAAGGTTGCGTGGCGATCCGCGATCAAGCGCTACTCGGCGGTCGGCGGATGAACGCGGTCCGCGTCAGCTGGCTGTTCCTGAAGCTCGGCGTCCTGAACGAGCTGCAGTACCGCGTGAACTTCTTCGTCTCGCTCATGCAGGCGGCGATCGCGCTCGTGACCGGCCTCGTCGTGCTCGCGCTCGTCTACTCGCACACCGAGGAGCTGAACGGGTGGACGAAGTCGGAGCTCCTCTGCGTCCTCGGCGTGCAGATCCTCATGGGAGGCGCGATCAAGATGTACATCCAGCCGAACATGACGCGCCTCATCGAGGACGTCCGGGAGGGGAAGCTCGACTTCGCGCTGACGAAGCCCGAGGACGCACAGGTCCTCGTCAGCGTGCGCGAGGTCCGGATCTGGCAGGCAGTGGACATCGTGTCGGGGCTGATCGTCCTCGCCGTCGGGCTCTCGCGCGTCACGACCTCGTTCGGCCCGCCCGAGGCGGCGGCTTTCGCCGTCTCGCTCGTGTTCGGGGCGGTCCTCATCTACTGCTTCTGGCTCGTCATCGCCACGGTCGCGTTCTGGGTCGTCAACATGTGGCACGCCGTCGAGCTCTTCGACGGGATCTTCCAGACCGGTCGCTGGCCGATCGGGATCTACCCGACGTGGCTTCGCGTCAGCGTCACGTTCCTGG
This sequence comes from uncultured Gaiellaceae bacterium, assembly GCA_963736935.1. Taxonomy (GTDB): domain Bacteria; phylum Actinomycetota; class Thermoleophilia; order Gaiellales; family Gaiellaceae; genus GMQP-bins7. The sequence goes on along the minus strand of CAVTQX010000022.1, from coordinate 91,246 downwards.
TGCCGATCGCGTTCGCCGTGACCGTCCCCGCGGAGGCGCTGACGTCACGGCTCGACTGGCAGACGCTCCTGCTCGCGGCGGTCTTCACGGTCGTCGCATTCGCGTTCGCGAGGTGGTTCTGGCGCTACGGATTGAGCAAGTACTCGGGCGCCTCGGCATAGGCACCTGAGTCGCTGGCGCGCCGATCGGACCTGGCTCGTCTACCGCGGCGCGGAGTCGTTCGCGATGGCGATCGGATGGACGCTCGCGCCGGTGTACTTCGTGCAGGAGGTCGGGATGGATCCGCTCCAGCTCGTCCTCACGGGGACGTTCATGGAGATCGCGTACTTCGCCTTCGAGGTGCCCACGGGCGTGGTCGCCGACTCGTACAGCCGGCGAACCTCGGTGATCGTGGCGCAGGTGATCATGGGGATCTCGCTGATCGTCACCGGCCTCGTGACGAGTGTGCCTCTGATCCTCGCGGCGGCGGCGCTCATGGGCTTCGGCTGGACGTTCAAGAGCGGCGCGATCGACGCGTGGTTAGCCGACGAGGTCGGTCCCGAGCGCCTCGGCCGCGAGTATCAGCGTGGCGCGCAAGTCGCTCGCATCTTCACACTCGTCGGAATCGCCGCGGCGGTCGGCCTCGCGCTCGTCGATCTGTGGCTGCCGATCGTCGCCGGCGGTCTGGTGCTGGTCGCGCTGGGAGGTCTCCTCGTCTTCGTCATGCCGGAGTCGGAGTTCGTGCCAGCCGCACCGGAGGAGCTCTCAGCGCTCCGCTCCATGACACACACCGCCAGGCGCGGCGGCGGCCTCATTCGAGCGCGGCCGATCCTGCTGCTGATCCTCGGGATCACGTTCTTCGGCGGAATGTGGAGCGAGAGTGTCGACAGACTCTGGGAGGCTCACTTCCTCACGAACATCGGCGTGCCCGCATTCGCGGACTTCAGCTCCATCATCTGGTTCGGGATCCTCAACGCGGTCGCGGTAGTGCTCGCGATCGTGGTCGCCCAGCCCCTCTCACGACGTTTCGCGAACGCGAGTTGGCGTGGTATGACGTGGAGCCTCTTCTGGCTCGACGGTGCCATGGTGGCCGCAACCTTGGCCTTCGCCTTCGCAGGGAGCTTCGGCGCGGCCGTTCTCGCCTATTGGGGGATCTGCGTCGCCAGGTCGCTCGCGGGCCCCGTCTACTCGACGTGGCTCAATGCGAACATCGAGGACTCGAGCGTGCGAGCGACGGTGATCTCGATGACGAATCTCGGAGACTCGGCGGGCGAGTGGGGAGGCGGGCCCGTGCTCGGCGTCGTGGGCAACGCGTTCGGCATTCGCGCGGCACTTGCAGCGGGAGCTGCGGCGCTCACACCCGCCCTCCTGCTCTACGGATTGGCGCTCCGGCGGGACGACGAGAGCGCGTCCTTCGATGTCGTCCCACAGGTTGAGGGCTGACCTCGAGGCTTGCTAGAGTCGCGCGGTCTATGTGAGGCGACGTTGCCTCGGGCGGCTTTGCCGTCCGGGGCTTTTTCCATTTCAAGGGAGGTTTCATGGCACGACCACGGACGCAGGCGCCGAAGCGGGCAGCACGGAGCACGATGGTCAAGAGCAGGGACCGCGCCACGTCCAGCGTGGCGGCGCGGCGGGCGGTCTTGAAGCGCATCAGGGACGAGGGCGTCGAGCACGTCCTCTTCTGGTTCACCGACCTCGAGGGCCATCTCAAGTCGTTCGCGATCACGCCGTCGGAGATGCAGGAGGCGCTGAACGACGGCATGGGCTTCGACGGGTCGTCGATCACCGGTTTCAACGCCATCGAGGAGTCCGACATGGTGGCGATCCCGGATCCGGCGAGCTTCCAGCTCATGCCCCGCCCCCTCGACGATCACGGACACCCCATCGGCGCGAACGTCGCGCGGATGATGTGCGACGTCGTCACCCCGGACGGATCGCCCTACGAGGGCGATCCCCGCTATGTCCTCCGCAAGGCTCTCGACCGGATGAAGAGCATGGGCTTCGACACGTTCAACGTCGGCCCGGAGCTCGAGTACTTCCTCTTCGAGGACGACAGGGGCACGGAGACGCTCGACGAGGGCGGCTACTTCGCGATGACCGCCCAGGACGCGGCCACCGAAGTGCGCAACGACACGATCCACGCGCTGGAGGCGGTCGGCATCCCGATCGAGTACCACCACCACGAGGTCGGCCCGTCGCAGCACGAGATCGACATGCGCTACGCCGACGCGCTCGCGATGGCCGACTACACGATCACGTACCGCCTGATCGTGAAGGAGGTCGCCGCGTGGCACGGCTACTACGCGACCTTCATGCCGAAGCCGCTGTTCGGCGAGAACGGCTCCGGCATGCACACGCACATGTCGCTCTTCCGCGGCGGCCGGAACCAGTTCTTCGATCGGCGGGACGAGCACCACCTCTCGAAGACGGCGAAGAGCTTCATCGCAGGGCTCCTCGTGCACGCGCGCGAGATGTCCGGGGTGCTCGCGCAGTGGGTGAACTCGTACAAGCGGCTCGTCCCTGGCTACGAGGCGCCGGTGTACGTGGCTTGGTCGCAGCGCAACCGCTCGGCGTTGATCCGGATCCCGCTGTACAAGCCGGGCTCGGAGCAGGCCACGCGCGCCGAGATCCGCTGCCCGGATCCCGCCTGCAACCCGTACCTCGCGTTCGCGGCGCTCCTGCAGGCAGGTCTCGAGGGGATCGAGAAGGGCTACGAGCTGCCCGACCCCATGGAGCGGAACCTCTACCGCCTGACCGCGGCGGAACGCCGCGACCAGGGGATCGTGTCGCTGCCCGAGTCGCTCGGCGAGGCGATCGACGAGCTCGCCGGCTCGGATCTCATGAAGCGCACGCTCGGGGACCACATCTTCCCGCGGTACATCGAGCTGAAGCGGCGCGAGTGGGACGAGTACAGGGTTCAGGTCACCGAATGGGAGAAGGACAAGTACCTCGCAGCTCTGTAAAGCCAACTTGCATCCAGCCGACGAAAGTCGGATGATGCGCGCTGCAGGGTGCGCCGCAAGGCGAGCGGTAAGCCCTGTATCTGACGGCCGATCGCGGGCTCCCTGGTGTGGAGCCCGTGGTCGTTCTAGCGTGGGTGGAACCTACGGTTCCCCCCACGAGCCCCCCTCCCTCGCGGTTGTGTGCACTGAGCCGATCCTGGCCTCTCGGCCGGCGGAGCCGGCCTTCGGCGGTCAGCGGATCCGACCCAGAACGCTAGGACGCTACTCCGGCTTGCCGGCCATGGCCCAGACGGCCACGAGCGCGGCGGCGAGGACGATCCAGGCGATGACCATCGAGGCCTTCAGCAGGCCCTGGCCGCCCCCATTCCTCAGGCGGCGGACGCCGATGCCGCCGACGATGAGCGCGATGAGCACGAGGAGCGCTCCGGCGTCGGCGACGATGTAAGCCGATCCCGAGCCACGTCGGGTCGTCGTCGAGCTTGTCCCAGCCCTCGCGCGAGTAGATCCACTGCGCGCCGATCCGCATCACGACGTACCCCGGCAGTGCGACCGCGAGCAGCGTCCAGTAGCCGAGTCGGAGCGAGCGTGCGTCGCCGCGCGCGTAGGCGATGAGGCTGGCTCCGGCCAGCAGGCCGCCGACCAGGATCATCGCGCCGAGGACGTGCACGAACAGCGGGAAGTTCCAGTCGGTCGGGCGGTGCGGCGGCGAGCGAGGCTCGTCATGCGCCAGGCTTCCAGATCATGTCGATGAGCAGCAGCAGCGATCGCGAGGCTCGACGCCGTGTGCAGCACGCAGGCCGCGATCTGGGTCCGGTTCAGCGCGAGCAGCTCGGCGTTCGGACCGGTCTGTCCGGCGGCTTCGAGCTCCTGCGGCTTTCGTCATCCCCTCCATGTACGCCTTACCCGTCCGTCCGCCGAGGCCGCCGGCGATGGCCCACAGGACGAGCGCCGCGATGATCCAGAAGTCCCAGATGTCGTATCCGCCGACCGAGAACGTGAGCCAGAGGCCGAAGACGATCGTTCCCACCGCTCCCACTCCGTCCCGATGGTGCCCGACCCTTACGACGGGCGCCATGCGGATCGTGCCCTCAGGCGTGTCGGTCTTCCGAACCGCGACGATCAGCACCCAGAACACGACCATGCCCGCGACGTACGCGAACGCGCTGAGCACGTGCAGCGCGAGGATCCAGTCGTCGAACGTCACGCCGGCAGATCCTATGACACGTTCTGCGCGGTTCGAAACATGACAATGGGACGCGTGGACGCCACGGCCCGTCATCTCCGCCTCCTCACCGAGACCATCGCCGCGGTCAACTCCTCGCTCGACCTGCAGGAGGTCCTCGAGCTCGTCGCGAGCAAGGTCGCCGACGCGCTCGGTACGGATGCGTGCTTCGTCTATCTCTACGACGAACGCTCGGACGAGCTCGTCCTGCGCGCGACGCACGGGACCCGGGTCGAAGAGCTGACCCGCACGCCGCGCATGCGGCCGGGAGAGGGCATCACCGGCGTTGCGGCCGCGGAGCGAGAGCCCGTGATGCTGTCCGAGCAGGCTCACCTCGACCCCCGCTTCAAGGAGTTCCCCAATCTGCCCGAGGACGAGTACGAGTCGATCCTCGCTGTCCCGATCCTCGCGCGGGACACGCTCGAGGGCGCGCTCAACGTCCGCACGAGGAAGCCGCGGGCGTTCACCAACGCCGAGATCGAGCTGCTCGTGGCCATCGCGTCCCAGGTCGCCCAGACGATCGAGCACGCGAAACTCTACGAACGTGCGCAGCGGCGGGTCGCGGAGCTCGAGGCGCTCGCGCGCATCTCGGAGGCCGTCTCGGAGTCGCTCTACCTCGAGGAGTCGCTCGAGGCGATCGTGAAGACGACGATGGAGTCGCTGCACGCGACGGGCGCGGCGCTCGTGCTCGAGGACGGGAAGATCGCGTGGCCCGAGGGCCGTGCGGGCGCGTATGCCGTACGTCTGCCGCTGCGCTGGAAGCGGCGCCAGATCGGCGAGCTCGTCTGCGATCGGGACACGCCGTTCTCGCCCGACGACGAGGCGCTGCTCGAGGCGATCGCCCACCATGCCGCAGTCGCGCTCGAGCACGGGCGTGCGGTGATGCGCGGCGTGCTCGCACAAGAGATCCATCACCGCGTGAAGAACAACCTCCAGTCGGTCGCGTCGCTTCTTCGCCTGCAGGCGCGTGCCGACACCGTCGACGCGCAGAAGTCGCTCAACGACTCCGTGAACCGCATCCTCGCCATCGCGGCGGTGCACGAGGTGCTGACCGAGCACCGCGAGGACGACGTCGACCTCGGCGAGCTCGTCGACCGCCTCCGCGCGATGCTCGTGCAGGGCCTGGTGGCGGGGAAGGACGTGTCGGCCGACCTCGAGCCCGTTTCGCTCGCCGGCCAGCGTGCCACCGCGCTTGCGCTCGTGTTCACCGAGCTCTTCCAGAACGCGCTCGAGCACGGCGGCGACCACGTCTCGATAGCGCTCGCGCAGCGCAACGGTGATGTCGTCCTGACGATCGCCGACAACGGCGCCGGGATCGACGGCGACGTCAGCGGCACCGGGATCTCGATCGTGCGCGCGCTCGTCCGCGACGAGCTGCGTGGCGAGCTCGCCCTCGAGAACGCCGGCGGTCTGCGCGCCGAGGTGGTGTTCCCGGCGTGACGCGCGTGCTCGTCGCCGAGGACGAGACGCTCATTCGCCTCGACCTCAAGGGTCTCCTCGAGGCGGCCGGGTACGAGGTGTGCGCGGAAGCGCGCGACGGCGAGGAGGCGGTCGAGCTGGCGCGCGAGACGAAGCCCGACGTCGCGCTCCTCGACGTGAAGATGCCGCGCCTCGACGGGATCGAAGCTGCACGGCGCATACTCGACGAGCGGCCGATCCCGATCGTCATGGTGACCGCCTACGGCGAGCGCGAGCTCGTCTCGCGCGCCGTCGAGGCGGGCGTCTTCGGCTACCTCGTCAAGCCGTTTCGCGAGACCGACCTTCTGCCTGCGATCGCGACCGCGACGGCTCGGCACGAGGAGCTCCGCGTTCTCCGCGAGGAGGCCGACTCGCTCGCGGAGGCCCTCGCCGCCCGGAAGGCGATCGAGCGCGCGAAGGGGATCCTCATGCAGCGTGAAGGCCTCTCCGAGGAAGAGGCCTTCGCACGGCTCCGCAAGGCGAGCCAGATCTCCGGACGCCCACTGAAGGTCGTCGCGGAGGCGCTGGTCGCGACGCTCGGCGCGACGTCCTAGGTCGCGAGCAGCCTTTCCTCCTCCTGCCGGCGATAGACGCGGCGGCCCAGCCACACGGCGAAGGCGACGAGCGCGAACGGCGCGAGCACGATCGCGATGCCGAGCGCGACGACGCCTTCCCAGGCGAGGACGTTCAGCGCCTCGTCGATGGCACGGTCGATCCTCGACGGTGGGACGACAGCGCCGAGCGCGCCGGGCGTCACGACCGTGAGCTGAATGGTCGACATGCGTGCCTCCGCGCGCAGTGCCCCGAGGGACCGGCGGGCGGCGAGGAGGTCCGCCTTGAGGTTCTTCAGGCGCGCCTCGAGACGTGCCTGCGTCTCGGGGTCGAGCGTCCCCGACTCGAGCCGGGCGGTGATGAGCGCGATTTGCGCACGGAGCGAGCGAGTCCGACGCTGCGCGGCATCGATGCTCTCCTGCCGGTCGGCGGTCGTGACCTGCTGCGAGACGATGCGGCCGAGGCCGGAGAGACCCGTGATCGCGTCCTGCACCTCGTCGACCGGCACGCGGACCACGATCGAGGCGCTTCCCTCGTCGCCGGTCGCGACCGAGGACGAGACGACGAAGCCTCCGAGCGTCCGCGTGAGCTCGAGTGCGCTCTGCGCGGCGCGCGAGACGGCGTCGGCGTCCTTCACCTCGACGGTGAGGGTTGCGCTCACGAGCTGAGCCCGGTCGTCCGTGGTCGTCGGGGACGGAGTCTGGGCGCGGCCGGCGCTCAGGTCGGCCGTCGCCGACGGCGTCGCCGCTTCGGGTGTCGACTTCTCGAGTGCGTCCTGGCGGACGGCCTGCGGCGAATCGGATCGCGTGAGCCCGACGACGCCCGCGCTTGCGAGTGCGAGCGCCGCTGCCGCCGGTACTGCGACGAGCATCCCGCGGCGGACCGGGAAGCGCCAGCCCGCCCACGGAGCGCGAGCAGGCTGTTCGGCCGCGATCGTCCTGATGCGGGCCCGGAGATCGGCGGGCGCGGACGGACGCGACGCCCGCAGCTCGTGGATCAGGTCAGGCGACGACGTCATGGTCTCTCATCCTCTCTTCGAGCTTCGACAGCGCACGGCTGAGTCTCGTGGACACGGCCGTGGGGGAGATCCCGAGCAGGCGTGCGGCTTCCTCGCCGTCGAGATCGAGAACGATGCGCAGCGCGACCACCTCGCGCTCGCCGGCCGAGAGCGATTGCAGGCTCTCGGCGAGCTCCGGCGAGAATCCCTCACTAAAGGTCGTGACGTCGCCGTGCCGCTCCGCGATGCTCGCCCGCTCCTCGCGCTTTCGTCTCCTGGCGTCGGCACGGAACCAGTCGAGCGCGGTCGTGCGGGCGATGGCGAGCAGCCACGCGCGCGGCGTGCCTCGGCGGGGATCGAACCGCCGCCACTTCTTGAACGCCGCCTCGAAGGTCTCGCCGGTCAGGTCCTCGGCGACGGCCCGGTTCCTCGTCAGGTAGAGGAGATAGCCGTAGACGTCGTCGAGGAGCTCCTCGGCGACCGCCGCGAACGACGGGGTCGTCGCGTCGAGCGGGCGCGGCCGAGCGATCGTCACTGCATGCACGACCCCTGTACGCCGCCGGGCCGGCCCCACGTCACGTCGTCTGCGCCTCGGCGAACGCGACCTCCCAGCGTTCGAGGAGCGCGACGAGCTCGTCCCGCGCCGCGCGGTGCGCAGCGAGCACGTCCATGTCGGACCAGTCGTCGGCAAGCTTCCGCTCGAGCTCGGCGATGCGAGCCTCGACGCCGGCGATCTGCCCTTCCAGGCGCTCGAGCTCGGTCGGTGTGCGCCGCGTGGGTCTCGACTTCGCGACGCGCGGCGGCCGCTCCGGCCTCGGCGGAACGGAGTCGACCGGCGTGCTCGCGGCCTCCCGCTCGCGCTCGAGGTCGGCCCAGCCTCCGTCGTACGAACGCAGCGAGCGGTCCTCGAACGCGACGATGCGGTCGGGCACCGCGTCCAGGAGCGCGCGGTCGTGGGAGACGAGGAGGATCGTCCCGGGGAACGCCTCGAGTGCGGCCTCGAGTGCCTCGCGCGATTCGACGTCGAGATGGTTCGTCGGCTCGTCGAGGACGAGGAAGTTGGCGCCGGACGCCACCAACAGCGCGAGTGCGAGCCGCCGCCGCTCTCCACCGGAGAGCGCGGTCACGGGCCGCTCGTGCGTCTCCCAGCCGGAGAAGAGGAACCGTCCGAGCAGCGTCTGCGCGCGCGGGCGCGGCAATCCCGTCGCGGCGGCCGTCGCATCGAGAACCGACCCGCTCGCCGGCAGCTCGATCGCGTGCTGGGAGAAGTAGCCGGGCACGACTCCGTGGCCGAGAGCGATCTTCCCGCCGTCGAGCGGGTGGCCGTCGAGGATCGCGGCGAGGAGCGTCGTCTTGCCCGAGCCGTTCGGACCCACGAGGCCGACCTTCTCGCCGCGCTCGATCACGATCGCCGCGTCGTCGAGCAGTCGTTTGTCGCCCGCCGAGAGCGAGACGTCGTCGGCCTCGAGGACGATGCGGCCGGAGCGTGGCGGGTCGAGGAAGTCGAAGCCGAGCGTTCGCCGGCGCTTCGTGAGCGACTCCACTTCGTGGCGAGCGTCGGAGCGCTCCTTCTCGAGCCGCGCGATCTGTGTGAGCTTGGCCTGCGCCTGCTTCGCCTTCGACTTCTTGTACCGGAACCGCTCGACGAAGCGCTCGAGCCGCGCAATGTCCACCGAGACGCGGTCCGCCGTCCTGCCGGCGGCGGCCGCGCGCGCAGCCTTCTCCTGCCGCCACTCGTGCCACGGCCCGGCGAAGTAGTGGGCGCCACCAGGCGACAGCTCGAGCACCGAGGTCGTCACCGCCTCCAGGAACCAGCGGTCGTGCGCAACGAGGATGACGGCGGCATCGATGCCTTCGAGCTCGCGCTCGAGCCACTCGAGGTTCTGGACGTCGAGGTGATTCGTCGGCTCGTCGAGGAGGAGCAGGTCGGGGCTCCCCGCGAGAGCGCGAGCGAGCGAGGCGCGCGTCAACTCGCCGCCCGAGAACGTGCCGAGGGGCCGGTCGAGGTCTTCCTCCGTGAAGCCGAGCCCGCGAACGGAGGCGGCGGCATGGTCGCGCCAGGCCCAGCCGCCGGCGTGCTCGAGCCGCGTCTGTGCATCGGCGTACCGCCGGAGCGTCGGCTCGTCGTGCGCCCCTTCCGCCATCACCCCCTCGAGTCGCCGCAGCTCGCCTTCGAGCTCGAGCAGGTCGCGCGCGCCGGAAAACGCGTACTCGCGCAGCGTGATGTCGTACTCGAGCGGCGGGCGTTGGTCGTGGAGCGCGACGCGCGTGCCCTTCGCGAAGGCCAGCTTCCCGCCCTGGATCGACGTCTCGCCGGCGATCGCGCGCAGAAGCGTCGTCTTCCCTGCGCCGTTCGCGCCCGCGAGTGAGAGCCGATCCTTCCGGCCGACCGTGAACGACACGTTCTCGAAGAGCGGGTCGCCGGAGAACTCCTTGCGCAGCTCGGATGCGATGAGCACGGCCATGGCCGCCCAAGGGTAGAGGGAGCCGGTGGCGGGCCTAGGCCGTGTGGACCGCCTGCGCCACGAGCGTGCGCGCAGCAGCGGCGATGTGCTCGGCGTCGATGCCCGCGGCTGCGAGGCACTCCTCGGGCTTGCCGGATCTCGGCATCTCGCGAACCGCGAGTCGCACGACGCGCGGCGGCTCGTCGGTGTCCGCGAGCGCGGCGACGACGGCGTCTCCCAGCCCGCCGTCGGCCCAGTGGTCCTCGACGGTGACGAGCCGACCGCCCGTCGCGTCGGCCGCAGCGGCGAGCGTCTCGGCGTCGAGCGGCTTGATCGAGTAGAGGTCGATCACCCGCGCCGTGATCCCCTCCTTGGCGAGTACGTCCGCGGCCTTCAGCGCCTCGTGCACCGTGATCCCGGCGCCGATCAGCGCCACCTCGTCGCCGTCGCTCGAGCGCAGCACCCGGCTGCCGCCGAGGGCGAACTCCTCGTCCGGTGAGTACAGGACGGGCGTCGCGGGACGCAGGGTCCGGAGGTACGAGATTCCCTCCGTGTCGGCCAGCGCCGCCACGAGCCTCGCGGTCTGGTTCGCGTCGCTCGGATGCAGCACCTTCGACCCCTGGATCGCGCGGAAGGACGCGATGTCCTCGAGACCCATCTGGGACGGGCCGTCCTCGCCGATCGAGACGCCCGCATGGGAGCCGCAGACCACGAGCGTCGCGCGGCTCACCGCTGCCATGCGCGCGAAGTCGTACGCACGCGAGAGGAACGCCGCGAACGTCGAGGCGAACGGTCGCCAGCCGACCGCCTGCAGGCCGACCGCGGCGGCGACCAGCTGTTGCTCTGCGATGTACATCTCGAAGTACCGCTCGGGGTGTGACTTGGCGAACGTCTCCGCGAACGTCGAGTTCGAGACCTCGCCGTCGAGGACGACGACGTCGGGCCGCGCGTCGCCGAGCGCCGCGAGCGCGTCGCCGTACGCCTTCCGGGTCGCGACCTCGGTGCCGAGCTCGTAGCGCGGGAGGTCGATCGCCGAGGCCGCCGGGCGCTCGGATGGCTCGATGTCGGGCTTCGCGACCTCGATCCGGATGTCCCGCAGTCCGCCGAGCTCCGCGATCGCGGCGACCGGGTCGTCGAGCGGCTTGCCGTGAAAACCGTTCTTGTCCTCGACCGCCGCCACGCCTTTCCCCTTCTTCGTGCGTGCGACGACGACCGTCGGCCGGCCGGCTGTGGCGACGGCCTGCGCATAGGCCTCGTCGATCGCCTCGAGGTCGTGGCCGTCGATCGCGACCGCGTTCCAGCCGAACGCCTCGGCGCGCGCCGCGTACGCGTCGAGATCCCAGCCCGCCATCGTCTCGCCGCGCTGACCGAGCCGGTTGACGTCGACGATCGCGGTCAGGTTGTCGAGGCCGTAGTGAGCTGCGTGCTCGAACGCCTCCCACATCGAGCCCTCCGCCATCTCGCTGTCGCCGCACAGCACCCACACCCGGGTCGGCAGCTTCTCGAGCTTCTTCCCGGCGAGTGCCATGCCGACCCCGATCGGAAGCCCCTGTCCGAGCGAGCCGGTCGCGACGTCGACCCACGGGATGAGCGGCGTCGGATGGCCCTCGAGCATGCTCGTGTGCTCGCGGTAGTGGAGGAGGTCCTCGTCGGACACGACGCCGGCTGCACGGTAGATGGCGTACAGGAGCGTCGACGCGTGGCCCTTCGAGAAGACGAGCCGGTCGTTCGCAGGGCTCTTCGGGTCGGAGAAGTCGAACCGCAGGTAGCCGTCCACGAGGACGGCCATCAGATCTGCCGCGGACATGGCCGACGTCGGGTGCCCCGACTTCGCAGCCGCGCTCATTCGCACGGAGTCGACCCGGAACTGCTGACCCAGCTCACGGCGGCGATCGGCGTCTGTCATGCCGGCCATTCTAGGTTCGTGGATTCCCCGTCCGCGCAGGAGGTAACGTTGGGACGTGGCGGGTAGCAGATTGCACGAGCTCTCCGAGAGTGGAGTGAGCGTGTGGGTGGACTCGCTCTCGCGCGAGATGCTCGAGACGGGCCATCTCGCTCGGCTGATGGAGGAGGACGCCGTCGTCGGCGTGACCTCGAACCCCACGATCTTCGAGAAGGCGCTCTCGACGGGCGACTGGTACGACGAGCAGCTCCGCGAGCAGCTCGAGCGCTCCGACGATACGAAGGAGGTGTTCTTCGCGCTCGCCGTGGAGGACATCAAGCGCGCCTGCGATCTGCTGCTGCCGGTGTGGGAGCGCACCGACGGCGTCGACGGCTTCGTCTCGATCGAGGTCGATCCGGATCTCGCCTACGAGCGGCAGGACACGTTCGAGCAGGCGAAGCTCCTGCACGAGCTCGTCGCTCGGCAGAACGTGTACGTGAAGATCCCCGCAACCGAGCCCGGCATCGGTGCGATCGAGGACTCGATCGCCGCAGGCCGTTCCATCAACGTGACCCTCATCTTCTCGCTCGACCGCTATTCGGCCGTGGCCGAGGCGTACGTCCGCGGGCTCGAGCGTCATGTCGAGGGCGGAGGCGACCCGACGCACGTCGCCTCGGTCGCGAGCTTCTTCGTCTCGCGGGTCGATACGGAGTGCGACCGACGGCTCGCCGAGATCGGCCGCGAGGACATCGCGGGACGGCTTGCAGTCGACAACGCGAAGCTCGCCTACGAGCGGTACGCGCAGATCTTCTCCGGGGCGCGCTGGGAGGCTCTCGCTACCGCGGGCGCACGTCCGCAGCGCTGCCTGTGGGCGTCGACGTCGACGAAGAACCCGGCGTATCGGGACGTCCTCTACGTCGAGGAGCTGATCGGCCCCGACACGGTGAACACGATGCCGTTCGAGACGATCACAGCGTTCCAGGATCACGGCGTCGTGCGTCCGGGCACGCTCACGGAGGGAACCGAGGAGGCGCATCAGCTCCTCCGCGACCTCGCCGCTGCGGGGGTCGACTACGACGACGTCACGAACACGCTCGAGCGCGAGGGTGTCCAGAAGTTCTCCGACTCGTTCGCGTCGCTGCTCGAGGGCATCGACGCCAAGCGCGCCGTCCTCGCCTAGCCGGAGGGCCCTATCCCGCGACAGCGCGGAGAAGCTCGTCGTGCAGCAGGCCGTTCGACGTGACGGCGCTGCCCGAATCGATGCGCGACTCGCCTGCCGCGTCCGAGAAGCGCCCGCCCGCCTCCTCGACGATCACCTGCACGGCAGCGAGATCCCACTCGTTCAATCCGAGCGCGTCCACCGCGCCGTCGACCGCCCCCTCCGCGACGAGCATGTGCGCCCAGAAGTCGCCGAGCCCGCGGGCGTGCCAGGCGCTTCGCGCAAGCGGCGGCACCGTGCTCTCGATCGAGAACGAGAGCACCGCTTCCTCCACGCGGCCGACGGCAGACACACGCGCGGGCGCCCCGTTCGCGAACGCTCCTGCCCCTCGCTCCGCCCACCAGCGGCCGCGCAGCGCAGGCGCCGACACGACGCCGACCTGGACCACACCGCCGGACTCGAGCGCGATCAGCGTCGCCCACACGGGAATGCCGCGAGCGTAGTTCCGGGTGCCGTCGATCGGGTCGACGATCCAACGGCGCGAGCCGGCACCGACGGCGCCCTGCTCCTCGCCGAGGATCGCATCGTCGGGACGCTCCTCGGCAAGCACCCGCCTGAGCTCGGCCTCGACGCCGCGATCGGCCTCGGTCACCGGTGTGAGGTCTGCCTTCGTCTCGACGGCGAGGCCGGTGCGGAAGCGCGGCAACGAGATCGCGTCCGCCACATCGGCGAGTCGTAGCGCGAGTTCGAGGTCGGCGCTCATGGCGCCGACACTAACGGGGCTAGCCGCGGCTGACGCGGAAGGTCGGCTGGACGATCCGAAGTGCGACGGGCGACGACCAGGTCATCGCGGGGTTCCCCACCTGCGCGGCGTTGAGACCGTGCACGCGGTAGTGCCACGTGCCCGAGCCGGATCTTCCCCGAAGCCCAGCCGGGGTTCGTGGTCGCGTAGATGGGATCCACGGCCCGCCGCGAACGGCTCGGCCTTGCACGCGAGCGTCTCGAAGGGTTGCGCGACCGGAATCCGCCCTCGCGGGTTCCGGTCTTGCGCAAGGCTCAATCCAGCTGCAGGTACAGAACCGCGACGAAGATCGTGCCGGCGAAGATCAGGCAGAAGAGGAGGGCCAGCGCCCAGGCGAACCGGAGGTTGCGCCGTGCGAGCTCGGGATTCATCAGAGGAGCACCGGATCGAGCGCCGCGGCCGCGAAGAGCAGCGCGAGGTAGAGGAGCGAGTAGTGGAAGAGCACCTGCGCGCGAGCACGTGAGAGGTCGCGCCTGAGCAGCAGCGAGAGTGCGATGAACACCGCTCCGAGCACGAGCGCGGCCGCCGTGTACAGCGGGCCGAGCCAGAGCCCGACGAACACCGTGAAGGCGACCATGACGAACGAATAGAGGACGATCTGACGCGCGGTCTCGCGGTCCCCGCGCACGACCGGGAGCATGGGCACGCCTGCCGCGGCGTACGCGTTCTTGATCATCAGTGCGAGCGCCCAGAAGTGCGGCGGCGTCCACAGGAACACGATGAGGAAGAGCCAGAGCGCGGGAAGCGCGAGCGATCCGGTCGCCGCCGCGTAGCCGACGAGCGGCGGCACCGCCCCGGCGGCCCCGCCGATGACGATGTTCTGCGGGGTCGAGCGCTTGAGCCAGCGGGTGTAGACGAGGACGTAGAAGAGGTTCCCGACGAGCGCGAGTACGGCCGTCAGCACGTTGACGGCTGAGGCGAGGAGCGCGAACGAGACGGCCGAGAGCAGGATCCCGAACTCGAGCGCCTGCTCCGGCGACACGCGGCCGGAGGCGACCGGGCGCTCCTTGGTGCGGCTGCCCATGAGGACGTCGATGTCGCGGTCGAGCACGTGGTTGAGCGCGGACGCTCCGCCGCAGGCGAGCGCGAGGCCGACCATCGTGACCGCGAAGAGCCCGAGCGGCGGCACTCCCTGCGCGCCGACGAACATCCCGGCGGCGCCGGTGAGGAGGAGGAGCGTCATGATCCGCGGCTTCGTCAGCGTGAGGTAGTCGCGCAGGGAGGCGAGGGGTGCCGCTTCGCCGCGCAGCGAGCGAAGGACGACGACGAGAGCGAGGCCGAGCGCGACCGCCGCACCGCCCACGTGCAGCGCGACGGCCCAGGTCGCGTCCCCGCTCCAGGCGACGACCCCGCCGAGCGCGATCGCGACGAGCAGCGCGACGAGAGCGGCACTCGCGCCGGGCAGCAGAGCCGGATAGGCGAGTCGTGCCAGCACGAGATTCGCGACGAGCAACGGCAGCGCGACCAGGGCGATCGCCCAGTGCGTCGTCCCGAGCTCGAGGACGGCGCTGACGACGACGAGACCGACCGCGACCGCGCCGGCGACCGCGGAGAGCTCGGAAGAGCACGCCGGGCGTCACCGCCACGCGCGGCAGGCTAGGACTCGCGCTCGCGACGCTGCTCACGCAGCTTCCTCCTCAGGTCGTAGAGCGGTCTCGCGCTCGTCACGTAGGGCACCTCGTCGAAGTTGTGCGGTGGTGGAGGAGACGTGGTGTACCACTCGAGCGTGTCCGCCTGCCAGGGGTCGTTGCCCACTCGCTCGCCGCTGCGTCTCGTCTTCAGGACGTTGATCGCGAAGAACAGGAACGCCACCGCCATGATGTACGAGCCGATCGTCGAGACGAGGTTGTAGCCCTCCCAGCTCTCGTTCGAGTACGTGTAGACACGCCTCGGCATCCCCTCGAGCCCGGCGAAGTGCTGCGGCATGAACGCGATGTTGAAGCCCACGAACAGGATCCAGAACTGCCACTTGCCGAGGCGCTCGTCGAGCTTCCGCCCGAACATCTTCGGCCACCAGTAGAAGAGACCGGCGAAGATCGCGAAGACGACGCCGCCGAGCAGCGTGTAGTGGAAGTGCGCGACGACGAAGTAGCTGTCGTGCACCTGCCAGTCGATCGGGAAGGACGCGAGGTAGATCCCGGTCAGCCCGCCGATGACGAACAGCGAGAGGAAGCCGAGCGCGAACAACATCGGCGTCTCGAAGGAGAGGTTCCCGCGCCACAGGGTCGCGAGCCAGTTGAAGATCTTCATCCCCGTCGGGACGGCGATGACCATCGACGCGATCATGAACCACGCCTGCAGCGGGATCGGCAGGCCCACCGTGAACATGTGGTGCGCCCACACGAGCATCGAGAAGAAGCCGATCGCGACCGTTGACGCGACGATCGCCTTGTAGCCGAAGATCGGCTTCCGGGCGAACACGGGAAGGACCTCGGAGATGATCCCGAACGCCGGCAGCACGATGACGTAGACCTCGGGGTGGCCGAAGAACCAGAACGCGTGCTGGTAGAGCAGCGCCGAGCCCCCACCCTCCGGGTTGAAGAAGTCCGTCTGCACGTCCCAGCCGCCGATGGAGATTCCTCGGTCGAGCAGGAGGAGCGTGAGCCCGGCAGCGAGCACCGGCATGATCGCCATGATCAGCCACGAGTAGAGCTCGATCGACCACACGAAGAGCGGCATGCGTGTCCAGCTCATCCCGCGCGTGCGCATGTTGTGGATCGTGACGATGAAGTTGATCGCTCCGGCAACCGTGGACACGGTCACCAGGTGCAGTGCCAGGATCCAGTAGTCCTGGCCGTTGCCGGGCGCCTGGATCGAGAGCGGCGCGTACGCCGTCCAGCCCGTGTCGGCTGCTCCTCCGTCCGCGAAGAAGCTGAGCATGAGCACCGCTCCGCCGAGTGCGAAGAACCAGTACGAGACCGCGTTCAGACGCGGGAACGCCATGTCCTCGGCGCCGATCATCAGCGGCACGAGGTAGTTCGCGAACCCGGCGAGGATCGGGACGCCGACGAGGAAGACCATCGTCGTTCCGTGGATCGTGACGAGCTCGTTGTAGCGCTCCGGCCCGATCAGCCCCTCGTTCGCCTGGGCCAGCTGCGTGCGCATGCCGAGGGCCATGAGCCCGGCGAGGATGAGGAAGACGATCGAGCTCGAGATGTAGAGGATCCCGATCCGCTTGTGATCCGTCGTGACGAGCCAGCTCGTCACGCGCCCCCGCTGCCAGGCGGGTACCGACTCAGCCCGCGTTGCCACTCGGCGGGTTCTCCTCGAGGTAGAGGGCGAGTGACTCCACCTGCTCGTTGGTCCAGCCGGCGCCGACCGCGGGCATCTGACCCTTGCCGTTGCGGACCAGGTTCGCAAGGGCAACGGGATCGGTGAGTGTGGGCGTTCCGGCGATCCGTGGGCCGATGCCCCCCTCGCCTGCGAGACCGTGGCACTTGGCGCACACGCCCGTCCACTCCTCACGCCCGAGCTCGGCGGACGGTGCGTTCTGCGCGTCGCGCTGCTGCTCGAGCCACGCGTCGAACGCCGACCGTGACACGACGTCGACCGTCGCGAGCATTCGCGCGTGCTCGAGGCCGCACAGCTCGGCGCACTGGCCCGTGTAGACGCCTTCGCGGTCGGCCTCGAACCATGTCTCGTTCGTCCTGCCCGGGATCGCGTCGATCTTGCCGCCCAGCGCCGGGATCCACCAGGAGTGGATCACGTCCGAGTCCGGCGCGCTCACGATGAGCCTCACGGGCACGCCGGCGGGTGCGTGCATCTCGTCGATCGCGACGACGCCGTTCGGATACTCGTACTCCCAGTAGAACTGGCGGCCCGTCACCTTGATCTCGAGCTGTTGCTCTCCGGCGGTCGCATCGGGGATGTCCTTGATCCCCGGGAGCTCGATGAAGACGAACGCGGCGATGAGGAAAAGGACGACCACCGGCCCCGCCGTCCACGCGAGCTCGAGCTTCGTCGCGCCGTGAATGGGCGCACCGTCCTCGAACCGCGCCCGCTTCTGCCGCCGGTACTTCCAGATGAAGGCGATCAGGAGCCCCTCGACGAGCACGAAGACCGCGACGACGAAGATCGAGACGAAGAGGTAGCTGTTCCGGATCCCCTCGGCGTTCGACGATTCGGGCGCCACCGGCGCGAGTTGTGCGAGGAAGCCGACGAAGTCGAGGCCGAGCACCGACTGCCATTCTATGAACGTGCCGGAAGGATCGTCCTGGGGAACTCGCGTCCGTCTGCCGGCGGACGTCGTCCGCCCGTTCGACGTCTTCCTGAACGGCGTCAAGCAGGAAGAGGGGCGCGACTATCGCATCGACGGCCGAACGCTCCTCTTCGACCGCGAGCTTCAGACGGAGGGCAAGCTCGGGTTCTGGCGCTGGCTCTCGCTCTGGGTGGGTATCGCCGGGACGTACCGGCAGAACGACTCCGTGGACGTCGCGTACCGGCGGAACGGGAAGCCCGTGGTGGCGGCCCGGCTTCCGCTCGAGCCCCTGTCCTAGGGGGCCCCGGTGCGTGTGTTCTGCTCGAGCTTCGCGAGGAGGGTGCGCAGCTCGTCGATCTCCTCGGTGCTGAAGCCACTCAACAGCCGGCGATTGAACGCCTGCACCGCACGGAGCAGCTCGGCGTGCTTGGCTCGCCCGGCGGCGATGCGCTCGAGCAGCGCACCGAGGCTCTGCTCGGAGAGGACGTCGTGGAAGATCTCGGCGAGCCGGCGATACGGCTCGGCCGAGCCGCTCGAGACGAGGCTGATTTGCGGCCGGGGATCCGGCTCGACTGGTGCAGGGTCGTACATGTCGCCTCGGACCTCATCGGACGGTGGTGGAGTCCGCTTGAGGCCGGCTCTGCGAAGATCACTCGGCCATGGAGATTGGCACGTGGAGGCACATTCGGTCCGCATGAACGGCGCGGTGGGCTTCGGTGTCTTCTCGGTCGGCGGGGCCGCTCCACGCGTCGGGTTCCGCGTCCGTCACGACGTCCTCGATCTCACGACGCACGGCCTCGGCAGCGTCTTCGAGGCATCGAGCCTGAACCCGTTCCTCGCGCTCGGCCGGCCTTCCTGGGAGCACACGCTGGCGAGCATCCGTGAGCTCGTCGACTCCGACGTCGACCTCGTGCCGCTGGAGGACGTGGAGGTTCACATGCCGTTCGCCGTCGCGGACTACGTCGACTTCTACTCGTCGCTCGAGCACGCGACGAACCTCGGTCGACTCTTCCGTCCCGATTCCGAACCGCTGTTGCCGAACTGGCGCCACCTCCCGGTCGGGTACCACGGACGCGCCGGGACCGTGGTCGTCAGCGGGACCCCGATCCTGCGGCCATGCGGCCAGTCGAAGTCGCCCGCCGACGAGGCGCCTCGCTTCGGCGCGAGCCGGAGGCTCGACATCGAGCTCGAGCTCGGCTTCGTCGTGGGGGTTGGCAGCGCCGTCGGCGAACCCGTGCCGGCCTCGGCCTTCCGCGACCACGTCTTCGGCGTCGTGCTCGTCAACGACTGGAGCGCGCGCGACATCCAGGCGTGGGAGTACCAGCCGCTCGGACCCTTTCTCGGCAAGTCGTTCGCGACCTCGATCGGCGCCTGGGTCACGCCGCTCGCACTCCTCGAGGACAGGTTCGTACCGGCTCCGGCGCAGGACCCGGAGCCGCTGCCGTACCTCGAGACCGAGGGCGACTGGGCGCTCGACGTGGAGCTCGAGGTCGAGGTCGGCGGCACGGTCGTCTCGCGCACGAACGCGCGCGGCCTCTACTGGACGATGCCGCAGCAGCTCGCCCACGCCACGGTGAACGGCGCCTCGGTGACGACGGGCGACCTGTTCGCCTCCGGGACGATCTCCGGGCCTGAGCAGGGAAGCGAAGGGTCGCTGATCGAGCTGACGCGGAACGGCGAGCATCCGATCGGGCTCGCCGACGGGTCGACGCGCACGTTTCTCGAGGACGACGACGAGGTCGTTCTGCGCGGTCGGGCCGGGAAGCTCGAGCTCGCCGAGGTACGGGGGACGATCCGGCCCGCGCGCTGCTAGGCGCTCGCCGGGAAGCGTCCGGCCCGGTAGAGCTGGCCCTCGAGCCGCCGTCCGAGCAGCCCGGCGAGCCACTCAGCCGTATCGATCAGGCGATCGAGGTCGATGCCGGTCTCGACGCCCTCTCGCCCGAGGACGTACACGAGGTCCTCGGTCGCGATGTTCCCCGTGGCGTTCGGCGCGAACGGACAGCCGCCGAGCCCTCCGACGGAGGCGTCGAGCACCGTCGCCCCGGCGTCGAGCGCAGCGAGCGCGTTCGCGTATCCCGTGTTGCGCGTGTTGTGGAAGTGACCGCCCACGGGTGGCCCGAGCTCGGCGACGCGGCTCGTCAGGGCACGAACGGCGCTCGGGGAGGCGACGCCGATCGTGTCCGCGAGGACGAGGCAGTCCGGCTCGACCTCGGCGACCTGCTCCGCGACCTCGACGACCGCGTCGGGATCGACCTCGCCTTCGAACGGGCACCCGAATGCCACGCTGAGCGTCACCGAGCAGCGGAGTCCGTCGCCACGGGCGCGCGAGGCGATTCGGCGTGCGGCGACGATCGAGTCCTCCACCCCCGAGCCCTGGTTGCGCTGGTTGAACGACTCGGTGACTCCGAAGGCGAAACGGACCTCGTCGAGGCCGGTCGAGAGCAGCCGCTCGTAGCCGCGCTCGTTGAGCGCGAGACCTGCACGCATCGGCCCGGGGCAGGGACCGACTGCTGCCACGACGTCCTCCGCTCCGGCCATCTGAGGGACGCGCTTGGGATCGACGAAACTCGCCACCTCGACCCCGGGCACGCGCGCGTCCACGATTCGGCGGACGAGGTCCGCCCGAACCTCGACATCGAGGACCTCCGGCTCGTTCTGCAGGCCGTCACGCGGGCCGACGTCGTAGACCGTCACGCGAGACGCAGCCACCGGGCCACTGTAGCCTGGTGGTGTGAGCGGATCGATCGTCGTGGGTGTCGACGGCTCCGACGCGTCTCAGGAGGCTTTGCGGTGGGCCGCCGAGGAGGCACGCCTGCGGTCGGCCCCACTCGTCGCAGTCCACGCGTGGTCGTTCGTCCCGCCGCAGCCGATAGGCGATCCCGGGATGCTCGCGATGCCCGCCGGCGATCTTCCCGGTCAGTTGGGCGCCGAGAGCGACGCTGCCCGGATCGCGCTCGACGGCGCCGTCGAGGACGTGCTCGGCGCCGACGCGGAGGTCGAGCGCAAGCTCGTCGAGGGCGATGCCGGTGAGGCGCTCGTCGCAGAGAGCGGATCGGCGCAGCTCGTCGTGGTCGGCTCGCACGGCCGCTCGGGGTTCAAGGCGGCTCTGCTCGGCTCGGTGAGCCGTCACGTCGCCAACCACGCGGCGTGCCCCGTGGTCGTCGTCAAGACCTCTGGCTAGAGGCCGCTCGTCTTCTCGGCGAGGTCGCGGTCGCGGTCGGTGACGCCCCCGGCGGTGTGCGTCCACCAGCGGACGGTCACCTTCCGGTAGCTGATCGTGATGTCGGGGTGGTGATCCTCGGCCTCCGCCAGCGCACCCAGACGGTTCACGAAGTCGAGCGCATCCATGAAGCTCTCGAGCTCGAACGTGCGCTCGAGCGCTCCGTCGACCTCGTCCCAGCCGGTTGGGGTCATGGCATCCAGTATCTACCATCGTCCGCGATGTCGGTCACGGCCGCAGGGGCCGAGCCGAGACGAGCGGGTCGCGAGCTCGTTCTCGAGCTCGTGTTCCGACCCCTCGCGAACATGCTCGTGCCGTTGCTCGAGCGTGCCAGGGTCGCGCCTCCGGCGGTCGTTCTGGCGAATGCGACGGTCGGTCTCGTCGCTGCGCTCGTGCTCTATCGGGGCAACCTGGTGGCGGCCGCGCTGCTGCTGCAGCTGAAGACGCTCCTCGACAACGCAGACGGCGCTCTCGCCCGCGCGACCGGGCAGGTGACGTTGACGGGCCGGTACCTCGACACGGTCGCAGATCTCGTCGTGAACGCGGCCGTGTTTGCTGCGCTCGGCCACGTCACGGGTCAGCCCGCGCTCGCCCTGGCCGCCTTCAGTGGGTTGACGCTGGCGCTCACCGTCGATTTCAACGTGACGTTGCTCTACCGGGAGTCGCACGGGATCGCGACGGTGGAGCCCCGTCCGTCTGGGGGTGGGGTCGAACGGACGCTCACGTTCCTCTATCGCGTGACGTTCGGGGTGCTCGATCGCGTCGTACGCGGCGTCTCCACACGACGCTTCGGCGATCGGCCCGCATATGACGCGTTCGCCGTGAGCATCCTCGCGAACCTCGGTCTCACGACGCAGCTCGCCGTGCTCGGCGTCTGCCTCGTCCTCGGAATCCCGAGCGTGTATCTCTGGCTCGCCCTCGGCTGCCTGCTCGTGCTCGGCGTGCTGCACGCCCGCGCGGAGTTGCGCGTCCGGTCCGTCTCCTAGTACGCGCCGCGCAACGTGAGGCGCTGACCGTTCATCGACGCGGCGTCGTCCGAGCAGAGGTACGCAATCGCGTCGGCGATCTGCTCGGCGGGGCTGAACGTCGAGAAGTCCTTGTCCGGGCTCTCGGCACGCATCGCCGGCGTGAGAATCGCCCCGACGACGACGACGTTCGCCGTCGACCCGGTCCCCTTGAACCGATCGGCGAGCGCGAGCGTCCACGTGTCCGCTGCGGCTTTGGCGGCGGCGTAGGACGCGTTCGGATGTGTCGGCGCCAGCGCCTGCCCCGCTCCGATCACCACGAACCTCCCGTGCCCGCTCGCGATCAGGTGCGGCGCGAACGCCTGCGTGACGTGCTGCAGCGTCCGGACGAGCAGCGTGCTCAGGACGTCCCAGTCCTCGAGCGGCGCCTCCTCGATCGGCGTGCCGCCGCGCCAGCCGCCCACGAGATGGACGAGTCCGTCGACGTGGCCGTGTCGCGAGGCGAGGTCGTCCGCCCAGCTTCTCGTCGCAGTCGCGTCGAGCAAGTCGACGACGTCGGTGTCGATCGACGACTCGATCTCGGCCGCGAGTTCGTCGAGGCCCTTTCGGTCGCGAGCGCACACGCACGTGCGCGCGCCCGCCTGGGCGAGCCGCTGGACGACGGTCGGGCCGACGTTTCCCGTGCCACCTGAGACCCCGATCACGCGTCCCTCGAGGGCGCTTGCCACGGTGCCCACGCTAGCAACGTCGTGGTGCGCGGAGTAGCGTCCGCGCATGGCTGGGAAGACGTTCGGCGAGCTGCAGGAGCAGTTCCGGAGCATCTGGCCGACCGTCACCCTCCGCTCGATCGGCGACGTCGAGAGGACCGTCGTCGTCGTCCACTCGATCAGCTTCGACGTCCCGGATCAGCTGATCCCCGTCTTCCCGGCCTACGAGGAGCGCTTCCTCTGCCTCGTCCTGAGCCTGCTTCGCGCGCCGAGGTCGCGCGTGATCTACGTCACGTCACAGCCGATCCACCCACGTGTCGCCGACTACTACTTCTCGCTCGTCCCCGAGCTGGACACGCCCGAGGCGCGTAGCCGCTTCGAGATGGTGTCGCTCGTCGACGGGCGCAACGAGCCCCTGTCGCGGAAGCTCCTGGCTCGACCCGGCGCGCTCGAACGGATCAGGCGGCTGATCGGGAAGCCCGAGGTGGCGATGATCATCCCCTTCTGCATGACCGGCGAGGAGGTGGGTCTCGCCGAGGCGCTGCAGCTCCCGATCTACGGATGTGACCCCGCGCTCGGGTGGCTGGGGTCGAAGACGGGGAGCCGGCGGGTGTTCGTCGAGGAGGACGTCCAGCACCCGGTCGGGCTCGACGTACGGTCGACGGACGATCTCACGCCTGCCCTGGACGAGCTGCGCGCGCGCAGCCCGAACGCCCGAGAGGCCGTCCTCAAGCTCGATCTCGGCGTCAGCGGGCTCGGGAACGCGTTGCTCGACCTCGGCGCGGCGCGCGACCTCCGTGAGGCGATCGAGCTCGAGGACGAGGAGATCGACGTCGAGCAGTACCTCGCGCTGCTCGACGAGCAGGGCGGGATCGTGGAGGAGCGGATCGGCGGGGAGGACTTCCGCAGTCCGAGCGTCCAGCTGCGCATGAGCCCCTCGGGGCAGGTGGACATCATGTCGACGCACGACCAGGTACTCGGCGGCGCGCACGGCCAGACGTACTTCGGCTGCCACTTCCCGGCGGATCCGGGCTACGCGCCGCTCATTGCGTCCGAGGCGCTCAAGGTCGGGCGCAGGCTGGCACGCGAGGGCGTGATCGGCCGCGCCGGTGTCGACTTCGCGGCGGTGAACCGGGAGGGTTCCTGGGAGCCGTACGCGCTCGAGGTCAACCTCCGCTGCGGCGGCACGACGCATCCGCTCTTCGCGCTCACGAGCCTCACGGACGGTGTGTACGACCCGCTGGCCGGGGAGTGGCGGACGCGCTACGGCGACATCAAGCACTACGCCGCGACCGACCACCTCGACTCCGCGGCGTACCGGTCGTTGACGCCCGACGACCTCCTCGACGTCGTGGCCGAGAAGGGCCTCGGCTGGGACGCCGATCGCGAGGTCGGAGTGGTGCTGCACATGGTGAGTGCCATCGCCGTGGCCGGTCGGATCGGCCTCACGGCCATCGGCGACACCCTCGACGAGGCGCGCCAGCGCTACTACGGCGTGAAGGCCGCCGTCGACGTCGCCGCGTCGTAGCGGGAGCGACGAACGAGCGCGAGCGCCTCGGCCGCACGGGTATGAGCCGGAGCGTCCGGACGGCCGAGGCGCCGGTCTCGCGCTCGGCGGCGAGCTCGCCGAGCGTGGACGAGATGAACACCCCGCAGCCGCTGGTCGGGCGTGAGAATCGGTGCCGCGGCGTCGCTCGCTCGCGCAGTCTGACGGGCGGCGGTCCTTCAGGGAAACGTTCGGAGTCGCGCCGGCCGCGACCTAGCCCGCAGCGTGGCGCGGCTCGTCGCCGTGCCGCTCGTCGTCGCGCTCGGGGTCGACGGGCTTCCTAGGCTCGTACACGTTGTCGAGGTCGAGCAACATGCTGCGAACCTCGGGCTTCATTGCCTTCTTCTGCGTGATCCGGCCCCACAGATCACGAATCGACCACTTCGCCATGAGTTCCTTTTCGGCACGGACGGCTCGCTCCCTGAGCCCCGAAGGCGGTGATTCGGGCGCGCGCCGGTTGGATTCCGCGATCCGGCGCGCGCCCGGCTGGGATCTACCTCACGGGGTCGTCAGTGGAACCGGGCGGATCTGGCCCCGGATCTCGCCGCCCGCGTTCTTCGGTGTATGGACGTTCACGTAGCCGCGTCCGGACTCGAGCGCTGCCAGTGCGGCCGCCGTGAGGTTGGCGGTCCCGCGCTGTCCGTTTCGGCACGGCCCGCACAGCGCGACGAGCACCGGACCGGCTCTTCCGACGCGACCGACGTGGATGTGCGCCGCGATCGCGCGGCCGGTCAGCTTCGAGAACCTGAGCCGCCAGGCGATCGTTCCGGTCGTCCCGAGCTTCACGACGGTGCCGGTGAAGCTCCCCGTGGCCCGCTTCACGTTCCCCTTCGGCTTCGGAACCTCCCGCCGCGAAGTCAGGTTCGTCGAGACGCTGGCCGTCGTGGCGAGCTGACCGCGGATTTCGCCCGCGGCGTTCGGCGGCGTGTGGATGTTCACGTACGCGCCGCCGTCCTCGATCGCCTGGAGCGCGGCTTCGCTCAGGTTCCCGGTGCCGCTTGCGGGGCTCGTGCACGGCCCGCAGAGCGCCAGCACCACCGGCCCGGGCGTTCCTGCGGCGGCCGTGTGGATATGGGCCGCGATCGCGTTCCCGGTCAGCCCGCTGAATGTCAGCTCCCACGAGATCGCCGCGCCCGTTTCGGACTTCGTCACTGTCGCGGAGAACGTTCCGCGCCCGTTCGACGTGTCGCCGGCGGGCGACGGAACCTCCTGGGCGGCATTCAAGAGCGTCCGAATCTGAATGGCCTGAGCCTGCGGTCTCGCCGCTGCGCCAACCGTGGCGACGAGCGCGATTCCGAGGGCCAGCGCCGGGATGAGTGCGGTAGGTCTCACGAGATCCCTCCTGGTTGTCTTGGCGACTACTCCTCTATGAAGGGTTCGTACGCGAATGGGCGTGTGACGGTTTGCCGGGACCTTCGGATTGGCGAGGGAGTGAATCCGGCGGATACCGGGTCGCGTAGGACAGGGAGAAAGGAGCTGAATGTGATGATCGAAACGAGGCATCGAACCCCCGGGCGGGCCGCCACGGCCAGGCTGAGGGGCACGACACGCATAGCCGGCATGGCCGTCTTGGCCGCGGTGCTGGGAGTAACGGGACTTCTCGCCGCCAGCGCGTTGGCAGGAGGAACCGACTCCCAGGCGACTGCGACCCTCTCGCTCCGTCAGACCAACCTCGGCGAGATCTTGGTGAGTGCGAAGGGCCGCACGCTCTACCTCTTCATGAGAGACGCGAAGGGCAGGAGTTCTTGCAGCGGGAGTTGCGCGATGTACTGGCCCCCTCTGACGAAGACCGGCACGTTGACGGTGGGGCCCGGCCTCAAACGGGCTCTGGTGGGCACGACCAAGCGCGCGGACGGCCGTCTGCAAGTGACGTACAACAAGCATCCGCTCTACACCTTCGCGCTGGACAAGTCTGCGGGTCAGACGAAGGGCCAGGGCAGCCGCAACTTCGGCGCCAAGTGGTACGCCGTCTCCGCGCAGGGGAGGGCGGTACTCAAGTCCCCGGCCGGCACGACGACCGACACCACCACGACCACGACGACAACGAATCCCTACCCGCCATACCCGTAGGCGAGGGCGAGGCACGCGCGTCGTTCGAGAGACCAAAGGGGCCCCCGGGGTAAGTCGTCGTCGGGGGCCTCTCGAACCACGTCGCGACGAATGCCCCCGGCATGAATCGAACATGCGCACGCGGTTTAGGAAACCGCTGCTCTATCCACTGAGCTACGGGGGCGGGTGAAACAGGGTAACGCCGCCGGTCGCACGACTCGGCCCGAGTTGATGGGCAGCGGGGCGAGCCTGCTCAGGCGCACTCCCCAGGCTTCCGGCTCTCAGTCGACGGGTGGTCGGATCGCCGGCGTCTCGTCGAACGAGTGATACCGGTCGCGCATGAAGTGCGCCGTCGCGACCATGCGCACGTCGTACGTGCGGAAGGTCTTGCGGTCGACGATCGCCGTGTACCAGCCCGGCGTCTTCGGGTCGAAGAAGGTGACGACGAGCGCCGGCCGGCCGCGTGCCACGGTCGTACCGACGGCGTGGGCATTCGTGGCACCCGCCCATGGCGGTGTCGGCTGGCGAATCGGCGGCTGTGGTGACGCCTTCCACGGCTTGCCCGGCATCCGGTCCCAGCGCCGCTTGCCGACGATGACCGCGGAGGCGCCGTCGACGATCTGATACGTGAGCCGGTCGGGCGCCTGCAGCCGCCAGGAACTCGTGACCACGTGGCTCTCGTCCGAGCGGAGCGTCTCGTCGAAGGAGAGTGAGCGCAGCGCACGCCAGACGCGCTCGGCACGGGTGACCAGACGATCGGCGTCCGCCGGTGGCCAGCTTTCGGGGAGCGGTACGCTCCAGCGCGTGGTGGAGTCCCCGTCCACGACGACGTCGAGGGCTTTCGGGATCGTGACGGTGGGCAGAGCCGCTCGGTAGCATCCCGCGCCGCAAGTCCGCCCTGTGACGGTCGAGCCGTGGGTGTCGAACGAGACGTCGAGTCCCGAGACACCCTCACCCTCGGGGCCGACGACGGACGCCTGCGCGATCACGCGACCGGGCTCCGGCACGACGCCGAGCGCGAGCGCGGTGTCGCCCATCTGCCTGCTGTAGACGACTGCTCCCACCGGCGGCGCGGGGAAGTCGGGCTGCGCGGTCCGGACGGTGGCGACGCTCGGCGCATCCGAACGCAGTCTTGGTCGCACCTCGAGGAAGTAGAGAAGGAGCAGCACGACGAGCGCCCAGCCGACGACGAGCGCCGTCGCCGTCGACCATCGCGCCGAGGTCGGCGCGGGCGGGGTCTCGGTGTGAGAGCTCATGCGCTGGCGGACACGGGGAGACGGCCGATCGATGATAGAGACGGCGGCGCGCCCGCTCTGCGTGCGTTCGCAGGACCGGGTACTCGGGCATCGAGCCCGTTGCTACCCTCGCCGTCGTTCGTCCAACTGAAAGGGCTGTCGAATGAAGCGCATGTCCATCGCTGCCGTTCTCGCAGCAGTCGTGCTCACCGTCCTGGCGATCGGCGTCTTCGCCGGTGCCGGGACCGCGAGCCCGCGCGCGGCGACCGCGACGCGAGTCGCCGTCGCAGCGTCGGAGTTCAAGTTCGTCCTGTCGAAGAAGATCGTCCCCAGGGGCACGGTGACGTTCGTCGTGACGAACAAGGGCAAGACGACTCACGACTTCAAGATCCGCGGCAAGAAGACCCGGATGCTCGCTCCGGGTAGCTCGGCGACGTTGAAGGTCGTCTTCGCGAAGGGCAAGTTCGCGTATCTCTGCACCGTCCCCGGGCACGCTGCCGCGGGGATGAAGGGCGTCCTCACGGTCAAGTAGTTCGGAAGGTCGAGTCGGTCCCGCATCGCGATCTCCGCGGGCGGGACTGGCTCACGCCTCGTCTAGTTCGCGGTGAGGTGGTCCGCGACCGCGCTCGCGACGTGGGCGGCGTCGTCGCCGACACCGAGGAGAAGAGGCGACTTCCTCTTGTGCAGCCAGGGGAGGCCGACGAACGCGAGCCCCGGGATGTCGGTCACGCCGCGGGCCGCTTGCGGGAACCCGAGTTCGTCGAAGATCGGCAGGTCGATCCAGGAGAAGGCTGGCCGGAATCCGCCGGCCCAGAGCACAGTGGCGACGCCTTCCGGGCCGAGTGCGAGCTCCGTCGGGTCGTGACGGCGCGGCGGGCGCTCCGCCTCCGGTACGGCGGGCGGTAGCTCGAGTCCTGCCGCGGCGGCCCACTCGTCGCAGCGTCGGGAGAGGTTGCGTTCGAAGGTTCGCCCGAACTCGAGGCCGTCCTCGAGCGTAGGTGCGAAGACTGCCCTGCCCGCGTCGAAGCCCTCCAGCCGCCCGTACAGACGTGCTCCGGCACGCTCGAGAACGAGCGCGTTGCAGTCGCGTCCACCGCGCGAGCCCGAGACCACGACGTTCCCGGCGACGCGCGCAGCCGGTGTCGGAAGTACCTCCGGCGTCTCGTCGGACGCGCCGACGTCGACCATCCAGCGCATGAGCTCGCGCCCGCGGTACCGGCGCGGGAACCAGCCACAGCGCCCGACGGCGAGATGCACGTCGAACCCCGTCTCGAGCAGCTCGAGCCCGATCTCGCAACCGGACTGGCCGCTGCCGACGATCAGCACACCGCCCTCGGGAAGGTCGCTGGGGTTCCGGTACGCGGAGGTGTGCAGCTCGACGACGCCGGCTGGCGGCTCTCCCGGCGCTCGACCCGCGAGCGGCTGCTGGAACGCGCCCGTCGCAACGACCACGCTGCGCGCGGCGAGCGTGTCGTCGGCCAGCTCGAGGACGAACGCGTCTCGGCTCGACCGCAGCGCGGTCACCGTGGCGTCGCGCACGGGTGCGTCGATCTCGCTCGCATAGCCGGTGAGTAGATCCACGACCTCGTCGAGCGGTGCGAACGCGTCAGGGTCTGCGTCCGCGAGGTCGAGCCCCGGCAGCTGCGTGCACCAGTTCGGCGTGTTCAGGTGGAAGGAGTCCCAGCGCGCCGTCCGCCAGGTCTCACCGACACGCCCGCGCTCGAGGACGACATGCTCCACTCCGAGCCGACTCAGGTGGAAGCTCGTCGAGAGCCCCGCCTGGCCCGCTCCGATGACCGCGCAGTCGATCACGCAGCGCAAGTATCCCGCGCCGCTCGTCGCGAATCGATCGCACTAGACTCGACACTCGTGCGCAGGACCTGGTTCATCGCGGCCGTCGTGATCGGAATCGTGGCGATCGTCGTCGCCGCGATTGCGATGCGGCTGAGCGACGACGGGCCGCAGACGACCGAGGAGTGGGCTGGCGAGGTGTGCACGAGCCTCTCCGACTGGCGCGACTCGATCACGTCGCTCGCGGACACCGGCGGCGCAGGCGGTCACGGCCGACACGCTCCGCGACGAGCTCGGCGAGGCCGGGGACGCGACGAACGAGCTCGTCACGCAGCTCCGCGAGCTCGGACCGCCGGATCTCGATGCTGGCGACGAGCTCCAGGAGCAACTCGACGACTCCGCGGCGGAGCTCGAGTCCCGCTTCGATGCCCTCCGGGACAGCGTCGAGGCTGCCGCCGACGCGCCGCCGAGCGAGTTCCTGCAGCAGCTCGGCGAGCCTCGCGTCCGACTTCGCCGCGCTCCAGACGGCGATCTCGACCACGGTGTCCTCACTCGAGAGCGCGAACGTCGCGGAGGAGTCGAAGGCGGAGCTCGACCGGGCATTCGCCGACGCGTCGTCGTGTCAGTCGCTGCAAGCGACGAGTTAAGAACCCGGGTACTCGCCCGGTCCGCCCTTGCAGGTGTACCGGAGGCGGCCGATACCATCTCCGCCGTGACTTGGATCGTCTTCTTCATCGTCCCGATGGTGCTCGGCTTCTGGGCGCAGCACCGGGTGAAGTCGACCTTCGCCAAGAACCTCCAGGTGCACGTGGCGAACGGTATGTCCGGCGCCCAGGTCGCGCGGCGCGTCCTCGACGCCAACGGCCTCAACGAGGTGCCGGTCGAGGAGACGCCGGGGTCGCTCTCCGACCACTACGACCCACGTAGCCGGTCGGTGCACCTGTCGCCCGAGGTCTTCCAGGGCGTCTCGGTCGCATCGACGGCCGTCGCCGCACACGAGGTCGGGCACGCGATCCAGCACTCGAAGTCGTACGCGTTCTTCAAGTTCCGCAGCGCGCTGTTCCCGGCCGTGCAGTTCGCGTCGAACATCTGGATGCTCTTCCTGCTCGGCGGCATCTTTCTCCAGATCGCGGGCTTCATCGTCCTCGCGATCGCGCTCTACGCCGTCGCGGTGCTCTTCCAGCTCGTGACGCTGCCCGTCGAGTTCGACGCGTCGAAGCGCGCGAAGCGGCAGCTCCACGATCTCGGGCTCGTCGCCTCGAACGAGGGCTCGGGCGTCGAGGCGACCCTGAACGCGGCCGCCTGGACGTACGTCGCCGGCGCACTCGCTGCGATCGCGCAGCTCCTGTACTTCCTCACGCTGCTCGAACAACCGCTAGCGCTCGCGCGGCATCCAGCCGAAGCGGCGGAGCGCGACGAGGACGCCTGCGGCGCCCCACGCCAGCACGGCGACGCGAGAGCCTTCGGGTCGGCGAACAGCGAGTCGCCGTCCAGGTAGACGCCGTTCACGACGTCGATGAAGTACGTGAGCGGGAGGACGTCCGCGATCGCCTGCAGGAAAGCCGGGAAGTCCCGGGTCGGCCCGAAGGACCCTGACAGGAACGCCATCGGGAGGATGACGACGTTGACGACCGCCGAGACGCCCTCGGCCGACCTGATGAGAGATGCCGCGGCGAGCCCCATCCCGGCGAACGACACGACTCCCAGCACGACGGCGCCGGCGAAGCCGAGCCAGTTCGCCGGCATGCTCGCGTCGAAGACGAGGCCGCCGAGCACCGAGCAGGCCGACCGACTGGAGCGCGAAAGTCACGAGCGTCGAGAGCAGCACGGCCGTCAGGTAGACGCCCGGCGCGAGTGGTGTCGCGCGGATCCGCTTCAGGACGCCGGCCTCCCGCCGCACGACGAGCACGATCGCCAGG
Source organism: uncultured Gaiellaceae bacterium (assembly GCA_963736935.1). Taxonomy (GTDB): domain Bacteria; phylum Actinomycetota; class Thermoleophilia; order Gaiellales; family Gaiellaceae; genus GMQP-bins7. The sequence goes on along the minus strand of CAVTQX010000022.1, from coordinate 60,158 downwards.
CCGCCGAACGCGGTGTTGGCGGCGCCGTACCCGAAGAGACCGGCGAGCAGGACGTCGACCGCGGCCGGCACGCCCTCGAAGTCGATGTCGTCGCCGTAGACCGAGCCGAGCAGTGCGTAGAGGAGGAGCGGGAACACGAAGATGAACACCGCCGCCTCGCGGCTCCTCCAGAACGTCTTCTGCTCGAACCGCAGCTGATGGGCGAGCATGCTCACTCCTGCTCCTCTCCCACGAGCTCGAGGTAGACGTCCTCGAGGCTCGGCCGACGAACCTCGATCTGCTCGAGCGTCGCGTCCCGCTGCGAGCGCGTCGGCCGTCAGCTCGTTCAGCACACGAGTCGGCTCGGTCGTCGTCACGACGACGCGCTCGCCGTCTCGCAGGTACCGGATCTCGGTCGTCTGGATGTCCCCGATCAGGTCGGCGGGCGACCCTTGACGGACGATCACCCCGTCGCGGAGCACCGCGACGCGATCGGCGAGCTGCTGCGCCTCGTCGAGGTAGTGCGTCGTGAGCAGGATCGTCGTGCCGAGTGACCGGAGGGAGCGGATCAGCTCCCACGCGGCGCGTCGCGCGGCCGGGTCGAAGCCCGTGGTCGGCTCGTCGAGGAAGACGAGCTCCGGGTTCCCCACGAGTGCGACGCCGAGGTCGAGTCGCCGCTTCTGCCCTCCCGACAGCGACTTGACGCGGGCGTCCCGCTTCTCGCCCAGGCCGACGAGCTCGATGACCTCGTCGACGTCGCGCGGGTTGGCGAAGTATCCGGCGAAGAGGCGGTGCGTCTCGCGGACGGTCAGGAGCGGGCTCAACTCGGACTGCTGCAGCACGACCCCCATCCGCTCTCGGAGCCCTCGTGGTGCCTCCCCGGGATCGAACCCGAGGACCGTGGCGCCGCCGCCGTCGCGTCCGCGATAGCCCTCGAGGATCTCCACGGTCGTCGTCTTGCCCGCGCCGTTCGGCCCGAGGAGCCCGAAGACCTCGCCCTCGGCGACGTCGAAGCTCACTCCCCGCAGCGCCTGGACGTCTCCGTAGGACTTCGTGAGCTCGGAGACCACGATCGCGTGTGCCACGGCCGGAGACGATATGCGCGGGGTGGGGGTAGGGTGCCGCGGTGCCGACTCACCGCTTCCTCGTGGTCGACGTCTTCACGGACACCGCGCTCGCCGGCAACCAGCTCGCGGTCTTCACGGACGCTCGCGGCATCGAGGACGAGACCATGCAGGCGCTCGCGCTCGAGGTCGGGTTCTCGGAGACGACGTTCGTGCTGCCGGCCGAGGCGGGAGGCACCGCACGCGTGCGGATCTTCAACCCGGACCACGAGATGCAGTTCGCCGGACATCCGGTGCTCGGGACGGCCTGGGCGCTGGCGCAGCCGCTGCAGCGCGGAGTCGTGGAGCTCGAGACGGGGTCCGGGATCGTGCCCGTCGAGATCGATCGGGACGAGTCGGGGGCGCTCGTCTTCGGCCGGATGCAGCAGCCGATCCCGACGATCGAGCCTGTGACCGACGAGCAGCGGCTGCTCTCGGTGCTCGGTCTCGAGCGCTCGGAGCTCCCGGTCGAGCTGTACGACAACGGCGCGACGCACATCGTGGTGACGCTCCCGAGCGAGGACGCGGTCGCTGCGCTCGCTCCGGACTCGTCCGAGATTGCGACTTTCGGCGTCACAGGAGTCAACTGTGTCGCCGGCGCGGGTGCGCGGTGGAAGACCCGGATGTTCTGGCCGCGCGGCGAGGATGCTGCGACCGGCTCGGCGGCCGGCCCGATTGCGTGCCACCTCTCCAGGCACGGACGCGTCGAGTGGGGAGAGTGGATCGAGATCTCGCAGGGCGCCGAGATCGGTCGCCCGTCGACCCTCTTCGCGCGCGCGGACGGAGCCGGCGGCGAGTATCGTCAGCGTCTTCTGCGGTGGGCGCGCGGTCGTCGTCGCGCGAGGGGAGTTCCGTCTCTAGGAGACGAGGAAGGCGGAGACAGTCGCGGCCGCGACGCGGGCGGCCTCGACCGGCTCGGCGCCCGCCACACGCTGCACGAGGTAGGTCACGGAGTACGTGTCACCCGCGCCCGTGGGGTCGACTGCACCCTCGACGGGGACGGCGGGGACGTGCTCGGAGCTTTCGGGCGTGATGACCCACGCTCCTTGCGACCCGAGGGTGAGGAGCACCTCGGGCACGCCCAGTGCCTGCAGCGCGTGCGGCTCTGCGCTCCCGACGAGTGTCTCGGCCTCCTCGTCGTTCAACTTGAGCACGTCGACATGTCGAAGTGCGTCGCCGACCTGTCCATCCGTGCGGAGAGGGCCGATCGTGGCCGTGCGGACGAGCCCCTGCAGATCGACGAGAAGCCGCCGATCCGTCGGTCGCCAGGGCTGCGAGCGTCTCCGACGGGAAGTCGGTGCGCGTCAGCGCGCAGACGTTCACCCACTCGGCCTCGCCGACGGCCGCGACGGCCTGCTCGGGCTCCCAGAAGTCTCCGACGGCCTCCTGCCACATGATCCGCCGGTCGCCTTCGTAGTGGAAGCTGTACGCGGTCGTCGTCGCCGACTCGATCCACGTCACCGCGAGTCCGAACGCCTCGAGCGGCGGCAAGAGATCCGGACGATCGTCGGCGCTGCACGCCGCGGTCACGACCGCCTCGGCGCCGAGGCGGGCAAGTGCGCGCGTGCTCCAGAAGACGCCGCCTCCCGGCCGCGGATCGCCGCCGGCCACGACGTCGCGCGCGAGGTTCCCGATGACCGCCAGCCCGGTCACGCCGGCGCCGCCCCGGCCGCGCCGCGTCGAGCCAGCACGGCGACCAGGGTCGCGAGTCCGAACGCGACGAGAAAGCTCGGCACGGTTGCGCCGATGCCCCAGCTCGGCGGGTCGAGACGCTCGACGAGGTCGACCCACCAGCCGGGCCCGGTCGGGAACAGCCACTGGTAGAGAGCGAACCCGGCGATCCACGCCGCGAGGAGACCCGGTCGCCACGCGGGCGACTCGAACACGTCCTCGGGCGTGTAGTGGGCCCCTGCGGCCAGCCAGTCGGCGAGGAGGACCGCGAAGAGCGGGACGAACACGGAGCCGAGGAGGAGCAGGAAGCTCTGGTAGCTCGTGAAGTCGAGCACGAGCGCTCCACCCGTCGCGATGGCGACGACCGCGACCACGAGCAGCGCCTGCGGCGCGCGCGGCATGGCGTTCTGCAGCGAGACCGCAGCCGAGTACGAGTTTGCGAATGCCTCGTCGGTCTCCGTCACGAGCAGCGCGAACAGCGCGACGATCGCGGCGAAGCCGCCGGCGACGACGGCCGCGGGCAGGGCGGCGGGATCGCCGAGGTCGCGCGAGAGCACGAGCACCGCGCCGAGCGCGAGCAGCCAGGCGTCCGGGACGAGGTACCCGATGCCGGTCCCGGCGAGGGCTCCGCGACGCGTGGTCGAGAAGCGCGTGTAGTCGGCGGCGTACGGGATCCACGAGACCGTGATGCCGACGACGACGTCGGCGCCTTGCCAGACGCTGAGACCGCCCTCGCCGTCGGCGTTCCAGACCGCCGAGAGGTCGGCGCCGTCGAGCGCCCACCACGTCAGGTAGAGGAGGGCGAGCGGCACGGCCCAGATTGCAAAGCGGCGGATGAAGCGCCGGACGAAGCCGATCGGCCCGAGGAGCGCGAGGACGAGGGCGACCGCCCCGAATACGAGCGTCCACAACCACTTCGCCTCGAACCCGAAGAGCTCGTCCGAGAGCGCCGACGCGGCCGTTGCGATGACGAGCAGCTCGAACGTCGTCCAGCCGATCCCCTGCACGACGTTGATGCCCGTCGGGAGGAGGGAGCCACGCTGGCCGAGCGGCGCGCGCATGAGCGCCATCCCCGGGACGCGTGCGTCGGCCCCGATCATCCCGGCGACCGCGAGCATCGCGTTCCCGATCAGGCAGCCCACGACGATTGCGACGAGCGCGGAGGGCAGGGACAGCGCCGGCACGAGGATCGCTCCGGCCACGATGACGAGGAGCGAGACTCCGAGATTCCCCCACAGAAGGCCGGTCTCGAGTCCACTCAGCACCCGGAGGCGCGGCGGCACCGGCTCGATGCCCCAGTTGCCCTCGACGACCTCGTCGTGATTGGCCATTCGGCGCGTGAGGCTAGATGATCGGCCGCGATCTCCTGGGCTGGGCGATCTTCGTCGGCCGGAAGGCCGCCTAGGCCGAGAGCAGGCGACGCAGCACGTACGGGAGGATCCCGCCGTGCCGCAGGTAGTCGCGCTCGCGCGGCGTGTCGAGACGCACGATGGCGCGGAACTCCGTGTCGTCCGCGCGAACCGTGACCTCGTCCGCCTCGCCGTTCTCGAGACCTACGATCGAGAAGGCCTCGTGCCCGGTCAGCCCGAGCGACTCGCGGCTCTCGCCGGGCCGATACTGCAGTGGGAGCACGCCCATCATGAGCAGGTTCGAGCGATGGATCCGCTCGTAGCTCTCCGCGATCACCGCCCGTACCCCGAGGAGCTTCGGGCCCTTGGCCGCCCAGTCGCGTGACGAGCCCGAGCCGTACTCCTTCCCGGCGAGGACGACGAGCGGCGTGCCCTCGTCGCGATAGCGCTCGGCGGCGTCGAAGATCGTCAGCTCCTCACCCGACGCCATGTGCACCGTCCACGTTCCCTCGGAACCGGGGACGAGGAGGTTGCGTAGCCGCACGTTCGCGAACGTGCCGCGCACCATCACCTCGTGGTTGCCGCGGCGCGATCCGTACGAGTTGAAGTCCTTCCGCTCCACGCCGTGCTCGACGAGGTAGCGACCTGCCGGCGAGTCCGGCTTGATCGAGCCCGCGGGCGAGATGTGGTCGGTCGTGACGGAGTCCCCGACCGAGACGAGACAGCGTGCGCCCTCGACGTCGTCGACCGTGCCCGGCTCGAGCGACATGCCGTCGAAGTAGGTCGGCCGCCTGACGTACGTCGAATCCGGTTCCCACGCGAAGAGCTCGCCCTCCGGGACCGGGAGCGAGCGCCAGGTCTCGTCGCCCGTGTACACGTCGGCGTACGTCGTCCGGAACATCTCCTCGCCAATGGCTCCCGCGACGGTCTCCCGTACCTCCTCGGGCGACGGCCAGAGGTCCGCGAGGAAGACGTCTTCGCCGTCGGAGCCGGTTCCGATCGGCTCGGTCACGAGGTCGATGTCCATCCGCCCCGCGAGCGCATACGCCACGACGAGCGGAGGTGACGCGAGGTAGTTCGCCTTCACCTCGGGGTGGATGCGGGCCTCGAAGTTGCGATTGCCCGAGAGCACGGCGCAGACGACGAGGTCGCCCTGCGCGACGCCACGCGAGATCTCCACCGGGAGCGGCCCGGAGTTCCCGATGCAGGTCGTGCAGCCGTAGCCGACCGTGTGGAAGCCGAGTTCCTCGAGGTACGGCGTCAGCCCGGCCTTGTCGTAGTACTCGGTGACCACCTTCGATCCCGGGGCGAGGCTCGACTTGACCCATGGCTTGCGGCCGAGCCCGCGCTCGACTGCTTTCTTCGCGAGGAGGCCGGCCCCGACCATGACGGCCGGATTCGAGGTGTTCGTGCACGACGTGATCGCGGCGATGACCACGGAGCCGTGATTCAGGTGGAACGTCTCGTCGTCGTACGTCACCTCGACGGCTGTCGGCTCCGCGAGCACGAGGCGCGGACCTGTCGCGATCAGGGCGTCGGCGATCTCCTCTGCGTGGCCCGGGGTTCCCGAAGCGAGGGGATCACTGGCCGGGAACGTCTCGTCGACGGCCTCGTCGTGCGCGTTCCCGTAATCGACGCCGAAGGTCGGGAGCGCTTCGACGAACGCCTGCTTCGCGGCGGCAAGCGGGACGCGGTCCTGCGGTCGGCGTGGGCCGGCGAGCGACGGCTCCACCGTGGAGAGGTCGAGCTCGACGACCTGCGAGTACGTCGGCGGCTCGTCGGGGTCGTGCCAGAGCGCGTTCTCCTTGCAGTACGCCTCGACGAGGGCGATCCGCTCGTCCGAGCGCCCGGTCAGCCGCAGGTAGCGAAGCGTCTCCGCGTCGACCGGGAAGAAGCCGCACGTGGCGCCGTACTCGGGCGACATGTTCCCGATCGTCGCCCGGTCGGCGAGCGGGAGGGTCTCCAGGCCGTGGCCGAAGTACTCGACGAACTTGCCGACGACGCCCGTCCCACGGAGGATCTGCGTGACCGTGAGCACGAGGTCGGTGGCCGTCGCCGCCTCCGGCAGCGCACCTGTCAGGCGGAAGCCGACGACCTGTGGGACGAGCATGGAGATCGCCTCGCCGAGCATGGCGGCCTCGGCCTCGATCCCGCCGACCCCCCAGCCGAGGACGCCGAGCCCGTTGATCATGGTCGTGTGCGAGTCCGTCCCGACGAGCGTGTCGGGAAAGGCGACACCGCCGCGCTCGTCGACGACGCGCGCGAGGAACTCGAGGTTCACCTGGTGGACGATCCCGGTGCTCGGCGGCACGGCCTTGAAATCGTCGAACGCTCCCTGTCCCCAGCGCAGGAACGCGTAGCGCTCGCGGTTTCGCTGGAACTCGAGCTCGGCGTTCCGGAAGATCGCACGCTTGCTCGCGAACTCGTCGACCTGCACGGAGTGGTCGATCACGAGCTCCACGGGGAGGAGTGGGTTGATCCTTCGCGCCTCGCCGCCGAGGTCGCTCATCGCGTTCCGCATCGCCGCGAGGTCGACCACGGCCGGGACGCCGGTGAAGTCCTGCAGGAGCACTCGACCCGGCGTGAACGAGATCTCCCGGGAGGGCTCCTCGACCGCCACCCAGCCGGCGACCGCCTCCACGTCTGCCGACGTGACGGTGACGCCGTCCTCCATGCGGAGCACGTTCTCGAGCAGGACACGAAGCGTGTAGGGGAGGCGCAGCACGTCGTGGCTCGCCTGCAGCGCGTCGAGCCGGAACATCTCGCGCGTCGAGCCGCCCACGTCCAGCGTTGCTCGCGCGCCGAAGGTGTTCGGGTGGTCCATCGACTCCGATTCAAGCAGCTTGGGGCGCGGCAACCGCCCGAGCCCGCGTTCCGTCAGCGTCGCCCGGCCGGGATCCAGGTGCCGCGCGACGGCTTGCCCGTAGGGCACGCCGACACGCCGTGCGTACGCGCCGAATCCCTCGTCCCGGACCGGGCGCAGGTCTTCCGTGTACGGATCGAGCAGGTGTTGGCGGCCGACCTTCCGCGCCGAGTTGAAGAACGCGATGCCCATGCCGAGAGAGATCTCGAGGAGCGAGCGTTGCTCCCGGTCGGCCTCGGCGAGCAGTCCCTGGTAGACCGCGGCGAGCTCCGGAGGAGTGGGGAGGCTCTTCGCATCGGTGCGCAGGTCGGCGAGCGACTGCCTGAGCCCGTCGACCTCGAGCGGCGGGATGTCGATCAGGCGCGCAGTCGTCCCGCTCGCACCCTCCAGGGCGGCGAGCAGGTCGTCGACCGAGGCGAACTCGGCTTCTCTCGCGAGCACTCCCGCCGCCTTGAGCTCACCGACAAGAGCATCGAGGTAGACCCGCGTGCCGTGCGAGATGTCGGCTGCGGCCGCGAGGAGCCACAGCGGCGAAAAGCCGAACGCGAGAATCGACCCCAGCTCGACGACGTTCCCGCCCGCCTTGCGCACGGCGAGCCTCTGCGGCGAGGACTCGTGCTCGTGGGCGACGGCCCCGGCCTCGCGCTCGACTCCTCCGACGAGCTCGACGGTGATGCGGAGGAGGTTCTTCGCTGTCGCCTCGTAGAAGCGGGACTTCCTGACGAGTCGCGGGAGGACGAGTTCGGCGGTTTCGTGGATCGTCCCGCCGAGCGCCGCAGCGACCGCGCGGAGGATCCGCTCGGGCAGCGAGACCAGGTACTGCGTCGGTCGGCGCAAGCGCTAGCTCTCGGCGGCCCTGGCGCCGACCGCGATGCCGCCGAACGCGGTGAACCCGTCGAGCCGTAGCGTCGGTGCGTCGTCCGCGGGCTGCGTGGGCGAGACCGTGACGCCACCGGCGATCGCCTTCACGTTCGACTCGACGCGCCAGGTCGCCGGTACGCGAATTGCGATCCCGCCGAACACCGAGTGGACGTCGAGATGCGCGTCGCCGGTCAGCTGCGCGTCCCGCAGGTCGACGGCGATCCCGCCGAGCCAAGAGAACATCGAGCCTCCCCGGAACGCCTGTGCGCGGCTCTTCAGCTCGACGCCGTTGAGGATGGCCACGAGCGCGAGCTCGTCGCTGTCCTCGTCCCCGCGCGACGGGAACGTCCGTTTGAGGATCGCCGCGGAGGCGTACATCCCGGCCCAGAACCCGAGCTTGAAGAGGAGGAGCCCGCGCAGCAGCCGCATGCCCGCAGGGTACCCAGGCGTAACTAGCATGGCCGCGTGGACACGGTGACGATACGTCGATTGCTCGAAGACGCGTTCCCTGCTGCGGCCTCCGTCGACGTCGAGGACCGGACGGGCGGCGGCGATCATTTCCAGGTGACGGTCGTCAGCGGCGACTTCGACGGCGTGCCACTCATCGACCAGCACCGGCGCGTGAACGACGCGCTCGCGGAACCACTCGCCGACGGCTCCATCCACGAGCTGCGAATCAGGACGAAAGGAACGGCATGAAGACCTTGAACGAGCAGATCTCCGACGTGATCGAGCAGGAGCCGGTGGCCGTCTTCATGAAGGGGACGCCGCAGATGATCATGTGCGGGAACTCGCATCGCGCACTGCAGGCCCTCCACGCGGCGGGCGCTCCGATTACCGCGATCGACATCCTTCCGGACCCGCGGATCCGCCAGGAGCTCGCCTCGATCTCCGGCTGGCCGACCATCCCGCAGGTCTTCGTGAAAGGCGAGCTCATCGGCGGCGCCGACATCACCGAGGAGCTGCTCGCGTCCGGCGAGCTCGGGCAGAAGCTCGATGCGACGCTCGGAGCGGATCGCTCCCAGGACGTCAAGGTCGTCGCGCTCGAGTTCAGCTAGACGGCCGCCGCTTCTACGCGGCCGCTATGCGGTCGGCGAGCTCGCGGGAGATCGCGTGTTCGCCGCGCTGCGTCCTGACGGTCACGGGCCCGCCGAACGGGGCGTACGCGACGAGCTCGAGGCTCGACCCGGGAACGATCCCGAGCTCTCCCAGGTAGCGGAGGAGCGCAGAGTCGTCGTCGGGCACCCGCGAGATCGATGCCTGCGCTCCCGGCTCGAGGTCGAGCAGCGTTCGGTCGTCGCCGTGGACGACGCGAAGGTCGCGGTCGGGAATCGGGTCGCCGTGGGGATCGTGGGTCGGGAAGCCGAGCTCCTCGTCGATCTTCGCCTCGAGCTCTTCCGAGAGCGCATGCTCGAGCAGCTCGGCCTCTGCGTGCACCTCGTGGAGCGAAAGCCCCAGACGGTCTACGAGGTAGCGCTCGAGCAGCCGATGGTGACGGAGAACCTCGAGCGCGCCGCGCTGCCCGGCGTCCGTGAGCGCGACGCCGCGATGCGGTACCCGCTCGACGAGCCCGAGCTCGTCGAGGCGCTTCGTCATCGCCGTCGCCGACGGGGCGCTGACCCCCATGCGCCGCGCGAGCGCTGACGTGGTAACGCGCTCGCCCGCGGACTCGAGGGCGTAGATCGCCTTCAGGTAGTCCTGCACGGCGACGCTGAGGTCGGGGGCCTGTGCTGGCATCGCGCGGATCTTAGGTTACACTCCGAATCGGAATTAGCCATGCCTAAAACACGTCTCACACGAGGGAAGCTGTTAGCCGCCGCGGCTCCGCTCGCCGCGGCTCCGCTCGTGGGCAAGTTCGCACTCGAGGCCGAGGCTTCGCCGAACGGCGCTCACGACCACTCCGGTCACGCACAGCAGCGTGCGCCGCAGAACCACATCGACGGCTCGATGGGCCACGCCGCGATGGTCGGCCCCGAGGCACCCGCCGTCGGCGGGCCGACGGACCTCGACGCGCTCCTCTACCCGCCCCCGGCACTGACGTACAGTCCGGGTCGCGTCCGCGAGTACGACCTGACTGCGACCGACGTCGAGCTCGAGGTCGCGCCGGGTGTCTTCTTTCCCGCCTGGGTCTACAACGGCACGGCGCCGGGGCCCGTGATCCGCGCCACCGAGGGCGACCTCCTTCGCGTCCGCCTCGTGAACGCCGGCTCGCATCCGCACACGATCCACTTCCACGGCATCCATCCGACGAACATGGACGGCGTCTTCCAGATCGTCGAGCCGGGCGGTCACTTCACGTACGAGTTCGAGGCACGGCCGGCGGGGATGCAGCTCTACCACTGCCACTCGACGCCGCTCAAGAAGCACATCCACAAGGGCCTCTACGGCGCGTTCATCATCGACCCGAAGAAGCCGAGACCCCCCGCCAGGGAGCTCGTCATGGTGATGAACGGGTTCGACACCGACGGCGACGGCGAGAACAACTTCTACACCGTGAACGGACGCTCGTTCTACTACGCGCGCTACCCGATTCGCGTGAAGCGGTCGGAGCTGGTGCGCATCTACCTCGCCAACCTCACGGAGTTCGACCTCATCAACTCGCTTCACCTGCACGCGGATTTCTTCCGCTACCAGCCGACGGGCACGGGTGACAACTGGGAGTACACGGACACCGTCATGCAGTGCCAGGGGCAGCGCGGCGTGATCGAGATCCAGTTCACGGGGACAGGCCTGCACATGTTCCATGCACACCAGTCGGAGTTCGCAGAGCTCGGCTGGATGGGCTTCTTCGACGTCGTCGAGTGATGGAAGCCGGATCGGCAGCGACACCCCGGGGCCGGCTGAGCTGGCGGCTGTGGGCGGTCGTGCCGGTCCTCCTGCTCGCGCTCGTCGTCGGCGCGGTCGTCACGGCAGGCTCGTCTCTGGTCGACCTCGTCGGCTCGAACCCGCCGCCGGCCGATCAGTTCGACATCCGCCGGGTGGAGTTCTCGCCCGGCGAGATCCGCATCCTCGTGCGGAACCCGCAGCGCGACGACCTGACGATCGCGAACGTGAACGTCGACGACGCGATCGTTCCGTATGCGGTCGACGGTCCCGACACGCTCGGGCGTTTGCGCTCGGCGACGATCGTGGTGCCGTTCCAGTGGGTCGAGAACGACCCGATCACGGTCGGCGTGACGAGCTCGACGGGCATCCAGACCGTGAAGGAGGTGCCGGCGGCGGTCGAGACGCCGGAGCCTTCGGTCGAGGGGTTCTTCGGGTACGCCCTCATCGGGCTGCTGGTCGGCGTCCTGCCGATCGCGCTCGGGCTCCTCTGGCTACCGGCGTTACGCCAGGCAGGGCCAGTGTGGCTGGCGACGTTCATGGCGTTCACGGCCGGGCTCCTCACCTTCCTCGGCGTCGAGGCGCTGACTGAGTCCTTCGAGTTGCAGGCGGCGCTCCCGTCGTCCCTCGGCGGGGCGGGGCTCGTCCTCCTCGGGGTGGCGCTGAGCTTCCTCGGGATGACGGCGCTTGCTGGCCGGCTCACCGGTGGCTCCGAAGCGACCGGGGTGACACTCGCGCTGCTCATCGCGATCGGGATCGGCCTGCACAACCTCGGAGAGGGGCTCGCGATCGGCGCCTCGTTCGCGCTCGGTGAACTGCAGCTCGGGGCGTTCCTGATCGTCGGCTTCATGATCCACAACGTTACGGAGGGCCTCGGCATCGCCACCCCCGTTGCGAAGACGCGCATCAGCGTCCTCGCCCTGGCCGGTCTCGCCGTCGTCGCCGGAGCGCCGGCGATACTCGGCACCTGGATCGGCGGCTATCTGTCCAGCGACGTCCTCGGGGCGCTCTTCTTCGCAATCGCCGCAGGCGCCGCGCTCCAGGTGGTCGTCGAGGTCGGTCGCTACGTCGCGCGTACGGCACCGGGCGGCCTTCGCTCGGGCCACGCGATCGCAGGCTTCATCGTGGGGATCGCGACCATGTACGTGACCGGCGTGCTGGTGGCATAGCGTTCGGCAACCGCCGCTTAACGGCCGCTAACCCGGGGTTCACGACCACCGGGCTATAACCGTCGAGTGATGTCGGTCGGCCGCGCTCTCGGACCAATTGCCGCGCTCGTCGCATCTGCGGCGCTCGGCGGCGTCGTCGCGGTCGGAGCGGTTGCGCTCCTCGGAGGGCTCGACGGCGGCGACACGACCATCGTCACGGAGACGTCCGCCGCTGGTGGGCCAGACCTGGCGCCGGCAGGCGCGACCGGGCTGAGCGTCCACGAGATCTACGAGCGTGCCGCGTCAGGCGTGGTGCGCGTCAACGCCACGACCAACTCGACGTCGTTCGCCCCGCGCGTTGTCCCGTCCGATCAGAGCCCGACGACGCCGCAGTCATCCGCACTCGGATCCGGCTTCGTCATCGACAAGGCGGGCCACATCGTCACGAACTACCACGTGGTCGAGGGCGCCAACGAGGTCACGGTCAGCTTCTCGAACCGTGACACGGTCAAGGCCGAGGTCGTAGGCACCGACCCGTCTACGGACCTCGCAGTGCTGCGCGTGGACGCCTCCGCGAGCGCACTCACCCCCCTTCCGCTCGGCAACTCCGACAAGGTCGCCGTGGGCGACCCGGTCGTCGCGATCGGCAACCCGTTCGGACTCGACCGCACGGTCACCTCCGGGATCGTGAGCGCCGTCCAGCGGCTGATCACCGCGCCGAACCGCTTCACCATCGACCACGTCATCCAGACCGACGCCGCGATCAACCACGGCAACTCCGGAGGCCCCCTCCTCAACAGCCGCGGTCAGGTCATCGGTGTCAATTCGCAGATCGAGACGGGTGACACCGCGACCGGCAACGTCGGTGTCGGCTTCTCCGTCCCCTCGAACACCGTCAAGGACGTCGTCGCGCAGATCCTCCGCACCGGGCGTGTCGACCACGCGTACCTCGGGATCAGCGGTCAGGCCGTCACCCCCGACCTCGTCGACAAGTACAACCTCGCGGTGACGACGGGCGTCATCGTCGAGTCCGTCACCAACGAGTCCGGCGCCGACAAGGCCGGTCTCAAGGGCGGCAAGACGAGGGTCGTCGTCGCCGGCGAGACCTTCGTGCTCGGTGGCGACATCATCGTTTCCTTCGACGGCCAGAAGATTTCCTCGATCGAAGAGCTCCGCGACGCGGTCGCCGCGCACAAGCCCGGCGACAAGGTCAAGGTCGTGATCTACCGCGACGCGAACAAGACGAGCGTGACCGTCACGCTCGGACGGCAGCCCCCATCCCCCCAGGGCTAGCCGCGAGCACGGCCCCGGTTTGCCGGGGCCTGCTCACTTAACGCCGGCACGGGGTCCGACCGCCTGCCCGGACCCCGGCCGACCTCTTTCTCCCCGGTAAGTCAGAGACGACTCCGGTCGCGTACGAGCTCGCGGTCACGGTCCTGCTTCGTTGAGAGCTCTAACTCTCGTGCCGCAGCGCCTCGTCCGTCAGGGCGTAACCGCGCTCGATCAGCGCACGCTTGCGCTCGACGGGCCACGGGGTGTCGCCTCGGAATGTGGGATCGAGGCTGTCCTGCCCGGCGCTGCCGCGAACGATGAGCGAGGGGACGTGCCGGTCGTGCCGGAATGGGAACCGCGCGGCCTCGAAGCGGGCTTCGAGATCCTCGCGGAGCCGCCTGCGGCGCCACGGCGGCGCGGCGGCGACGGATGTCGTCGACCACGTCGTCATGGAGGAGCTGAAGCTCCGAGACCGAGGTCTCGCGCTCCGCGACCAGCCGCTCCTCGACGACGGCGTTCCGTGCGAACGCGACGCGCATCAGCCGCACGATGAGCTCGCCGTAGTGGGCCGGCTCGCCGCGCGACGCTCGCTCCTGCGCCAGTCTCACCTCGGCGAGGAGCGCACCGACGGGTGGGACGGCGCGGAAGCGCTCGAGCCGTTCGCGCGTCCGTTCGAGGAAGGCGCCGTCACTGGCCGGATAGCTCGGTATGTACCTGAACGCCGCGATCGCAGCGACGTCCGGGTTGAGATACGCGTGCTCGAGCGGGAAGTTGCGCACCCAGCCGCCGTCCGTCGCGATCCTCCCGTCGACCGTGAGCGGCAGCACGATCCCGCTGACTGCGGCCGATGCGAGGATCGCGCGACCCATGGTCTCGGGTGAGGCCGTTCTTGACGAGTACTCGAGCTCGAAGTCGCGCTCGAGGTCGCCTTCCGGGTACTCCGTGACGTCGGTTGCGTAGACGACGAGCTCGATCGGCGCCGCAGCCAGCGCCGAACCGAGCTCGGCGGCCGAGCCGATGCGCTCCGCCACCGTCGCCGGGAGCATGTAGTCGTGGAGCCCCCCTGGGAACTGCCACACGGGTCGAGGTTTGAACGCGTCCTCCGGGCGGAGGCCGAGCACGAACTCCTCGAAGTCGTCGAGGCGGTCGAGAGCCGCCATCGTTCCGGCGAGCGCGCCGGCGGACGTGCCGTACAGCCAGCCGATCCGTGGCCAGAGGGAACTCTCGGAGAGGCGGCGTAGGAAGCCGAGCTCGAGGAGGATCCCGTTGATCCCACCGCCCGAGAGCACCACCGCGACGTCGCGTCGTTCGGACTCGGACTCGGACACGAGGGCTATTGTGCCCCCCGTGGAGTCGGAACTTCGTCCCGGCACCGCGGTGCTCTCGGACGTCGGCCTCGAATCGGACGAGGAGCTGTGGCACGGTGACGACGACGGGGACCACGGCGGCTGGTACTGCGTCCGCACGGACCCGTTCCCGTGCCCGGCCGAGGGGTGTTCATTCGTCGCCGAGTTCATGACCGCGGCGCACCTCGTGCTCGTGTGGGAGGAACGCGACGACCCGAACCTCCTCTGGCATGCGCAGCGCGCGAAGGAGGTCGGGCGGAATCCGCGTGTCGTCGGCTACGAGACGGGCTTCGGCCCCAGCGCGTCCTACTACGCGTGGGAGGCTGCCGGTCGCCCGGTACACGGGGTGAAGCGCTGAGACTCCTGTAACGGCCTTGGCGGTGTCGTGCGAACCGCCGTTATACTTTCACAGGTGTTCCGGGCCGGACCAGGATTCCAGCCCGCCGGACGGGCTCCGGCGCCGCCGCCGCTCGACCTTGTCCAGGACTTCGTCAACACGGAGATACCGGTCTGGGCGCAGGACGACATCGCAACGCCGGACGAGCTCGCCGCGTGGCTCCGCTCGCGCGGGCTCCTCGCGGCTGACGGCGTGGTCGACGCGGCGTCCTTCGTGCGAGCGCGGGCGCTTCGCTCGCTCCTGCGCGAGCTCGCCAGCCGGAACGCCCATGGCGACGCGGAGCTCGAGCCCGCGTTCCGCGCGAAGTTCGCCGCCGCCGTCGCTGACGCAAGACTGCGCGTGGGGCTGGACGAGCGGGGCGCGCTCCGGCTCGAGCCCGACGGCAACGGTGTCGACGGGGCGCTCGCCGGGATCCTCGTCCGCGTGCTTGACGCAGATGCATCGGGCGCGTGGCGACGGATGAAGTCGTGTCCGGGGGCACACTGCGGGTGGCTGTTCTACGACGCCTCCCGGAACGCGTCGTCGACCTGGTGCTCGATGGCGATCTGCGGAAATCGGTCCAAGACCGCGACGTATCGGCGGCGGAGGGTCGCGTCGTGAGGTCTGCCTGGTTCGTCGTCGGACTCGCACTCCGGCGGCTGCGCCGTCGTGACAGCGGCGCCCTCGTGACGGCGCTCGGGCTCGCCGTCGCAACGGCGGTCCTCGCCGGCGTTCTCGCCGGGACGACGATCGCGACCGATCGCTCGACTGCGCAGGCGATCGAGGGCATCCCGACCTCCGCGCGCTCGGTCCGTGCGGCATGGTTCGGGATCCCGGGAGACGCGAGTGAGCGGCTGAACGTGCTCGACGGCGCCGTCGACGAGGCATCGCAGGGTCTCGGGCTCGACGGTCCGAGCCGGCTGGTCCTCTTCCGCGAGAGCACCGTCGCCGGCCACTACGTCGGGATCACCGCCGTCGACGACCTGGCCCCGCACGTCGTCCTGCGCTCCGGGCGCATGCCGCGCACGTGCACGGCCGCGCACTGCGAAGTGCTCCGGCTCCGTGGGCGCGGGGCGATCCCCGACGTCCCCGGGCTACGGCTGGTCCAGGTGGGGACCGCGGCGCTCCGCTCACGCCAGCTCTACGGTGACTTCATCCGCTCGACGGACGCGGCGGTGGCGGGCAATGCCCGCTCTCCCGAGCTCGGTCAAGCCGCGGAGTACCACCGGCCAGCACCGGCGCCGCTCGTCGTGGCCGAGGGGCGCGCCGCGCTCGCGTCGTCTCCCGCGCTTGCGCGGACGTATCGCACGTACGCCTGGGTCTGGCCGGTGAACCCGGGGAGCCCGCGCTTGTGGAACGTGGATGACGTCCTCGCCCGGACGGACCGCGCGCGAGTCCAGCTCGCCGCGCAATCGTCGTTCGACGTCGACGCTCCCGTCGAGGAGCTGCGCGCCGCACAGCGGGCCGCGAACGTCGCGGGAAATCGTCTCCTCCTCGTAGGCGGAGAGGGTGCGGCGCTTCTGCTCGCCTTCACGGTCCTTGCTGCTCGCGGGATGCGCCGCGACCTCGAGGCGGCGCGCCGCCGCCTCACGTGGTCTGGCGCACGGCGCTGGCAGCTGGCGCTTCTCGGCGGGGTCGAATGCACGGCAGTCGCGGTCGCGGGAGTCCTCGGCGGGTGGCTCGTCGGCGTCGGCGTCGCCGCGCTCGCCGCACGGATCGCCGGCGCGCCGGTGACCGATGTCCTGCAGCAGAGCGTCCTCTCGCCGCGCGGGCTCGGGCTCGCGGCTGCGGCTGCGCTCGCGGCGGCTGCGCTCGTGTGGATCACGGTCTCGCTCAGGCAGCGGGAGGGCGCGCGGATCGGGCTGCCCGACCTCGTCGCGATCCTCGCGCTCGCGGTGGCCGGAGTGGCGCTCCTCGGCGGCGTCGCGAACGAGGGCCAGCTCGCGAGCGGCCAGGGCTCGACGCTTCTGCTGCTCCTGCTTCCCGGTCTCATCGCGGTGGCGGCGGCGATTCTCGTGGCGCGGGTGTTCCCCGCCGCTGCGCGCTGGTGGGCCGATCGCCGACGCGGGGGCGTCGCGGCGAGGCTCGCGGCAGTCGGGCTCGCACGAGGGCCTGGCGCCGCCGTGGCTACGGTCGCGTTCCTCACCATCGCCTTCTCGCTCGCGCTGCTGGCGGAGGGCTATCGCGCGACGCTGAGCCGCGCCGACCGTGAGCAGGCCGCCTTCCAGGTCCCGCTCGACGTCGTCGTGCGCGAGAACCTCCAGAATCTCGTGCCCGTCTTCGATGCCGCCCCGCTCGCCCGGTTCCAGACTGTGGTCGGCGACGGAGGCTCCGCCCATCCGGTCCTCCGCATGAGCTCGAGCGCCGGGCGCTCAGAGCGTGTGAGCGGCGTCACGGTGCTTGGGCTCGACGGCGACGCAATCCGCGGCGTCGGCGTGTGGCGGCCGGAGTGGGGATCCGGGAAGAAGGCCGGCGACCTCGCGTCGCTCGTCGACCCGCGCCATGACGTGTCGCTGCGCGGGCGCGCGATCGCCGACGGACGAATCGTTCTCCGCGTCTCTCCGGGCATCGTGTCGTACGCGGCGATCGTACGGCTCGAGGACGGTTCCTTCCGCCGAATCGAGCTCGGCGAGGCCGACCCGAAGGAGGCGCGAACGCTCCGCGCACGAGTGCCGCGCGATGCGCTTCTCGTCAGGCTGCAGATCGTCCCGCCCCGCCGGATCATCGAGGGGGGCGCCGACGCGGGGAACGGGTTCATCGAGTCGGTCCGCCTCTCGGGGCCGCTCGCGAGGCAGCTCCGCGACTGGGAGGGCGAGGGTGGCGTCGTGTCGAGCTCGACCGCGGACGGAGTCGAGGCGCGCGTGTCGCTGACGCCCCAGCGAGACGCTTTCCTCCGGGCCCGGCAGGCGACCGACCACTCCCCGCCGTCGGTGCTCGTCACTCCGCGTCTGGCCGAGCTCGCAGGAGGGGTGGGCGGGATCGTGCCGCTGCAGGTGGCCGGCGAGACGGTTTCCGTGCAAGTGGCGGGCGTCGTCGAGCGCTTCCCCGGATCGCGGGGGGAAACGGTCGTCGGCGATCGCCGGGAGCTCGCAACGGCGATCAACACGGCCGCTCCGGGCGGCGCTCGCGAGAACGAGCTCTGGCTCGATGTCGCGCCCGCTCGGGTGGACGCCGTCGCCGCTGCCCTCGAACGACCGCCGTTCAGGACGCTCGACACCACCGTACGCGCAGAGGTCGAGGCGCAGGCGCGGCGGGATCCGTTGGCTCGCGGCACGCTGCTTGCCCTGATCGGCACAGCGCTCGTCGCGCTCGTTCTCGCGTCGCTCGGTCTCGGTCTGGCGGTGCGTGCCGATCTCCGAGACGACCGAGGCGAGCACTACGACCTCGAGGCGCAAGGATCGTCCCCGTCGTTGCTCCGACGCGTCGTTCGCGCACGCGCCGCGAGCCTCTCGGCGGTCGGAGTCGTGGCGGGGATCGCAACCGGCCTCGGCCTCCTCGGCTTCGTGACGCGCGTTGTCACGGTCACCGCCCGCGGCGGCGTCGCCGAGCCGCCGCTCGCGGTCGTGGTCGATCCGCTGCTGATCGTCGCAGGCGTCCTGCTCTTCGCCTTGCTGGCGTCGGTTCTCGTCGGCGGCGCCACTCGCCGGGCGTTCGCGGGCGCACGCGGCCCGACCTATCGGGAGACGGACGCGTGAGCGCGGTCGTCGACGCCCGCGAGTTGTTCGCGGTCTATCCGTCCGCCACGGGCGGCGTGGCGGCGCTCCAGGGCCTTTCGCTCTCGGTCGACGAGGACGAGACGTGCGTCGTGCTCGGCCCGAGCGGCTCCGGCAAGACGACGCTCATGCGCGTTCTCGCCGGGCTCGCCCGCCCGTCCGCCGGCTCGCTCGTGGTGGCGGGCCACGATCTCGTCCATGCCTCTCAGCGCGAGCTCGGCCGCTTCCGACAGGACGTTCTCGGGTATGCCGACCAGCACTACTGGCGTGCTCTGGCAGGCGAGCTGACGGCGGCGGAGCTCGTCGCCGTGCCGCTCGGGCTGGCGGCCGTCCCGGAGAGCGAGCGCCGCGCACGCGCTCGTGAGCTGCTCGAGCGCGTCGGGCTGCTCGATCGCGCCGACGCCCGGCCGTCGGAGCTCTCGGGCGGAGAGCAGCAGCGCATTGCGCTCTGCGCGGCGCTCGCCAATCGCCCGCGTCTCCTGATCGCCGACGAGCCGACGGGCGACCTCGACGCGGACTCCGCCCGAGAGGTCCTGGCGCTCCTGTCCGAGCTCGTGTCCGAGCAACGCTCCGCGGCGATCGTCGTGAGCCACGATCCCGTTTCCACGGAGATAGCCGACCGCGTCGTCCACATCCGCGACGGTCGCGTGAGCGAGGAGAGCCAGAACGGGGCGGAGACGGCCGTCGTGGGGGCAGGGGGGTGG
Organism: uncultured Gaiellaceae bacterium; assembly: GCA_963736935.1. GTDB lineage: Bacteria > Actinomycetota > Thermoleophilia > Gaiellales > Gaiellaceae > GMQP-bins7. The sequence goes on along the minus strand of CAVTQX010000022.1, from coordinate 40,950 downwards.
CTGCGCATCTCGGAGGACGTCCTGCGTGCAGCCGGGATCTACGACCGCGCGCGCGTGGTCGTGGGCGACGACGCCGTCGTGCTCCACCCGGTGGATGGCCGTGTGGCGGCGGCCGCGACACGGTCGACGACCGTCCAGGGCGTTCGCGGTCGAGCGCTCGAGGCGCGAGGCGTCTCACGGCGCTACGACGGGCAAGTCGCGCTCGATCGTCTCGACGCGACGTTCCTCCCAGGCGAGTTGTCGGTCGTCGTCGGGCCGTCGGGCTCCGGCAAGTCGACTCTGCTCGCGCTCCTCTCCGGGATGGACGTGCCGGATAGCGGCGAAGTGCGGCTCGGGGACGTCGTCATCTCCACGCTCGACCGCGCCGAGCGGGCCGCGATGCGCCGGGAAGGTGTTGCGGTCGTCGGTCAGACTCCCGGTCTCTCCGGCTTCCTCTCGCCACGGGAGAACATCGAGCTCGGCCTGGCGCTCCGGGGCATCGAGGACGCCGAGATCGGCGATCGCACAGCCGAGGCACTTTCGGCCGTCGGCCTCGCCGCACACGCCGAGCGTCGCGTGGACGTCCTCTCCGCGGGTCAGCGCGAGCGCGTCGCGCTCGCGAGAGCGTTCGCCGCGCGCACTCCGGTCGTCATCGCGGACGAGCCGACCTCGCGCCTCGATGCCGTCACGACGCTGGAGATCGGCTCGCTCTTCGCCGAGCTCGCACACCAGACGGGCACGACGGTCGTGTGCGCGACGCACGATCCACTCCTCATCGGGCTCGCCGACCGTGAACTTCGGCTGGACGAGGTCGTCCCGATACCATCGGCGTGATGACGAGCGCGACTCTCAGGGTGAGCGGCGTGCGCTGCGAGCGCTGCATCGGGCGACTCGCGGGAGCGCTTCGCGGACACGAGGGGATCGAGTACGCGAATGCGAACCTCATGGGCGAGGTGGCGCTCGGGTGGGACGAGGGAAAGACGTCGAAGGACGAGATCGTGGCGGCGCTCACGCGCTCCGGGTTCCCCGAAATCGTCGACGAGCGGGAATAGCACCCGTCCGCGCCTCGTTCCAGGCACCGGTACAGAACAGCGGTACGGTACGCCGGTGAGCGAGGCGGGCCCCGACACCGAAGCACGCCGGATCGCGACCGAAGCCCGCGACCGTGCGCACTTCGAGGAGGACGCGCTCGCGCTCGCGGACCAGGTGTACCGGGTTGCGAGACGACTCGTCGGCTCGCGTGAGGAGGCAGAGGATCTCGTGCAGGAGACGTACGCAAGGGCATTTCGCAGCTGGAAGTCGTTCACGCCGGGGACGAACCTCCGCGCGTGGCTCCTGCGCATCCTCACGAACCTCAACGTCGACCGCGGACGGAAGATCCAGCGGTCCCCGCAGACTCAGCCGCTCGAGGAGACGGACTACTACCTCGCCAACAAGCTCGCATCGGCCGGCGGCGAGGAGGTTCTCGAGACCGACGAGGTCGTCGAGCGCCTCTCGCAGGACTCGATCGTGAACGCGCTGTCGGAAATCCCACCGCAGTTCCGCGACGTCGTCGTGCTGGTCGACATCGGAGACTTTTCGTACGCTGATGCGGCACAGATCCTCGACGTCCCGATAGGAACCGTCATGTCACGACTTCACCGCGGTCGCCGCGCCCTCAAGCAGCACCTCGCGGAGGGGGCGCTCTCCTAGATGGGCGAGCCGTGCGATCGCTGCGAAGAGCTCCTCCAGGACTTCCTGGATCGCACGCTCACCGACTCGGAGTGGCGGGAGGCCGAGGAGCACCTCGGAGACTGCGACTACTGCCGGCGGCGCTACCGCTTCGAGGAGAGCCTCCGCCGCTACGTGCGCACGAGCTCGATGGAGCGCATGCCACCGGGTCTGATGGACAAGCTCACCGAGCTACGCGGGCTCGACGCGACGGCCTAACGCCCGGACCTTGCACGCGCGCGATCCGCGAGTGCGTGCTCCAGCGACCGCTTCGCGGTCGATGCCTCACAGCTTCGGCAGATCTTCGGTCGATCGATGTCGCCCGGCGCGCCGAGGTCGTCGCACGGCACGAGGTGCACGGGCCGGTCGCGTAGTCCTTCGTCGGGGATTCCGATCCAGTCCTCCCGGCCGAGGACGAGTGGATGCCCGCGCCCGCCATCGTACGAGGCAGCGACGACGCCGCCCGAGTGGCGCCACTCACCGAGCACGCGCTCGACCGCCGCCGGCGCGAGATCGGGACCGTCGGCGAGGACGACGACAGCGACATCCACGTCCTCGCCGAGTGCCTCGAGGCCACAGCGAAGCGACGCCCCGGGGCCGAGCTGCCAGTCGTGGCAGCGGACGATCCTGACGTCCTCGTCGGCGCGGAGGTCGTAGGCGCCCTCGACGACGACGATCTCGTCGACAATGGACTCGCGCAGCCGCTCGAGGACGGAGGGGAGGAGCAGTCGCTGCTTCGGGCTGCCGAACCGCGACGCCTCGCCCGCGGCGAGGACGAGCGCGGCGACCTCGCCCATCAGCTCTCGGTGACGGTGGCGCTCGAGACGACGATCGGCTGCGAGGGCGGACCGTCGTCGACCCCGAGCCTCTCGATCCGCTCGACCGTGTCCATTCCGTCCGTGACCTCGCCGACGATGGCGTAGTCGGGCGGAAGGCCGGCGTCATCGGCGGTGACGACGAAGAACTGGCTGCCCGACGTCCCGGGCGCCTCCGTGCCCCGTCTTCGCCATCGCGACGACACCTTTCGTGTACTTCGCATCCGACGGTGGCTCGTCGACCGTCGAGTAGCCCGGTCCGCCGGACTCCGCTCTGCGTCGGATCGCCGCCCTGGATCACGAAGCCCGGGACGACTCGGTGGAAGATCGTGTCGTCGAAGTAGCCGTCCTGCGCGAGCGCGACGAGCGACGCGGCGGTGTTCGGCGCGAGCTTCTGGTCGAGCGTCACGGAGAACGAGCCGCACGACGTGTCGAACGTCAGCACGTAGGTCTTCGCCGGATCGAGCTTCTCGTCGGCGCCTCGCGCGTCTCGGCGTCGCGGGCAGCGGGTGCGTCGACGTCCGCGCACTCCGTCACCGCGGCCGTCGTGGTCGTGTCGCCTCCGCTCGCCTCGTCGTCGCCTCCTCCGCAGCCGGCGAGCGAGGGCGCACGAGAGCACGAGCAGGAGTGGCACGACGCGGCGCACGGCCTGCGATCCTATCCACCGATGCCGACCGTCAGGCGCTGCGGGTGGGTGGCCAAGGGCGACGAGCTCATGGTCGCCCACCACGACGACGAATGGGGTACGCCGTCGCACGACGACCGGCACCTGTTCGAGATGCTGACACTCGAGGGCGCCCAGGCCGGCCTCTCCTGGTCGACGATCCTGCGCAAACGCGAGGGCTACCGTCGCGCGTTCGCCGACTTCGATCCGGGGAAGGTCGCCCGCTTCGGGTCGAAGGACGTCGAGCGGCTGCTCGCGGATCCGGGCATCGTGCGCAACCGGCTGAAGGTGGAGTCCACGGTCGAACAACGCCGCCCGCGTGCTCGACGTGCAGGCGGAGCTCGGGAGCCTCGACGCGTACCTGTGGTCGTTCGTCGACGGCCGGCCGATCGTCAACCGGGTCCGGTCGTCATCCGAGCTTCCGGCCGAGACCGACCTCTCGAGGACGATCTCGAAGGACCTGAAGCGACGCGGCTTCCGCTTCGTCGGGCCGACGATCTGATCTACGCGTTCATGCAGTCCGTCGGCATGGTCGACGACCACACGGTCGACTGCTTCCGCAGGTCACCGTGAGCACGGCTCCCATCGAGTACGCGCGCAGCGGTGACGTCAACATCGCGTACCAGGTCACCGGCGAGGGGCCGTTCGACCTCGTCTTGATCCACGGGTTCTTTTCGCACCTCGAGATCGACTGGGAGCTATCGGCGTCGCGGTACGTCAACGACCGCCTCGGGTCGTTCGCGCGGCTTATCCGGTTCGACAAGCGCGGGACCGGGCTCTCGGATCGCAACGTCGGTTTGCCCGATCTCGAGGCGCGCATGGACGACGTCCGCGCGGTGATGGACGCGGCGGGCAGCGAGTCCGCGGCGCTCTTCGGCTACTCGGAAGGCGGCCCACTGGGCGTCCTCTTCGCCGCGACGTATCCAGAACGGGTGCGGGGGCTCGTCCTGTACGGCACGTACGCGAAGCGGCGTGATCCCGACGACGCCTACCCCTGGGCGCCGACCTGGGACGAGCGGGTACAGGTGGCTCGTGAGTTCGAGGAGACGTGGGGCTCTAACGTCGACCTCAGCACTATGTGGCCGGATCCCGACGAGGCCGAAGCCGCGTGGTTCCACCGGCGTGGCCGGGCGTCCCTCAGCCCTGCAGGCGCGCGCGACCTCATCCTCATGAACTCCCAGGTCGACGTACGGGACGTCCTGCCGACGATCCAGTGCCCGACGCTCGTCATACATCGCACCGAAGATCGCGACGCGCACCTCGAGGAGGGCCGATATATCGCGAGACGGATCCCCGGAGCGCGGTTTGTGGAGCTTCCCGGCGATGACCACACGCTCGTCGCCGACCCTCGTGTCGTTCTCGACGAGGTGGAGGAGTTCCTCACAGGAGTCAGGCCGAGGCCGTCGACCGAGCGTGTCCTCGCGACGATCCTCTTCACAGACCTCGTCGGCTCGACACAGCGGGCGACGCTGCTCGGCGACGCGGCGTGGAGGGATCTTCTCACCCGCCACGACACGGCGATTCGCGCTGAACTCGACCGTTTCGACGGCGAGGAGATCGACACAGCGGGCGATAGCTTCCTCGCGCTCTTCGACGGCCCGGCGCGCGCGATTCGGTGCGGACTCGCCATACGCGATGCGCTGAACGAGCTCGAGCTCGAGGTCCGCGCCGGTGTGCACACTGGCGAAGTGGAGCGACCTTCCGGTGACAAGCCTCGGGGCATCGCCGTGCACGTCGCTGCGCGGATCATGTCGATCGGCGGCGCGGCGGACGTGCTCGTGAGCTCGACGACCCGCGACCTCGTCGCCGGCTCCGGCCTCGAGTTCGAGGACCGCGGCGAGCACGAGCTGAAGGGAATCGAGGGACCGCGCCGCGTGTTCGCAGCGCTCTAGCTACGCGCGGGTCGTCAGCGAGACCATGTCCGCGAGGTTCACGAGCTGGATCGCGGCCCGGAACGTGCGCACGCGGTCGCCGTCGTCTTCGATCTCGGCGCACGAGCGCCACAGGTCCTGAGCCGTGGTGAGGAGCTCCTCGATGCGCTCCGAGGCGTCCGGGTGCCCGTTCGACCGCTCGCGGGAGGCGTTGACCGCCAGCCCGATCGCGCCGATCGCGTCGCGCTGACGGAGCCAGAGCATCGGGCACCGCCATCGAGATGTACTGGTGGATCCGCGCGAAGGTCAACGGCTGGACGAGCGACGTCGGTCCCCTCGGTCCGGACAGGGGCTCGAGCGCTTCGCCCGCCTGCATCCGGCGGGCGGTGCCGCCGAGCATGAGCCGCAGCTGCTTGTCGTCGAAGCCGGCGAGCTTCGCCGTCCGGACTGCCACGAGCAGCGAGTTCGGCTGTCGACCGTACGGGTAGTCGGATGCGTACAGCACCTGCTCGGGCGCGACCTGGCGGTAGAGATCGAGGAGATCGAGGCCGCTCCAGACCGACGTGTCGAAGAACACTCCGGGGATACCGCCGAGTCGGCCGGCGAGTCCGGCCATGTCGGCGATCCCGGCGTGCGCGACGATGAGCCGGACGCCGTCGTTGCGCCGTACGAGCGCCTCGAGGTCCTCCGCGATCGGGGGCAGGCCGCGCCCGCCGTGGATGAGGATCGGGACGTCGCGCTCGACGGCGAGGCGAAGATCGGCTGCAGCCGCTCGTCGCTGAGCGCGAAAGCCTGCGCGCGCGGGTGGAGCTTGATTCCGCGCGCGCCGAGGTCGAGGCAGCGCCGCGCCTCCTCGAGCGGCTGCGCGGTCAGGTCGAGCCGGACGAACGGGACGAGCCGTCCCTGCGAGCGCTCGGCATGGGCGAGCGTCCTGTCGTTCGGCCCGGTGAACGCCGGCTCGCGGTCGTGCTCGTCGAGGCAGAACATGAAGGCGCCCTCGAAGCCGAAGCGGTCGAGCACCGACGAGAGCTCGTCGTAGGTCCCGACCATGCCGTCGATGTCGTTGCCGAGGTGCGTGTGGACGTCGAAGAGATAGCGCGTTCTCCGGGAGCTCGCGGCGAAGCTCCTCCTCCCAGGTCGTCGACGACCGTCCGCGCCCGCTCGAGCGCGGTCACGAACGCAGGGCTTTCCAGACGCGCGGCGGTGTCATCGGGAGCTCGTACAGGCGCGTTCCGGCGGCGGCTGCGACGGCGTTCGCGATGGCCGCGGGCGCACCGACGACAGGCGCCTCGCCGATGCCCTTCGCGCCGAACGGCCCGTCCGGCGCGGGGACCTCGACGACGAGCGTCTCGATCTCGGGAACGTGCTCCGCGGTCGGGATCGCGTAGTCGAGGAACGAGCCCGTCAGCAGGCGCCCGTCCTCGTCGTGGTCGAGCTGCTCGTAGAGCGCCCAGCCCATGCCCTGCGCGGCGCCGCCGCGCATCTGACCCTCGACGAGTGCCGGGTTCAGCGCGCGACCGACGTCCTGCGCGATCACGTGCCGCAGGAGCTCGACCTCGCCGGTCTCGCGGTCGATCCGGACGTGCGAGAGGTGAGCGGCGACCGAGGGCGCGCCACTCGTCTGGGCCGATCCGCCGTGGCCCTCGATCGGCTCGTACCGTCCGCCGAAGCGGAGCGCCTTCTTCGCGAGATCCTCGACGGTGATCGAGCGATCCGGAGCGCCGATCGCGCGTACGACACCATCCTCGACCTCGAGGTCGTCGGGCGCGATCTCGAGCTCCTGCGAGGCGGCTGCGAGAACCTTCTGACGCGCCGACTCGGCCGCGCGCAGGACGGCCGCGCCGACTGTGTACGTCACCTTCGAGCCGCCGCTGCCCCCTGCGTACGGGCCGGAGGTCGTGTCGGCGGAGACGACCCGGACCTGGTCCGGCGAGAGGCCGAACGCGGCCGCGGCGATGACCGCGAATCCCGAGTTCACGCCGCTCATGTCGGCCGCGGACGTCACGACGGTCATCGTCCCGTCCGCGTTCACGCGGCAGACGGCGGCCGCGGGCTCGAGTCCGCCCGGCCAGTGGCCCGCCGCCATGCCGATCCCTTCGTCCTCCGGGAGGGAGTCGCGCGCAGCCCAGAGCGGATGCTCCTTGATCCGCTCGAGCACCTCCCGCGCACCGATCACGGGAAACGGACTGCCGCTGACGCCGACGTCGCCCTCGACGACGGCGTTCTGCAGTCGGAGCTCGATCGGATCGAGCTCGAGCGCCTTCGCGAGCTCGTCCAGGAGCGACTCGAGCGCGAAGGCCGCAGTCGGCGCCCCGGGAGCGCGATACGCGCCGAACGTGACCCGGTTCGTCTGGACGCCGTAGCCGCGCAGATCGTGCGCCTCCCAGTTGTAGGGACCGGCGACCAGCAGTGAGCTGATGCCCTCGACGCCCCAGCCTGCGTTCGAGCCGCGGTCGACGATCATCCGGGCCTCGATCCCGGTGAGCGTGCCGTCGGCACGCGCGCCGATCTTCAGGTGCGTCACCTGCGCCGAGGCCGGGTTCGTCGCCTGGAAGTCCTCGGAGCGCGTGAGCACGAGCCGGACCGGTCGCTTCAGTGCGAGTGCGGCGCCGACCGCGAGCGGCTCGACGAGCGCGAACTTGCCTCCGAACGCGCCTCCGAGCGGCTCCGCGACGACCCGAACGCGCTCGAGCGGAAGGTCGAACGCCCGGGCGACCTCGCGCTGCGTGACGAACGAGCCCTGCGTGCTCGTCGAGACGACGAGCGTCCCCGAAGGCTCGAGCCAGGCCGTGCAGACCTGTGGCTCGAGGTACGCCTGGTAGACCCACGGCGTCCGGAACGTCCCCTCGACCACCGCTGCGCTCGCGGCGAACGCCGCCGCGACGTCGCCCTGCTCGCGCGTGATGCGGTCGAGGACGTTCCCCGACAGCTGCTCCTCGGGATCGTCCGCCTGGCCGTGGTCGACGCCGGCGTGGATCGACTCCAGGTCGCCCGCCTCGTCGTCCGCCTCCTCGACCGTACGTGCAAGAGGCGCTCCGACCTCCATCGCGGCCTCGACGTCGACGACCGCTTCGAGCGACTCGTAGTCGACGATGACCGCCTCTGCGCCGTCCTCCGCGGCCGCCTCGGTCTCGCCGACGACGAGCGCCACCGGCTGGCCCGCGAAGACGACCTCCTCGCGCGCGAGCGGCTCCGACGTGCGGTCGGTGCCGGCCGACTCGATCGGGAGGTCGGCCGCCGTGAGCACGGCGACGACGCCAGGGACGGCGAGAGCTGCGCTCGCGTCGACGCCGAGAATCCGCGCGTGTGCCTCGGTCGCCAGGACGAGGCGGGCATGCAGCAGACCGTGGACGTAGCCGTCGGCGGCGTACCTCGTCGCGCCCGTCACCTTGTCCGGCGCGTCGACCCGTGGGCGCGAGACGCCGATCACCGTGTCGCTCATCGATCCCCTCTCGCGCGGTTCCGAGCGCTCGTGAGTGCGCGCTCGACGAGCACGGTCGTGAGCCCGCGGCGGTACTCCTCCGACGCGAAGCGGTCGCCGTAGATCTCTGCTTCTCGAACGGCGCTCGCGGGATCCCCGTCGAGGACGAACGGCGTCGCGCCGACGCCGGTCAGCGCAACCGTCTCGTCCGTGGGCTCGACGAGTGCGGCCGCGCCGACGAGTGCGAAGCCCGATGCGGGATGCTCGACCGACGCGTAGGCGGACCCGGAGCCGGCCGACGGGAACCGGCACGACGACGTCGGTCACGAGCTCCTGTGGGCCGAGGGCGGTCGTGAACGGGCCGACGAAGCACGTTCTGCGAGGGGGAGATCGCGCACGCCGTCGGCGGATCGAACCGCGAGGTGGGCCCCGAGCGCGAGCAACACGGCGGGCATGTCCGATGCCGGGTCGGCATGCACGACGCTGCCGCCGATCGTCCCGAGGTTGCGTACCTGCAGGTCGCCGATCCCGCGCGCGCACTCGGGGATCGCCTCGAGACCGGCGGGGAAGCTCGGCGCTCATGAGCTCGCGCCACGTCGTCAGCGGCCCGATGTGCAGCTGCGCCGTCTCGCATCCTCGACGCCGCGCAGGTCGAGTCGGGAGATGTCGACGACGAGCGAGGGGCGGGCGACGCGCAGCTTCATGACCGGGATGAGCGACTGCCCGCCGGCGATCGCCTTCGCATCGGGCTCGCCGAGGAGCTCGAGGGCGTGGTCGACATCCGTCGCGCGCGCGTACCGCGTCGGTGCGGGAATCACGCAGACCCTCCGGCGGCGCGGATCGACTCGACGATGCCCTGATAGCCGGTGCAGCGGCAGAGGTTGCCGCGCAGCGCGCGGCGGATCGCCTCGTCGCTCGGCGAGGCGTCGCGGGAGAGGAGATCTGCGGCCGTGAGGATCACGCCGGGCGTGCAGAACCCGCACTGCAGGCCGTGGTGCTCGACGAACGCCCGCTGGAGCGGATGCATGTCGCCGTCCTGCGCGAGCCCCTCGATCGTCGTGATCTCGCGGCTCTCGGCCTGGTGCGCGAGCACCGTGCAGCTCTTCACCGCGTGCCCGTCGAGGAGCACGGTGCAGGCGCCGCACTGACTCGTGTCGCAGCCGATGTGCGCTCCCGTCAGCCCGAGCCCGTCGCGCAGCGCGTGCACGAGCAGCGTGCGGCCCTCGACCTCGACGCTGCGCTCCTCCCCGTTGACGACGAGCGAGAGCGGTGTCAGACACCGGCGGGCAGGGTGGCGAGCTTGTTGCGCAGGTACGCGAGGTACGGCTGCGGGTCGATCGTCGGCGAACCGGTGAGTCGCTCGATGGTCTCCTTCGGCCTGAACTTGCGGCCGAGGGAGTAGAGGTTGTCGCGGAGCCACGCCGAGAGCTCGTGGAGCTCGCCCGCCTCCATCTGGGCGTCGAGATCGGGGATCGCCTCGCGCACCGACGCCCAGATCTGCAGCGAGATGACGTTGCCGAGCGCGTACGTCGGGAAGTAGCCGACGCCACCCTGCGACCAGTGGATGTCCTGGAGGACGCCGCGCGAGTCGTCTGGCACCTCGACGCCGAGCAGGTCGCTCATGCCGGCCGCCCACGCCTCGGGCAGGTCCTTCGGATCGAGCGTGCCTTCGATGAGGCGCTGCTCGAGCTCGAAGCGGAGGATGATGTGCAGGCTGTACGTCGTCTCGTCGGCCTCGACCCGGATGAGACCGGGCTCGGCGCGGTTGACCGCAGCGAGGAACGTGTCCAGGTCGACGTCTCCCAGCTGGACCGGGAACGCCTCCTGCAGTGGCTCGTACCAGTGCAGCCAGAACGGCCGCGAGCGCCCGACGAGGTTCTCCCACGTGCGGCTCTGCGACTCGTTGAGCCCGAGCGACGGCGAGCCCGCGAGCGGCGTCCGCTCGAGGGACGCGGCGATGCCATGTGCGTACTGTCCGTGTCCCGCTTCGTGCATCGTCGACCACAGCCCGTCGAGCCCGCTCTCGAATCTCGTCGTCATGCGCACGTCCCGTCGGGAGAAGGACGTGCAGAAGGGATGGACGGTCGGGTCGAGGCGGTACGAGCCGTCCTCGAAGCCGAGTGTCCCGAGGATTCGGTCGTAGAAGGCGCGCTGCTCGTCCTCCGGGAAGTGCTGGTGCAGGAACGACGCGTCGACGCGACGGCGCCTCCTTCACGAGTTCGGCGAGCACGGGGCGGATCGTGCCGAACACCTCCGCCACCTCCGACGTCAGCATGTGTGGCTCGAAGTCGTCGAGCAGCGGCGTGTACGGCGAGTCCTCCCACTCGAAGCATTCGACGTAGCGGCGCTTGAGCTCGAGATTGTGTTCGAGCGCCGGAAGGAACTTCGGGAAGTCGTTGGTGGCCCGCGCCTCGATCCAGACCTGGTTGCCGAGCGCGGCTGCGCGGATCATCTCCGTTCGCAGCTCGGTCGGGACCCGGCGCTGCTTCTCCCAGTCGCGGCGGGTGACGCGGATCAGGCTCGCGTCGTCCGAGTCGTAGTCGAGCGACTCCTCGAGCGGTTGCAGCCGGTCGAGGAGATGGCCGATCTCCGCGTCGACGAACTTCTCGTGCGCGATTCGACCGACCGTGGCCATCGCCTCGGCGCGAGCCGGATGGCCGCCGGGCGGCATCACGACCTTCTGGTCCCAGGCGAGCACGCCGACTGCCGTGCTCAGATCGGAGATCTCGGCGAGGCGCTCCTTGAGCGCGCGAAGGTCCGCGTCCACCTCTTCGGACTCTACCCACCGCGTTAGGATCGGCGTCCGAGATGAGCGACCCCGCCATCGAGACCCTGCTCGCGGAGGATCGGCGCTATCCGCCTTCGCGGGAGTTCGCCGCCCACGCGAACGCGAAGCCGGACATCTACGACGTCCCCTTCGAGGAGTTCTGGGAGCGGCAGGGGCGGGAGCGGGTCACGTGGTTCGAGCCCTTCACGTCGCTGCTCGAATGGGAGCTTCCGTACGCGAAGTGGTACGGGGGCGGGAAGATCAACGTCACGTACAACTGCCTCGACCGCCATGTCGAGGCAGGGCTCGGCAACCGCGTCGCCTACTACTACGAGGGCGAGCCGGAGGGTGAGCGCACCGCGATCACGTACGCGCAGCTCCTCGACGAGGTCGTGCGGGCGGCCAACGGCCTTCGCTCACTCGGTGTCGGGAAGGGAACGGCTGTCGGGATCTACATGGGGATGGGACCGGGTCTCCCCGTCGCCATGCTCGCGTGCGCGCGACTCGGTGCTCCGCACACCGTCGTCTTCGGCGGCTTCTCCGCGGAGTCGCTGGCGGACCGACTCAACGACATGCGCTGCGAGGTGCTTCTCACGCAGGACGAGAGCTACCGCCGCGGTGCGATCGTCCCGCTCAAGCGGAACGCCGACGATGCGCTCGCGTCGTGCCCGGGCGTGCGCAGCGTCGTCGTCGGCCAGCGCACGCGCGGCGACGTGCCGATGACGCCGGGTCGGGACATCACCTGGAACGACCTCGTCGAGGGGCAGCCGACGGATCCCGCCTCGTGCCCGTGCGAGCCGATGGACTCGGAGGACCTGCTGTACCTCCTGTACACGAGCGGGACGACCGCGAAGCCGAAGGGCATCGCGCACACGACCGCCGGCTACCTCGTGGGTGTCGCCGCCACGCACGACTACGTCTTCGACCTGAAGCCCGAGCGCGACGTCTACTGGTGTGCTGCGGACGTCGGCTGGGTGACCGGGCACAGCTACATCGTCTACGGGCCGCTCTGCAACGGCGCGACGAGCGTGCTGTACGAGGGCACGCCCGACTTCCCGGACAAGGACCGCTGGTGGGAGATCATCGAGCGGTACAAGGTCACGATCCTGTACACGGCGCCGACGGCGATCCGCGCGCACATGAAGTGGGGCCCGGAGCACGCGGCGAAGCACGACCTCTCCTCGCTTCGCCTCCTCGGCTCGGTCGGCGAGCCGATCAACCCAGAAGCGTGGATGTGGTACCGCCGACACATCGGCGCCGATCGCACCCCCGTCGTCGACACCTGGTGGCAGACCGAGACGGGGATGATCATGATCACGCCGCTGCCCGGCGTGACGACGACGAAGCCGGGGTCCGCGACGCGGCCGTTCCCGGGCATCGACGCGGGCGTCGTGGACGACAACGGGAACGAGGTCGGGCCAGGGGGCGGGGGCTACCTGGTGCTGAAGCGGCCGTGGCCCGCGATGACCCGCGGGATCTTCGGCGACGACGCGCGTTTCCGCGCGACCTACTGGGAGCGCTTTCCCGGGCATGTACTTCGCGGGCGACGGCGCCCGTGTCGACGAGGACGGCGACTTCTGGCTGCTCGGCCGGGTGGACGACGTCATGAACGTCTCGGGGCATCGCATCTCGACGATCGAGGTCGAGTCGGCGCTCGTCGACCACCCGAGCGTCGCCGAGGCGGCCGTCTGCGGCCGCGTGGATGCGCTGACCGGACAGGCGATCGTCGCCTTCGTGACACTCAAGGGCGTGCAGGACGGCTCCGTGGAGATGCTCGAGGAGCTCCGCAACCACGTCGCCGTGAAGATCGGTCCGATCGCGAAGCCCGCGAACATCGTCTTCACGCCGGAGCTGCCGAAGACCCGGTCGGGGAAGATCATGCGCCGGCTCTTGCGCGACGTCGCGGAGAACCGGCCGCTTGGGCGACACGACGACGCTCGCGGACCCGGCTGTCGTCTCCGAGATCGCCGAGCGAGCCGTCGAGCAGCCGACCGAGGACTGAGCTCGCCGATCAGCGCCCGAGTGGAGTGATCAGCCTGCGGTAGGCGGCGCGGCTCTGCGGCTTCGAACCGAGATCCCAGAGCGATCCCGGCTTGCTGTTGAAGTACGAGAGGAACTCCATGCGCGAATGCGTCCGCGTGAAGGCGGCCATGCGCTCGACGTACGCGGGGTCGTCCATGCCCCAGAGGCCCCACTCCGCGATCGCGTACCGCTTGTGCGGGTACCGGCGGTAGAGCGCCTCGTTCGCGTCCCACGCCGCCCCCGTCGACTGGCGGTAGATGTCGTTCGCGACCACGTCGACGTAGGCGTCCCCCGGGTAGTAGGCCGCCGCCGAATTGGCCGGAATGTCCGGCGCGCCGTAGCCCTGCGGGTTCCAGACGATCCGCGCCTGGGTCAGCGGCAGGTCGGAGGCCACCCCAGGCAGGCCGAGCTTGCGCAGCTGCGCGCTCATGGTCGCGCGCGACCCGCCGCGAGCGAAGATCGCGATCCGCGCGAACGCCTTGCGGAAGGACGCGGTCGAGTAGCGCGCTCCGCGTGACGAGCCGTCCTTGTTGAAAGCGCAGTACTCGTTCCAGTGCCCGTTCATCTCCGGCATCGGGCGGACGTACACGAGACCTCCGAAGCCGGCGAGCGCGCCGTTCAAGGCGACGAGCGAGGAGTCGGCGCGGCCCTGTGCGACGTCGAGTGGCGGGGTGCCGCCCGTCTTGAGCGCCAGCATCGGCACCGGCCGCAGCTGCTCGAGGATCCGCGGGAACGAGTTGCTCTGGTAGAGGCTCGCGAAGACGTGGCGGATGCTCGAGCGCTGACCCGTGAGCTGCGTGAATCGCCCCGGGTCGCCGACGATGCCGAGCTGCGTGCGCGACGTCGAGGCGCTCTCCGCGCTGCTCGCGGCAGTCGCCGCCGCGACTGCGAGGCAGAGGAGGAGCGCGAGGGCTGCGCCGGCGACTCTCGCGCGCCCGCTGATCGTGGCGGACGGCGGCACAGCACCATTGAACGACGCTTTGCGATCCGCGTCAACGCACCGCCCGTCGTGTCGACCGGATCAGGCGGTGACGAGCGCGCCTTCGAACGCGGCGACCGTGCGGTCGATGTCGCTCTCCGTCGTGCGCCAGCTCGAGACCGCGATGCGGATCGCCGCCCGCCCTTCCCAGGTCGTCCCGCCCATCCACGCCTCGCCGCTCCGCTGGACCTCGTCGAGGACGCGGAGCGTCGTCTCGTCGTCGTCGAAGCGGAAGAGCACCTGGTTGATGACGACGTCGTTCAGGAGCTCGCAACCGGGCAGCTGCTCGACTGCCGGCTGCGAACCGCGTCGCGAGGTCGCAGCAGCGGTCGACGAGATCGGCGAGGCCCTCGCGCCCGAGGGAGCGCAGAGCCGCGTACACGGTGAAGGCGCGCCCGCGGCGGGACGACTCGGGCGTCCAGTCGACTGCATCGCGGACCCACTTCCCCTGGCCCTCGAAGTACGAGGCCTTCATCGTCATCGACGCGTTGTGGGACGCAGGCCGCGCGCAGAACATCAGACCGCAGTCGTACGGGACGTTGAGCCACTTGTGCCCGTCGGTCGCCCACGAGTCGGCCTGCGTGACGCCGTCGACGAGACGGCGGCGGGTCGGACTGGCGGCGACCCAGAGCCCGAAGGCGCCGTCGACGTGGAGCCAGGCATCGGTCTCCCGGACGATCTCGACGATCTCGACGAAGGGGTCGTACGAGCCCGTGTTCACCTCGCCTGCCTGTGCCACCACGATCGTCGGGCCGCTCGATCCCCGTGAGTGCCGTGCTGAGCCCCGCGGGCTGCATGCGACCCTGCGAGTCCGCCGGGACGACGACGATCTGCGAGCTGCCGATGCCGAGGAGCCGGAGCGCGCGGTCGACGGTCACGTGCCGGAGCGCTCCGACGACGACGGTGATCGGCGGCGAGCCCGCGAGCCCGCCGTCGCGGACGTCCCATCCGCGCTCGATGAGCACGTGGTGCCGCGCGGCCGCGAGTGCCGTGACGTGCGCCATCTGGCAGCCCGTCGTGATGGCGAACGAGGCGTCGGCCGGGAGGCCGAAGATGTCCTTCAGCCAGTCGCCGGTTATCTCCTCGACGACCATCGCCGACGGCCCGAGCGCGCCGAGCCCTGCGCACTGATCCCAGATCGTCGTCAGCCAGTCGGCGCCGACGGTGGCGGGAAGCGCGCTGCCGGTGACGTACCCGAAGTACCGCGCGCCGGCGGTCGCGACCACGCCGCGATCGACCTCGCGCGCCATGAGCTCCACGACCTCGAGAGGGTCGGAGCCGGACTCCGGAAGCGGCCCTCCGAGTGCCTCCGCGATGTCGTCCAGCGAGTCCCGGGGGAACACGGCGCCGCTCCTCGAGCGAGTCGAGGAAGTCGCCGGCGATCTCGGCGGTCCGCCGCAGGAGCGCGCGCTCGTCGCTCACGCGGCGAGCAGCTGCTCGAACCGCGTGGGGTCGTCGAACGGCCCGACGAGCGCGAGATAGAGACGCTTGCCTTCGAAGAGGTCCAGGGCGACCCGCTGGACGTCCTCCACCGTGACCTCGTCGAGCCGGCGCAGGAGCTCGTCGGGCTCCTCGATCTCGCCCTCGAGCACCTCCTTGCGGAGGCCGTACTGGATCGTGCCCTGGGGGCTCTCGAGGCGAAGCACGAAGCGGCCCTTCGCGTAGCCGCGTGCCTTCTCGAGCTCGTCGGCCGGTACCGGCTCGGAGGCGATCTTCCGCAGCTCGGCGAGGATCGTCGTGATCGCCTCGTCGACACGCGCGACGTCCACGCCCGCGCTCGCGTAGAACGTTCCCGCGTCGGTGTAGGCCGTGTTTCCGGCGTGGACGTAGTACCCGAGGCCCCGCTTCTCACGCACCTCGGTGAAGAGCCGCGACGACATCCCGCCGCCGAGCACGACGGCGAGCAGTTGGAGGGCGTAGCGATTCGGGTGACCTATGGGGTAGCCGCGCACGCCCAGGATGAGGTGGGCCTGCTCCGAGTCCTTCGTGTGCATGAGGACCGGGGAGGTGTCGGGCGGGAGTTCGACGTCGGCGGCCTGGCCCGTCGGCCGGGGCTCGATGCCGCCGAGGAGTTCCTCGAGGCGCTCCGTGAGGCCGTCCCCGATGCGCCCGCCGATGCCCACCACCATGCGCTCTGGCCGGTACCAGGTGTCGAGGTACGAGAGAAACGTATCGCGCGTCGTCCCCTCGATCGTCGCGCGCGTGCCGAGGATGTCCCAGCCGAGCGGCTGGTCCGCGTATAGCAGCCGGTCATAGACGTTCCCGACGTAGCGCTGCGGGGTGTCGAGGTAGACGTTCATCTCCTCGAGGATCACTCCCTTCTCCTTGTCGATCTCCACGTCGTCGAAGCGCGAGTGGAGCAGCATGTCCGTCAGCACGTCGAGCGCGACGTCGCGCGTCTCCGAGCCGCAACGCACGTAGTAGCCGGTCAGCTCCTTGCCGGTGAACGCGTTGAACTCGCCGCCGATCGCGTCGATCTCGGTCGAGATCGTCCGCGCGGTCGGGCGGCGTTCGGTGCCCTTGAAGAACATGTGCTCGGCGAAGTGCGCGATCCCCTGCGACTCCGGCGTCTCGTACCGAGAGCCGGCCGCGAGCATGACGAAACAGGACACCGATCCGACCTGCGGGAAGGGCGCGGTGACGACCCGCACGCCGTTCCCGAGCGTCGTCTTCTCGAAGATCGCCACCTCGCGCGATGGTATAGACACGCTTCGTGCCCGGACAGCTGACCCGCCAGGCCATCGCCGTGCAGCCCGAGTGGCTCGCGCAGGTGGCCGAGCGCGTCGGCGACCTGCGGCTTCCGGAGGGCGCCCGCGTTCTCTTCACGGGCTGCGGCACGTCGTTCCACGCCGCGCTCGCGTGCGGGAACGCGGCCCAGGCGCTCGAGATCGTGCTCGGGCACGCGCCCGAGGCCGACGTCCTCGTGGCGATCTCGCACGAGGGCGGGACGCGCCTCACGCAGGAGGCGGTCGGCGGGTTCGCGGGGGAGACGTGGCTGATCACGGGCGCCGCCGACAGCGCGATTGCGAAGTCGGTCGATCACGTGGTCGTTGCCACGCCGGCGATCGAGGAGAGCTACTGCCACACGGTGAGCTACACGTGCGCGGTCGCAGCAGGTCGCGCGCTGCAAGGCGAGGACGTCTCCGGGCTTGCCGCCGATGTCTTCCGCGAGCTCGATCGCGAGCCTTTCGGCGAGTCCGAGCACGAACGCTTCGTCGTGGCCGGCGCCGGGCGCGACACGGCGACGGTCCTCGAGTCCGTACTCAAGCTCCGGGAGGGCGCGCACGTCGCCGCCGAGGCGCACCACACCGAGCAGCTGCTCCACGGCCACCTCGCTGCCGTCGACCAATCGGTGCGCTGCTTCGTGCTCGAGGGCGAAGGTCTTGCGGCAGAGCGGGCGGTCGACGCGATGCGTGCTCTGGGAGAGCTCGGCTGCGACGCGCTCCTCGTGCCGACGACGCATCCGGTCGTCGACGTCGTGCGCTTCCAGCTCCTCACGTGCGATCTCGCCGACGCCCGCGGCGTCGACCCGGACATGATCCGCTGGGACGAGGAGCCATGGGACCGTGCACGGCAGGCCCAAGATTGGATCGGCGGCGAGGCGGATTCCTAGCCAGACCGGCGCGAGGAATCGCGCGCGTCCGGTCTTGCGCGAATCAGGACTGGACGGCGCCTAGCGATCAGTGAGTCGGTAGACGAAGCGCAGCGCCTGCCAGCGGTCGTCGATCGAGCAGCTCTTGTTGTCGACGAGCCCATGCGCCAGGCCGATCTCCTGCACCGCCTCGAACGTCAGGTCGCCGGCGATCTTCGCGGCCTTCTTCGGCCACGCGATCCAGAGACCGTCCGCGGGTTCGAGCGTTCGCTTGAGCGACTCGAAGCGCCGCTCGAGCTCCTCGCGGCGTCGTCGTGAAGAAGACGACGACTCCGCTCCCCGGCTTCGCGCCGAGCTTCTGTGAGAGCGGCGTTCCCGAGTAGTCCTTACCTGCGGCCATGCCACTCCGCGAGCAGCGCTGCCTCGCGCTCGGGGGCGAGGCCCGCGGCGTCGGTCGTCTCAGCGAGGTCGAGCGTGCCCCGGACGGTGTCCGAGAGCGGCCGGAACGTCAAGCCCTCCTCGACCGCCCGACTGACGTCGACGCGATCGAAGGACGCCGCTGCGGGGTCGAGCGCAGACACCCAGAGCGGCAGCTCCATCCACTCGCCGACCTCGCGCTCGACGAGGAACTCGTCCGTGACCCACGTGCTCTGGGCGTCGCTCCCGGCTTCTCTTGCGCACGTCGTCGAGCAACTCCGCCCACTCGATCCCGGGATGGGTCGCGTTGAACGTGCCGCCGACGCCCCGCTCGCACAGGTCGAGAATCCACTCTGCGAGATCCCGGACGTCGATGAACTGCGTCGGGCGGTCGGAGGGGCCGGGCGCGAGTACTTCTGCTCCGCGCGCGACTCGGTGCGGCCAGTACGTGAAGCGGCCGGTCGGGTCGTGCGGTCCGACGATGAGCCCTGGGCGGACGAGGAGCGCCCGGTTCCCGAAGACGTCGCGGACCTGCTCCTCGCACAGTGCCTTCAGAGCGCCGTAGCTCTCGCCCGTGACCTCGTCGTCGGCGAGGTCGCCGAGCTCAGCGACCGGGCTCGACTCGTCGTTCGGCCGCCTGAAGTCGGCGTATACCGACACGCTCGACACGAAGCAGTAGAGGCCCGAGCCGACGAGGGTCTCGGCCGACGCGCGGACCGCCGCAGGCAGGTACCCGGACGTGTCGATCACCGCGTCCCACGTCCGCCCGGCGAGCGCCGAGATGTCCGACGCGCGATCCCCGACGCAGCCGCTCGAGCTCGGGGTACAGCTCGGGGTTCGTGGTGCCGCGGTTGAAGAACGTGAGCTCGTGCCCGCGCTCCAGTGCGGAGTCCGTGATCGCGCGGCCGAGGAACCTCGGACCGCCGAGCAGGAGCAGCCTCACGCCAGCGCGGCGAGACCTTCGAGGAGGCGGTCGACCTCGCCTTCCGTGTTGTAGTGGACGATGCCGGCACGCACGGCGCCGTCGCTGAGCCCGAGGAGCTTCATCGTCTCGACCGCGTAGTAGTCGCCATGCCACACGGCGACGTCGCGTTCCGCGAGGTGCCTGGCGACCCCCTCGGGCGAGTGGCCCGCGACGTTGAAGCAGAAGGTCGGGACCCGTCCGTCCATCGTGCGCAGCCCGTAGAGGTCGACCTGCGCCGGAAGGCCTGCCAGAAAACGCTCTCCGAGCGCCCGCTCGTGACCGAGCATCGCCTCCCAGCCGAGCGAGTCCATGTACTCGACGGCGGCGACGAACCCGGCGAGGAGCTCGTGCTGGCTCGTCCCCAGCTCGAAGCGATGTCCAACGGGCTCGTCCGCGGCCGGGCGCACCTTGTAGGCGCGCCACGACTCGAGTAGCTCCTGCTTCCCGAATGCGAGGCCCATGTGCGGACCGAAGTACTTGTAGGGCGAGCAGATGAGAACGTCGACGTCCCAGGCGCCCACGTCGATCGGCCCGTGCGGCGCGTAGTGGACCGCGTCCGCCCAAGCGAGCGCACCGGCGGAATGGGCGAGCTCGACGATGCGACGGGCGTCCGGCGCCGTGCCGACCGAGTTGGCCGCGAGCGGGAACGCAACCACTCGCGTGCGATCCGACAGCTGGCGCTCGAGATCGGCGTAGTCGACCTCGAGATCGTCGGTGAGTCCTGCGACGCGGACGGTGACGTCCATGTCGTGCGCGATCTCGAGCCAGGGCGAGACGTTGGCGTCGTGGTCGAGGGCCGTGTGGACGATCTCGTCGCCGGGGCGCAGTGTCCGTGCGAACGCGCGGCTGAGCAGGAAGTTGAGCGACGTCATGCTCTGCCCGAACGCGGTCTCGTCGGCGGAGCAGCCGAGGAAGCGACCCGCGGTCTCGTGCGCGAGGTCGACGAGCTCGACCGTCCGGATGCTCGTCTCGTACGGCGCCCCGATGTTCGCGTTGTCCTCGCGGAGGTAGCGCACGATCGCGTCGATGACCTCATCGGGACACTGAGTCCCGCCCGGGCCGTCGAAGAACGCGAGGCGTCGGTCGAGCGCGGAGAAGCGGGCGCGGACGGCTGCGATGTCGAGGGCGGTGGTGCTCACGAACGAGGTGCAGCCTACCCCGCGCCGTCCGGACCGTGACCTAGCCTGCGAGCGCATGGAGCGGCTTCGGACGCTCAGCGAAGCAGAGTGCTACGAGCGCTGCTACGGCTGGCGTTACACCGAGGACACCGTCAAGGTGCTCCCGCGCGGAGGAGCGCAACCGGCGGAATCGAGCGACGTCGGCGAGAGGCTGCGGATGCTCCTCGAGCTCCGCCTCGACGCGCGCGAGCCGGAAGCCGCCTGACCGACTCGGCGGTTTTCCGGACGTCCTTGCGACCGGCGTTCGACTCGTCTTGAGGAGGACTCATCTGTTTCCGCCTCGAGTGTCACCGGACGGCCGGGTTTCGTCGTCCCCGACAACAAGGATGTAGCACCCTCTCGGCGAAAACACGTCGTACCGGATGCCACTACCTCATCGACTCAACCACAGGAGGCAGGGATGAACTCACGGAGCATGGCCGGTTGGATCGGATTTGCCGGAATCGTGATGGTGATCCTGGGAGGACTCACCTTCTTCGAGGGGCTGATCGCGCTTGCGCGAGACAACTACTACGTCGCCACTGGCGAGGGCTTCCTGGTCTTCGACGTGACCGCGTGGGGCTGGATCATGCTGGTGTGGGGGATCGTCTTGGCGGGTATCGGTCTCGCTCTGCTCGCTGGCAATAGCTGGGCGCGGTGGACGTCAATCGTGTTGGTGAGCATCAACGTGTTTGGCCAGCTTGGCTTCCTCGGAAACACAAACGACACGCTGTGGCTGCTGACCACGCTGACGTTGAACATCATCGTTCTCTACGCCTTGATCGTCCGCTGGGACGAGAGCGTTCGGCAGGTGGAAACTCTCTGACAACAGCGGCGTCCGTTTCTGTGCGGGGGTAGCTACGACGAGCGCCCTCGCACAGGACCTCCGCAGGTCTGTGGGCTGTTCCCACCGCATCCAAACTGACCTACGGGTCGCGAAGACCGATGACGGCATGCGCGTCGTCGACGTCTGGGAGACGCGAGAGGCATACGACCAGTACGCGGCCGAGAAGATCGTGCCCCTACTCGGCAGAAGCGGGCATCACCGAGCCGCCGGAGACGCGCTTCTACGACGTTCACAGCTACCTCACGAAGGCCTAGCCTCAACTCAGACCGGGGCTGAGTGCTCTCCGGACATTTAGCCCCGGTGACTGCGAAGCTCTCCCTGATGCCGACCGAGGACTTGACGTGATCGAAACGAGCCGAGCGCACTTGGGGTGGGTGCTGCACGAGACGGGGCCTGGGGACGCCGATCACAGAGTCCTCCTCCTTCCCGGCGCGCTGGCGACATGGGCGTTCTACGAGGACCTCCTCGCGGAGCCGAGCATCCGCGAGTCCGGCATCAGCTTCATTGCGACGACGGTGCCCGGATTCGGCGGTACCCCAGCTCCCGCCGACTTGAGCATGGAGAGCTACTCGAGCTCGGCATCCCGCCTCGCAGCCGATCTCTCGTGCGACGTCGTCGTCGGGCACAGCTTGGGTGCGAACGTCGCCCTCGAGATGGTGTCGGCAGGCGAGTTCTCGGGACCTGTCGTGCTGCTCTCCCCGAGCTTCTCACGCAAGGACGAGTCGATCTTCCCACGTGCGCTCGATCGCCTGAGCCGCGTCTTCGGACATCTGCCGTACGCGCTCATGATGAAGTTGATCGGGCCGGCCTTCGGGAGCAGCTTGCCCCCGGCTCGACGCGAGTTCCTTGTGAACGAGTTGAAGAAGAACGATTCGCGCTTCCTCCGCGCTCAGACCCGCTCCTACCTTGCGTATCTCGACCGCCACGGCTCCCTCGCCAGGCGATTCTGCGATTCAGGCGTCCGAGCCTGGGTTGTGTTCGGTGAGAAGGACGACATCGGCCTCGCACCCGCCGAACGCGAACTGCTCGCGGCAGCTCCGCACGTGACCCTCATCGAGATCGCCGACACCGGCCACTTCGCGCTCAACCAGAAGCCTGACGAGATCGCAGCCATCGTTCTTCAGGCCGTTACGGGCGCGACAGGCTGATCCGAGGGACGGGCGCGCAATCGTGGGCAGAGCTGTTGTCACGCTGCAGCTTGGGCGCTGTCAGAAGGGCTACGCCGTCCCGTGGGACGAGCGGCTCCGCTGGTTCATGGCTCTTCGCGCGCCCGTCTAGGCGAAGTCGACGTACTTGCCGAGGACGAACTCCCAACCCGAGTCGTAGCTTTCGCGCGTCTCCTCGGCGCTCTCGACGAGGCGCTCCCAACCGCGGTGCTCGAGCTCGACCCGGGTGCCGACTCCGTCCTCGAGGAACCGCACCTCGACCTCGGTACCGTCGGCGTCGGCCTTTCGTATGTTCCAGCCCAGCAGAAGGCGGTTCGGCGGATCCCACTCGAGGACGGTCGCCCAGTGACCGCGCTCGCCCGAGCTCGACACTTCGTAGACGTCACCGCCCTCGCGTGCCTCGAAGACGATCTCGCTCACGGTCTGGTGGATCGAGTGGCTCTCGACCGGCCACCAGCTGAGCGCGTCCGTCGTGAAGATGCGGAACGCCTCTTCGACGGAGCAGTCCACCGTCACCGTCTTGCGGACGACCTCGATGACGAGCGCGTCGTTCATGGCTTCTCTCCTTTCGTATCGGCAACCGCCTTGAACCGGGCGAGAGCCTCGCTCCAGAATCCGTCGACCCAGTCGCGCAGCACCGCGACGCCGGCCGAGTCGAGCTCGTACAGGTGCCTCGTGCCGTTCCGGCGATGAGTCACGAGCCCGACGTCCTCGAGTACGCGCAGATGCTGGGAGACGGCGGGACGGGTGACCGGCAGCTCCGCGGCCAGCTCGCCGACGGAGCGCGGCCCCGAGCGAAGGAGCTCGAAGACCTGTCGCCGCGTCGGGTCGCCGAGGGCGTCGAGCGGATGTCCGTTAGTATTCACTTACCGTAAGCTAACACTTACGATTAGCCTGGTCAATCCCTCCAGCGATTCGTGATCGGCGTGCGCCGGTCCCGGCCGAACGCCTTCGGCCGGAGCTTCACGCCGGGTGGCGCCTGGCGGCGCTTGTACTCGGCGCGATCGACGAGCGCCACCGCTCGCTCGACCACCGTGGGGTCGAACTCCTCGAGGAGCTCCTCGCGTGACCGGTCATCCTCGACGTAGGCCTCGAGCACGGGGTCGAGCGCGTCGTACGGTGGGATGGAGTCCGAGTCGCGCTGGTCGTCGCGCAGTTCGGCGCTTGGGGCACGCTCGATCGTGGTGCCTGGGATCAGCTCGCGGCCGGCCCGCGCGTTCAGATGCTCGGCAAGGCGGTAGACGTCCGTCTTGAAGACGTCCTTCAGTAGGGCGAATCCGCCGACCATGTCGCCGTAGAGCGTCGAGTAGCCCACGGCGAGCTCCGACTTGTTCCCCGTCGAGACCACGAGCCACCCGTATGTGTTCGAGAGCGCCATCAGCAGGACTCCGCGGACGCGGGCCTGCAGGTTCTCGGCGGCGAGGCCGGCGATCCCGTCCTCGATCTCGGGCGCCAATGCGTCCGCGAACGAGGCAACCGCCGCCTCGATCGGGATCTCGCGGAACGAGGAGCCGAGGGCCTGTGCGACACCGCGCGCATCGCTCCGGGTTCCCTCCGAGCTGAACCGCGACGGCATCGAGACGCAGTGGACGCGATCCGCGCCGAGCGCGTCGGCGCACAGCGCCGCGGTGACCGCCGAGTCGATGCCGCCCGATACGCCGACGACGACGTCGGAGAAGCCGTTCTTCTCGACGTAGTCGCGCAGGCCGAGGGTCAGCGCGAGCCGCATCTGCTCGAGCTCGGGAGCGAACGGCACCACCTTCGCCCGGAGCTCGCTGTCCTGATCACGCGGGCCGTCGAGCTCGACCGTCTCCACCGGCGGAGCGACGTCGCGAGAGCGCCCGAGCTCACGGCGGCGCGCGTCGCGGAGCCGGCGGCCGATCGCGTCGACGGGATCGAGGTCGACGACGAGGAGCTCCTCGGCGAAGCCGGAGGCGCGGGCGATGACTTCGCCCGCGTCGTCGAGGACGACGGAGTGGCCGTCGAAGACGAGCTCGTCCTGTCCGCCGACGAGATTGCAGAACGCGAGGTACGAACTCGTGTCGCGAGCACGCGTCACGAGCATCTCCTCGCGGTCCTCGGCCTTGCCGACGTGGAACGGCGACGCCGAAAGGTTCACGATCAGCTGCGCCCCGGCGAGCGCGAGGTCGGTCGCCGGCGGACCCGGCTGCCAGACGTCCTCGCAGATTGTCAGCCCCACCGTCGCCTCCCCGATCCGGAGGAGGACGAGCTCACGGCCCTGCGCGAAGTACCGGTGCTCGTCGAAGACGCCGTAGTTCGGCAGGAAGTGCTTGCTGTAGACGGCCTCGACGCGTCCGTTGGCGCAAACCGCACACGCGTTCGCGAGATCGCGGTCGAACCACGGAGTTCCGACGAGGGCGGTGATGCCCTCCGTCTCGGTCGCGATCGCCTCGAGCGACTCGTGTGCTGCGCGGACGAAGGCGGGCCGCAGGAGGAGGTCCTCGGGCGGGTACCCCGTCGTCGCGAGCTCCGGGAAGAGAACGAGATCGGCGCCGGCGGCGCGCGCCTCTCCGAGGCTGCGGAGGATCTTCGACCGGTTGCCTCCGAGGTCCCCGACGACGCAGTCGAGCTGCGCGAGCGCGATTCTCAGGGTTTTCGCCTCACAGTCACAAACCCCAGTCTAACTAGTGTCTCGGCATGGAGATCGTCCTGCCGCGGCGCTATCGGGGACCCCTGACGTCGGCGAACGGCGGCTATGCCTGCGGACGGCTCGCGGCGTTCGTGGACGCCGACGAGGTCGAGGTCACGCTCCGGCTGCCACCTCCGCTCGATCGCCCGCTCGCCGTCGAGTACGAGGACGGCAGGGCCCTCCTCCTCGACGGCGACGCACTCGTCGCCGAGGCGCGGGCGTCAGTGATCGAGGTGGATCCGCCGGCGCCGGTGTCCGTCGAAGACGCCACGGCGGCACGCGAGCGACACGCTCGCGACTGGAGCCCGGACTTCGGCGAGTGCTACGTGTGCGGCCTGCGGGAGGACGGGCTCGAGATCCGTGTCGGACCGGTGGCCGGCCGCGAGCCGCTGCACGCTGCTCCGGTCGCACTGCGAGAGGCGGGTCCCGAGTTCGTCTGGGCGGCCGTCGATTGTCCAGGTGCCTACGCGGTCGGCGCCGAGGGTCGTGGGGACATCGTCCTCGGCCGCATGACCGCTCGCATCGATCGGGTTCCGGAGCCCGGCGACGAGTTGGTGGTCGCCGGCTGGCCCCTCGGCGTGGACGGACGCAAGCTCTATGCGGGGACGGCGCTCTTCACGCCCGACGGCGAGCTTCTCGCCCTCGCGCGCCAGACCTGGATCGCGCCGAAGTCCTCCTAGCGCGGCGTCAGCGCGAGCAGCAGCCCGCCGTCGTCGTCGTACGCGGGGAAGAAGTCGACGACGACGCGTTTCTCGATACCCGCACGCGTGCGGATCTCGAGCTCCTGACCCATCTTCCGGACGCCCCACTCGCGCACGACGTCGATCGGCGCGACATCGGAGAGCGCGAGCGCTTCCACCACGTCCCGGCCGATCAGGTCGGCGTCGCGGTAGCCCGTGAGCTCGAACACGCCCCTCCCGGCGGCGAGGACGCGCGTGTCCCGGTCGCAGACGACGAAGCCGGTCTCCGGAGCGGGGTAGTAGTCCTCCAGGAGCTCGAACAGGAATCCGAATGCGCAGCTGCGGCACTGGACGGCCTGCATCGAGAAGCCGTCGTACCCGTCGAGGTCGACGGAGCGCTCCTTGCAGTTGGGGCAGATGAAGTACGGCACGCCGGCGCAGGGTAGGGGATCGAGCGGTTCAGCCCGCGTTACGCACTCAGCGTCGCAATCGGATTGCGTTGAGGTCGTTCGCGACAACGTCGTCCGCTCGGCTGACGAGCTCCTCGACGTCGTCGTGCTCCGCGTGGAGGTACCGGCCCGCGAGTGCATCCGCACGGCCCGATGCGAGCACACGCACGAGCCGCGGCGCGAGCTCGGGCGGCGTCCAGGGAGCGCCGTCGCCGAAGCGCTCGGTCATGTCCGTTCGCACGAGCCCCGGGCTGATCAGGAAGACCCGGATGCCGAGTGGTCCGAGCGCGGCGGCGAGCGTCTCCGAGAACCGGCCGAGCGCCGCCTTGCTGGCGCCGTACGGCGTGCCGAGCGCCACCGTCGGGTTCGTGATGGGCAGGTAGGAGCCACCGCTGCCGATGTTCACGATCCGACCGCGCCGACGCTCGGCCATCCGCGACGCCGTGGCGCGACAGGAGAGGTACGCGCCCAGCACGTTCACCTCGAACACGTGCCACCACTCGTCCGGCTCCTCCTCGAGGAAAGGCTTGCCGCCGCCGGAGATCCCGGCGTTGCACACGAGCAGCTCGATCGGCCCGAGCTCGCGCTCGACCGTCTCGACCCAGCGCTCGACGTCGTCCGCCCTCGAGACGTCGCCGAGGAGCGCCGTCCCGCCGATCTCCGCTGCGACCGATTCGACGGTCTCCGGGGTGCGTCCCGTGACGGCGACCGTCATCCCGGCGTCCGCGAGCTCGCGTGCGATCGACGCGCCGATCCCGCGACCCCCGCCGGTGACGAGCGCGACGCCCTCGAGCAAGTCAGGAGGCACGCTCGATCTCCTCCAGTGCCTCGGGATTCTCGAGCGTCGAGAGGTCGCCGGGATCCTGTCCGAGCGCACGTGCTCGAACCGCACGGCGGACGACCTTGGCGCTCCGCGTCTTCGGGAGCGCTGATACGAACACGACACGGTCGGGTGCGAACGCCTTGCCGAGCTCGTGGGCGACGGCGTCGGCGACGTCCTGCTCGGACGCTTCCGCACCCGGCACGAGTACGCAGTACAGCCATGCGACCTCGCCCTTCACGTCGTGCGGGACGCCGATCGCCGCAGCCTCCGCGACGGACGGATGGCCGACCGCCGCCGACTCGAGCTCGGCCGGCCCGATTCGCTTGCCTGCGATGTTCAGGGTGTCGTCCGAGCGGCCGTGCAGGAACCAGTAGCCGTCCTCGTCGATCGACGCCCAGTCACCGTGCGTCCAGACGCCGGGAAACCGTCGCCAGTACGTATCGAGGTAGCGCTCGGGGTCGCCCCAGATCCCGCGCGTCATGCCCGGCCAGGCGCGCTTGCAGACGAGTTCGCCCACCTCGCCGCGCACCGAGCTTCCCTCGTCGTCGAAGACGTCGACGTCCTCACCGAGGGCGGGGAAGCCGACCGAGCACGCCTTCGTGGGTGCGAGCATCGTCACGGAGAGGAAGCATGCCCCGACCTCGGTGCCGCCCGAGCAGTTCACGATCGGGATCCGCCCACTCCCGCACACGCGCTCGTCCAGCCAGTCGTACGGCCCGCGGTTCCACGGCTCGCCCGTGGTGACCACCGTCCGGAGGGACGAGAGGTCGGCGGTCGGATCGCCATGCGGGATGAGGGCGCGCACGAGCGTGGGCGAGATGCCGAGCATCGTCACGTGCTCCTGGTCGACGAGCTTCCAGAGGCGGTCGTGGGGCGAGTCGGGCGCGCCCTCCATGAAGACGACGGTCGCCCCGCACGCCATCGCGCCGGTCACCGTCCACGGACCCATGATCCAGCCCATGTCGGTGGAGAAGAGCACGCGGTCTCCCGCGCGCAGGTCGGCCTGATAGGCGGCCTCGCGCGCGATCGAGACCAGGAACCCGCCCTGGACGTGGAGCACACCCTTCGGCTTTCCCGTCGTTCCCGACGTGTAGGCGAGGAGGTAGGGCGCCTCGCTCTCTACCTCGACCGGCTCGAGCGATCCACCCGAGTTCGCAACTGCATCGTCCCACCAGACGTCTCGCCCCGCACTCATCGGGCAGTCGCCATTCGCCCGGCGCCAGACGACCACGTGCTCGACCGACGGTGCGTCGGCGAGCGCGTCATCGAGGACCTCCTTCATCGGGACGAGGCGACCGCGTCGGTAGGAGGCGTCGGCGGTGACGACGAGCTTTGCCGCGGCATCGGCCAGGCGAGCCGACACGGCCGGTGCTGCGAAGCCCGAGAAGATCGGCACCTGTACAGCTCCGAGGTGCGCGCACGCATGCGAGGCGATCGCCGCCTCCGGAGACATCGGGAGGAACGTCCCGACCGCGTCGCCCTCGCGAATCCCGAGCTCGCGTAGCGCCTCCGCCAGCGTTCGCACCTCGCGCGACAGCTCTGCCCACGTCAGCGATCGCCGTTCGCCCTCCTCGGGTGCCCACACGGCTGCCTCGCGGTCGGGGGTCTCACGCGCCCAGCGGTGCACGCATGCCTCTGCGACGTTCAGCCGCGCACCGATGAACCACGTCGTCCACTCGACCCCGCGCGTCGCGTCGAGCACGTCGTCCCAGCCCCGGGAGAGCGGGATGCCGAGATCCTCGACGACGGCGCGCCAGAACCGGTCGGGCTCGTCGATCGACACGCGATGCAGCTGGGCGTAGCTCTCGCAGTGGAGCACGCGCGCGAGCCGGGCCATGTTCGCCGCTTCCAGCTGCTCGGCGGACGGGTTCCACGTGAAGTCACCCGATACGCGCTGGCTAGTCTGGAGTGGCATGCGGACTCGGATCTTCGCAGAGGAGAATCGGAAGTGGCTGACGCTCGCTTCCGTCTCGTTCGGGCTCTTCATGATCATGCTCGACAACACGGTGGTGAACGTCGCGCTGCCGTCGATTCAGCAGGAACTCGACGCCGATCTCTCCGAGCTGCAGTGGATCGTCACCGGCTACGCACTGACGTTCGCCTCGCTGATGCTGGTGGGCGGGAAGGTCGCCGACGCGTACGGTCGCCGAAGGATCTTCGTCACGGGGATCGTCGTCTTCACGGCGGCTTCGCTTCTGTGCGGGCTCGCGACGTCGTCCGAGATGCTGATCGGCGCTCGCGTCCTGCAAGGAGCAGGCGCCGCCCTGATGAACCCCGCGACGCTCTCGATCATTGCTGCGACGTTTCCGCCGCGCGAACGCGGAACGGCGATCGGGATCTGGGCCGGCACCTCCGCGCTCGCTCTCGCGATCGGTCCCCTCGTTGGCGGTCTCATCACGGAGCACGCCGACTGGAGCTGGATCTTCTTCGTGAACATCCCCATCGGCGCGCTCGGAATCGCGGCCAGCTTCCTCTTCATCGACGAGTCGCGCGACGAGACCCATGCGAGCCTCGATCTGCCCGGGCTCGCGACCTCCGCGCTCGGCTTGTTCGCGCTGACGTACGGACTCATCGAGGCGAACGCCTACGGCTGGACGTCGGCCCGCATCGTCGGGGCGTTCGTGCTCGCCGCCGTCTCGCTCCTCGCGTTCGTCCAACTCGAGCGACGACAGCGAGCCCCGCTGCTGCCGCTCGAGCTTTTCCGCAACAAGACGTACACGGGCGCGAACCTGGCGATGCTCCTCGTGGCGCTCGCGATGTTCGGCGTCTTCTTCTTCGTCTCGCTGTACATGCAGAACATCCTCGGGTACTCGCCCGTTCAGACCGGTGCTGCCTTCCTGCCGATGACCGTCCTGATCATCCTGGTAGCTCCGATCGCAGGAAGGACGAGTGACCGCCTCGGCTCGCGCGGGCTGATCACGGCCGGCATGGTCCTCATCTCCGTCCAGCTTCTGCTCCTCTCCCGGCTCGGTGTCGACTCGACGTTCTGGAATCTGCTGCCGGCGTTCCTGATCGGCGGCGTCGGCATGGCGCTCACGATGACGCCGAGCGCAGCTGCTGCCACGAGGAGCGTCCCCGTCGACAAGGCGGGCGTCGGGTCCGCCGTGCTCAACAGCGCTCGCCAGGTGGGCGGGACGATGGGGATCGCGGTCATGGGCGCCATCGTCGCCGCGGAGTCGGGAGGCGTCCGCACTCCGGAAGCGTTCATGGACGGCTTCCGCAGCGCGCTTCTCGTCGCCGCGGGAATCGCCGCGACGGGAGCGATCGTCGCACTCGTCCTCATCCGCCCGCACGAGGGCGCCGGTCGCGCGCCGAGTGACGCGGCGGCTGAACCGGTCGGCTAAGTCCGAGCCGACCCAGCGCCTGACGGCCGAAGGGCGATTCATTCGCCCGCAGGCCGACGAAGGCTGGTCCGTGACTAGGTAGAGGAGGGGAGGGTCGTTGGGGCAAACTTCGTCCCCCAACTGAAAACGCCCCCGGCTGCGGCTCCGGGGGCGTTTCCCGTTCGAGGCGACCCCTTCCCGGGAGTGGCGAGCCGGTGAATCGTGGCTCTGCGGCCCAGCCACGCTCATCCCGTGCCCGCCGACCGAACCGGCGGTGGTGCCTGCGCATCCGATCTGGCGTCCGATCGTCTGCGGTGTGGGCCTGACTATAGGAGCCGTGTTTCCAAAAGTCAAGTAGCCAGGTCAAGTGATTTGGGCTACCGTTAGTTCACTCAGAAGCGGTAGCCGCACATCCCCCCGAGGGGGGAGCGCCCGGAGGATCACGCCCGACTTGACTACTAGAGGCATGCACGAGACCGTCACACTCCCCGCGGCATCTGCGGGCACTCGGCTCGGCGAGCGCCTCCGCTCGCTGCGCGTCGCGGCGGGCCTCACGCAGACACAGCTCGCGGGCACCCGGTTCTCGAAGGAGTACATCAGCCAGATCGAGCGCGGGAAGACGCGACCGACCGAGACCACGATCGTGTGGCTCGCGGAGCAGCTCCGAGTCGATCCGAGGTTCCTCGCGTCGGGTGTGTCGACGGAGGAGCGCGCACGAGTCGAGGCGCAGCTCGAGCGCGCCGAAGCGCTCTCGGCGAGCCACAGCTACGAGGACGCGATCGCGGCCTTCGGCGAGATCGCGTCGGCGGTCAAGGAGTCCGGTTCTCACGCCCTGCTGGCGCGCACGCTCGCAGGCGAGGCGTGGGCGCTCCAGGAGCGTGGTCAGGTGCGCGAGGCGATGGAACGCCTGCAACGGGCACGTGAGCTCGTCGAGCGAGCCGAGTTCTCGGACATCGATCGCGCCGACGTCCTCTTCCGTCTCGGCGTATGCCGCTACAAGCTTTCGAGCATCTCGACCGCGGTCGCGCTCTTCGACGAGGCGTTCGAGCTCGCCGAGCGGTCAGGTCTGCCCTGTGCGCTGCTCCGCTCCGACATCTTGCAATGGCGTTCGCGCTGCCGCCGCAGGCTCCGCGACTACGTCGCGGCCCGCGACGACGTCGAGCGTGCGCTCGAGCTGGCGCAGGACCTGGGCGACCGGGCGGCGATAGCGCGCGCGAACTTCCAGGCGTCGCTGATCGCCCAGCGCGAGGGCCACTACGTGCTCTCCCGCAGCTACGCGCAGCGCGCCAAGGAGCTGTACCAGCAGGTGAACGACGAGCGCAACGTCGGGCGCCTGCACCTCATGCTCGGTGGTCTCACGCTCCTCCTGGGAGACGAGGAGCACGCCGTCGAGCACCTGAAGGCGTCCTACTCGAGGGCGCTCGATGCCGATTCCCCCGCCGACGCCGCACAGGCGCTGGAGGGGATCGCCCGAGTGCACCTGAATCGGGGCGAATATGACCAGGCGGACGCGCTGGCACGGCAGTCGCTCGCTCTTCTGCAGGGTCGGGAGGACTACCTCCACGAAGTCTGTCCGTCGCAGCTCGTACTGGGACGAGCGCTGCTCGAGCGCGGACGACTGGACGAGGCGGAAGAGTGCTTCCGGGCGGCCGACGCTGCTGCCGAGCAGATGGCGTCGATCAGCCACCGGACGGAGGCGTGGGTTGCACTCGGGGACCTCGCAGCGCGTCGAGGCGACGCTCGCGAGGCAGCGCGTCTCTACCGGAACGCCGCCGAGGCGCTCCAGGAAATCCGCTTCTAGGGAGAGGAGGTCGCCGTGAAGCCAAGGCTCGTTCTTCTGCTCGTCAACCTCGCTTTGCTTGCTTCGGTGCTTGGCAGGTGCTGGCACTCGTGGCCGGACGGAAGCTAGGAACGGCACGGCTACACTCGGGCGCATATGCGCCCCGCCGCGGCACTGACCGTGCTGTCGTGCCTGCTTTTCCTCGGGGGCTGCGGGGGATCAGGCGAAAGCTCGTCCGCGACGTCGACCGAGCCGGGCGGCGGATTGACGCTCGAAGAGCTCTGGCGTGAGCCCGGTGACGATGTCGCCGTCATCCCGGGAACCGAGAACCACGAGCCCGGCGCGGTCCGAGTGTCGTTCCTCGTCGCAGACGCAAAGGGTCAACTCGTCACGCTCCCGACCGCGAGGGTGTTCGTGGCCGGCGGACTCGACGAGCGGCCGTTCCTCGAGACGGAGGCGAAGCTCGAGCGGATCGGCGTCCCCGGCGGCGACGAGGCCGATGCGACGCACATCTATGTCGCCACGCTGAAGCTCCCGCACGCAGGCAAGTACTGGATGCTCGCCGAACCCGAAGGCGGCAAGACGAAGGTGCAGGCGCTCGGGAACGTCGTCGTCGTGAAGCACGACCCGCCGCCCGACGTGGGCGACCCGGCGATCGCATCGAAAACGCCGACGTTGACGTCGGCCGGCGGCGATGCAGCTGCGATCACGACGCGGACTCCGCCGGACGAGTCGCTGCTGCAGTACTCCGTCGCCGACTCGCTCGCGGCGAAGGTGCCATTCGTGGTGACGTTCGCGACCCCGAAGTTCTGCACGAGCCGGACCTGCGGCCCGGTCGTCGACGTCGTCGAGGAGGTCCAGCATCGGCTCGAGGGCGAGAAAGTGCGCTTCATCCACGTCGAGGTGTACGAGGACAACGATCCGGCCCAGGGCTACAACCAGTGGATGGGCGAGTGGAAGCTCCCAACGGAGCCATGGACGTTCCTCGTTGCGGCGAACGGGAAGATCGTGGATCGCTTCGAGGGAACGGTCTCCGTGGACGAGCTCGAGACCGCGGTTCGCCAGAAGCTAGTCGCGGCTCAGTAGGCGTCGCCGACGCGCTCGACAACGATGTTCGGGACCCGGGCCATCGGTCCGAGCGCGAGGACGGCGCGGACGAGGGTGACGACGTCGTCGGTCGAGATCTGCTCCTCCTCGGGAAGCCCGGTCCACTCCGTCATCCGCGTCGCGACGAACCCGGGGGAGATCGCGGTCGCACGGACGCCGTGGTCGGACTCCTCGCGGTTCAGCGACGACGTCCAGGCGATGAGCGCGGCCTTCGTCGCGCCGTAGACGGCGAGGCCGGGTGTCGGAATCGTCCCGGCGATCGATGCCAGAGTGATAACGCGCCCGCGCGACTTCCGCAGGAGCGGGAGCGACTCGCGCGTCACGACCAGGGTCGCCGTCAGATTCACGTCGACCTGGAGCGCGATTCGCTTCGTGTCCTGGTCCGCGAACGATCCGCCGATACCGATGCCTGCGCAGTTGACGAGGACATCCATTCCGCCGTGCCGTTCGGCGTGCGCCGCGACGGCGCGCACGCACTCGTCCGGGTCGCCGAGATTGGCGGGCAGGGCGTAGGCGCCAAGCTCGCTCGCCGCCTCCTCGAGGGGCTCCGGGCGGCGCGCGACGAGCGTCAGGTCGTACCCGTCCTCGCGAAGAGCGCGGGCCAACGCGAGTCCGATTCCGGACGATCCTCCGGTGATCAGCGCGGATGGCATGTGCGCGCGAGTCTACGGCGGAAACCCTGAGTGGTCGCAGGCATCGAGAGCCGAAGGGCGATTCATTCGCCCGTAGGCCCCGCGCGGTCGGGCAGTGCTGGGCGAAAGGAAGGGGGCCGACGGGGGGAAACATCGTTCCCCCCGTCAAAGAAAGCGGCCGCCGAGGGGGCGGCGGCCGCTGCGTCAGGGGGAGAGGAGAAGGAGTCGGATTTCTCCGTCGACCGTGTTCGGGTCACCCGCGCGATTTCCTTCCGCGTACAGTGCTCGGCGTGGAGCCGGTTGCTCTCACGTCGCTCGCGAAGGCCGGCGGGTGTGCGGCGAAGTACTCCGCGGGACGGCTCGAGACGCTCCTCGCCGGCCTCGTGCCCGCCGAGTCCGAGGATCTCCTCGTCGGGCTCGATCCTGCGGACGACGCTGCGGTGTACCGCCTCGACGACGAGCGCGCGATCGTCTTCACCGTCGACTTCTTCCCGCCTCTCGTCGACGATCCCCGCACGTTCGGAGCGATCGCGGCGACGAATGCGCTGAACGACGTGTTCGCAATGGGGGGTCGGCCGCTCCTCGCACTGTCCGTCGCCGCGTTCCCCGAGGAGCTCCCGGTCGAGGTCCTCGGGGAGGTGCTGGCGGGCGCCGACGAGAAGGTGCGCGAGGCCGGAGCGATTCTCGCGGGCGGTCACACGATCCGCGACACCGAGCCGAAGTACGGCCTTGCCGTCGTCGGCATGGTGCACCCGCAACGGATCTGGCCGAAGGCAGGCGCCCGGCCCGGCGAGGTGCTCCTCCTGACGAAGCGTCTCGGGACGGGGATCGTCCTCCAGGCGCAGCGTGACGGCGTCGCTCCCGAGGGCGCCCTCGGTGCCGCGATCGAATCCATGCTCGAGCTCAACCTGGCAGCCGCCGATGTGGTTCGAGCGTTCGAGCCGAGTGCGGTGACGGACGTCACCGGCTTCGGGCTGCTTGGGCACGTCCACGAGCTCGCGTCGCGAAGCGGCGTTCGCGTCGTGCTCGACGCTGCGGAGCTGCCTGCCCTTCCCGGCGCCCTCGAACTGGCTTCGGCGGGCGTGCGCACGGGGGGCGATCGCCGCAACCGGGAGTTCGCAGGCGCGCATGTCGAGAGCTCGGCCGACGAGGCTGCGGAGGCGCTCGCCTTCGATCCGCAGACGGCAGGCGGCCTGCTCGTATCGGTACCGGCGGAGCGTGCGGCGGTCCTCGAGGCCACACTGACGGGGGCCGGTCTGCCGGCGGCGAGGATCGGCCGCACCGAGCACGGATCCGGAGTCGTTCTCCGCTAGTGGCCGTCGCCATCCCACGCGCGCGCACGGTCTCGGCGCGCACGTATCTTCGGATCGCGGCGACGTCGACCTTCGCCCTCTTCCTCGTCATCACTTCCGGTGCCTTCGTTCGGCTCACCGGGTCGGGGCTCGGCTGCGAGAACTGGCCGCGCTGCGGTGACAAGCCCTATCCCGAGCAGGGCTTCCATGCCTTCGTCGAGTTCGGGAACCGGATGGTCGCGCTCGCCGGCATCGTCCTCACACTCGTCACCGTCCTCGCATCGCGCCGGACCGAGGGGCTCTCGGGCTGGGGGCGCTGGACGGCCCTCGGGGCGTTTCTCGTCGCGGTCGCGCAGATCCCGATGGGGGGGATCACGATCGCGCTCGACCTCCATCCGCTCGCGGTGATGACGCACTTCCTCCTCGGGCTCGCCGCCTTCGGCCTCGCGCTGATCGCGACGCTCGAGGCATGGAGCCTGCGCGACGGCCGCGCACCGGCGGTCGGGCCTCGCTGGCTCCGCCTGTTCGTGACGTGTGCCGGGCTCCCTGCCTGCGTCGCGCTCGTCGTCACGGGCGCCGTCGCCACCGCGTCGGGGCCACATCCGGGCTCGAGCGACGAGGTCGAGCGCCTTGGCATCGGGATCGTCGACACGGTGTACGTGCACGTACGCGTCGCCGCCGCGTTCGGTATCGGCGTGCTCATCGTCGGCTGGCTGCTGTGGCGGATCCGCGATGCGTACCCGGGCCTCGTTCGGCTCTGGGGAGGCCTTCTGGCCGTTCTCGTCGCCCAAGCGATCCTCGGCGAGGTGCAGTACCGCAATGCGCTCCCCTGGGGGCTCGTTCTCGTCCATGTCGCCCTCGCCGCCTCGATCTGGGCGTTGAGCCTCGCGCTCGCCTTCACGCTCTGGCGCCCGCCCGCCCCGCTGGCCCGGAAGTAGGCTTGCCGGATGGCCCGTGAGCTCCGGTTCTACGAGCGTCCGTCGACACTCGAGCGGCCGGTGCTGATCGGAGCGTTCCGCGGCTGGAACGACGGCGGACAGGCGGCCACGCTCGCTGCCGGCTATCTCGCTCGCCTCTGGGGCGCGCGCAAGTTCGCGGACATCGACCCGGAGCTCTTCGTCGACTTCCAGGCGACGCGGCCGATGGTCTCGCTCGAGGAAGGCCGGACACGCAAGATCGACTGGCCGGAGAACGCGTTCTTCCGCGCGCGGATCCCGGGCTCCGAGCGCGACGCGATCCTCCTCGTCGGGGTCGAGCCGAACTACCGGTGGCGGACGTTCAGCGAACTCGTCACCGAGGTGGCGCGGGATCTCGGCGTCGAGCTCGCCGTGACGCTCGGCGCGCTCGTCGCAGACGTGCCGCACACGCGACCGTCACCTGTGACCGGCGCCGCGACGGATCCGCAGCTCGTCGACGAGCTCGGCCTGCAGCTGTCGCGCTACGAGGGGCCGACCGGGATCGTCGGCGTACTCCTCGACTCGTGCCGTCGCGCCGGGATTCCGTCGGTGAGCCTGTGGGCCGCCGTTCCGCACTACGTGCAGCTTGCACCGAGCCCTCCCGCTGCGAAGGCGCTCTGCGAACGCCTCGCAGGCGTCCTGGGGACGGAGATCGATGTGAGCGAGCTCGACGAGGCGGCGCGCGAGTACGTCGACCAGGTCTCGCAGGCGGTCGCCACGGACGCCGAGACCGCGAGCTACGTCGAGGACCTCGAGCATCGCGCCGACTCGCTGGACTGGCTCGAGGAGTCCGACGCTCTCCCGTCCGGCGATGCGCTCGCCGCCGAGATCACGCGGTTCCTGCGCGAGCGCGAGGACAACGGGGACACGCCCGAATCGGGCGGCCCCGGCTAGGCGGCGTCTTCGACGTCCGTGGGGACGCCCGGCTCCGCCTGCTCGACCGTCTCCACAGCCTCGCCTCCGGTCGTTTCCACCGTCTCGGGCGCCGTGCTCGTCCCCGACGGCCCGGCCGGCTTGCGCTTGCGCCGCCGCCTGCGCGACTTCCGGGCGGTGAGCTTCGGCAGCGGGAGATTGTCGGCGAGCGCGTTTGCGATCTCGGTGATCGTGCCGAGCTCCTCTCGCGCGTGGTCGAGCGCCGAGTTGGCGCGGGGCGTGTAGCCGTCCGCGGAAGCGAGGAGCGCGGCGCCGACCGGTAGCGGCATCTCCTGCGCGACCTGCGCGAGTCGGCTGACGTTCTCCTCGTGTCGGTAGCCGCGTGAGTTCGCCGCTGCGCCGAGCAGTCGCTTCGCCTCGGGGAACTCCGTGGAGACCCGGCGGTCCTGCACCTTGCGGGTCGCGCGGGCGAGCCGCCACGTCCAGCGCGCGAGGATCTGGTCCGGTGCGACCGGCTTCCCCTCGCCGACGGCGCGGAGCAGGATCCGGACGCCTGCCGCGCGGTCCTTCTCCCACGGCGGCGCCTGCGTCACCAGCGTGACGAGGTCGTCGAAGTCGGCACGATCGACGGGCGGCGCGACGCGATCCATCAGCGCGGTCATGCGGAGCCGGCGGTTCGGGTTCTCGGCCGCACACGTGGAAAGGAATTGCTCGAGAGCGCCCTTTCCTGCGCGGCCCTCGGCGAACTTCTTCGCGAACTCGGCGCGCTGGTCGAATCTGATCTGGCGTCCTGCGATCGTCGCCCAGAACCGCTGCTCGTCGTCGTCCAGGTACTTCGGGTCGATCCGCTGCCACTCGCGCTGGATGACGGCGAGTCTTCGCGCCACGTCCGGGGTGACGGGGACGAGCCACGGCACGGGTGAGAGCTTGCGCCGCGCCCGCCGCTGCTGACGTCGCCTCGGAGCCGGCGTGACGCGCGCGCCCTCGCGGTAGAAGTCAGAG
Organism: uncultured Gaiellaceae bacterium; assembly: GCA_963736935.1. Taxonomy (GTDB): domain Bacteria; phylum Actinomycetota; class Thermoleophilia; order Gaiellales; family Gaiellaceae; genus GMQP-bins7. The sequence goes on along the minus strand of CAVTQX010000022.1, from coordinate 3,012 downwards.
TCGAGCAGCGCGTGCAGCGACACGACGCGTTCCGAGTGCGTCGCGCTCTTGGGAACGAAATCGACGACGACCCCCGCCTCCTTGCGCGGGTGGATGCGCATGATCCGGCCGATGCGCTGCTGATAGACGCGCCGCGACGCCGTCGGAGCCAGGTGCATGCAGACCGTGGCGCGAGGCGAGTTCCAGCCCTCGGCGAGGAGCATCGCGTTGATGAGGACGTTGATCTCGCCGCGCTCGTAGGCAGCGAGTGTCTCGGCGAGACGCGCCGGCGGCGTGCGGCCGGAGACCGCTTCGGCCTTCAGGCCTGCGGCCCGGAACTCCTGGGCGAGGTTGTACGCGTGCTCGACGCCTGCGGCGTACACGATGCCGGGGGTCGAGCCGAAGCGCTCGCGATAGAGGCTCGCCGCGGCGTGGTTCAGAGCCTGGTGGTCGAGCGCGGCCGCGAGGGCACGCTCCTCGAAGTCGCCGCCGACGATGGGCACGGAGTTGATCGCGGCCGCGGGAGGCACACGGAGGCAGCGTAGGGGAGCGATGAGCCCGCGTCGCGCGGCGTCGCCGAGCGGCAGGTCGTCGACCGACGCCGGAAAGACGTCCGAGACCTGCTTTGCGATCAGCTGCTCCGTCGCCGTCATGCCGATGTAGAGCGGCTCGGCGAACGCCCGAATCGCGCCGCTCGTCTTCTCGCCGAGAGCGGTATGCGCTTCGTCGCAGATGACGAGGTGGTACGCCGTGGCGTCCAGCTCGACGCCGTGGCGGGCGAACCACGCGTACGTCTGGATCGTGATCGGGTTCGCGGTCGCCGGCGTCGAACCGGCGACGATCGCCTCGGTGAACCGGTCGCCGTAGCCCTCGGTCGTTAGGTCGCCCTTGAACTGCGAGACCAGCAGCCGACGGTGGGTCAGGATGAGGATGCCGAGGTGACGCGCCGCCTCGACGAAGCCGGCTGCCGCGATCGTCTTGCCGGAGGCGGTCGGGTGCCGGAACCGGTACCGCCGGACCGCGCCAGGGTCCGAGTCGCCTGCGAGCTCCTCGAGCTCAGCGGGCTCGTCTTCGACGAAGCCGGCGTCGTAGTCGTCGTCGGCCTCCTCGTCGAGCTCGACCTCGGGCGCCGTGCCGTTCCCATTGCCGTTCTCGTCGGCGGCGCGCTGCGTCGACGCGATGAGCTCCGCGAGCATGCCGGTGAGCGCGTCGACCTGATGCCGGCGAAGCTCAGTCCCTGCCGCGGTGTGGGCTGGGTTCTCCGTGAGGACGCGCTCGAGGCCGAGCATCAGCCCGTAGCGCACCTTCCAGCGCGCGGACGGCGACGTATTGCCGGCGTCCATCTCGGCCAGCGCTTCGTCGAGCGCCGCGCGGCGAGCGGTGCCCGGAGCGAGAGCCTGCAGCGGATCCTCGTCCGGCTGGAGGAACGGCTCGCCGAACCAGGTCTCGGTTCGCTTGGCCGCAGCAGTCAGGTTCTCGGATGTGTCCGACGTCAGCGTCGGGATGGTCGTCGCCTCGTGCATTCAGGCAGCACGTCGTTCCGTGCCGCTCCTTCCGAAGAGTTGCGCTCGCCCAATTCGACCGGCGAGCGGTACTGGCAGAGCATACCTCAGTGTCGGACGGAACGGGTCAGAAGGGCGTACCGAGTTCGGCCAACCGACGCCCGACGACCCGCTCGGAGACGCCTGTCTGGTCGAGGTGCTTCGTGATCCCGCCGAGCCAGAACGGGAAGCCGGCACCGAGCAGCAGGCACGTGTCGATGTCGGCCGCTTCGGCAACGACGCCGTCCTCGAGGATGTGGCGCGACTCGTCGGCGAGCGCCTCGAGCACCGCGCGGTGGAGCTCGTCGACCGACCGCGGCGCGTTCTCGACGACGACGACGTCGCCGCCATCCGCGAGGCTCTCGAGCGACTGCGAGAGCGGGTAACGGTCGGGCCACGTGTCGTGCAGCTGGTGCCGCACGTGGTTTGCGACCTTCGGGCCGACGAGCTGCAGGAGGACCGAGGGGGCCATCGGGAGACCCATTCGCAGTACGGCCTCGTCGGTCTCGTCGACCGTGTTCCCGCGGTCGAGCGCCTGCATGATGATCGACCCCTGCCGGCCGAGGAGCCGGTTGACGACGAATGCCGTGGCGTCCTGCACGAGGACGCCCGTCTTGCGCAGTTTCGTGGTGACGGCCCACGCGGTCGCGATCGATGCGTCGTCCGTTGACGGCGTACGCACGAGCTCGACGAGAGGCAGCACCGCCACCGGGTTGAAGAAGTGCATCCCGACCACGCGTTCGGGGTGCTCGAGGCTCGAGCTCATCTCGGTGACCGAGAGCGACGAGGTGTTCGTCGCGATGACGCACTCGGGCGAGACGACGCGCTCGAGCTCGGCGAAGACGCCCTTCTTCACCCGCATCTCCTCGAACACCGCCTCGATGACGAGAGCGCAGCCGGCGAAGACGTCGAACCCCGTGTTCCCGGACACGATCGAGCCGAGGAACCGCGCCTTCCCCGCGCTCATGCGGCCTCGCCTCACGAGGTCGGCGAGTTCGTCACGGATCCAGGCGATGCCCTCGTCGACCTGCTCCCGCGTGAGGTCGCGCATCACGATGGGCACCTCGAGACGGCGCAGGAAGAGCAGTGCGAGCTGGCGCGCCATGAGCCCCGCGCCGACGACACCGACCTTCTCGACGCGGCGCGGCTCGACGTCGGGGATCCCGACGCCGCGTTTGGCGCGGCGCTCGACGAGGTCGAACGCATACACCGAGGCTTGAGCCTCCCGGCCGGGAAGGAGGTCTGCCAGCGCGTCCTCCTCGGCGCGGTATCCCTCGTCGAGCGACCAGGTTGCGGCGCCTTCGATCAGGTCGAGCGCGCGATAGGGGGCGGGCGTCGCTCCGTGGACCTGGCCGTCGAGGCGTGCTCGCGCCTTCCGGCACACCTCGGCGACGTCCGAGAGATCAGCCGCCGGTCGCCGCTTTCCGGGCCCCTCCTCGATCTTGTCCAGCAGGAACGCGACCGAGTCGTCGAGGAACTCGACCGGCTCGAG
>CAVTQX010000021.1:0-21586 GCA_963736935.1 uncultured Gaiellaceae bacterium | reverse complement strand
TCGAGCAGAAGTTGATCTTCATGTCCGGCCTCGTTGACAGAACCAAAGAGAAGGACAGCTTACCCGATGGTGTCGAGCGTCAGAACGAGAACTGGGCGAAGGAGGATTCCGACCAGCGACAAGATCTCGTAAGGGCCGAGGTGGGTTCCGGGCTTCAGAGGCAACGGTGGAGTCCAGGGACTATAGTGGAGCGTGCCGCTCGAGGCCTGACAGCGTTCAAGTTCGCGTCGTGGCCACAGCCGACGTTTGCACTCGGTTTTGGACGTCCACAATGGCAACGCCCTTCGATGACGTGACGGTCGGACCAACCCCGACCGGGACAACGCCTGGAGCAGCGACCCCGTTCGCCGCGGGGCCGTCACGCTTCGCGCCCGGGTCAATCGTCGCGGGGCGCTACCGGCTGGTCGCGCTGCTCGGCCGCGGCGGGATGGGCGAAGTGTACCGCGCAGACGACCTGACGCTCGATCAGCCGGTCGCGCTGAAATTCCTGCCCGAAGGCGTCGCGGCGACCGACGCGCGGCTCGCGCAGTTCCACAACGAGCTGCGCGTCGCGCGACAGGTCTCGCACAAGAACGTGTGCCGCCTTGTACGACCTCGGGGACGCCGACGGCCGCCGCTTCCTGACGATGGAGTACGTGGACGGCGAGGATCTGGCGTCGCTGCTGCGGCGGATTCGGCCGGATGCCGCCAGGACAAGGCGGTGCAGATCGCGCGACAGCTGTGCGCCGGCGTCGCGCGGCGCACGAACGCGGCGTGCTGCACCGCGATCTGAAGCCGGCCAACGTGATGCTCGACGGCAACGGCGACGTGCGGATCACCGACTTCGGGATCGCGACCGCGGCGGCCGACGCGGGCGCCGAGCTCGCCGGGACGCCGCAGTACATGGCGCCGGAGCTGCTCGCCGGCAGGCCGGCGTCGGTGAAGAGCGACATCTACGCGCTCGGCCTGATCCTGTTCGAGGTCTTCACCGGCCGGCGCGCCTACGACGCCAGGACGATCGGCGATCTGAAGCAGCTGCACGACACCGGCGACGGTGACGACGCCGTCGTCGATCGTGCGCGACCTCGATCCGGCGGTCGAGCGCGTGATCCTGCGGTGTCTCGAGAAGGATCCGGAGAAGCGGCCCGCGTCGGCGCTGACCGTGGCGGCGGCGTTGCCGGGCGGCGATCCGCTGGCCGCCGCGCTCGCGGCCGGCGAAACGCCGTCGCCGGAGCTGCTCGTCGCGGCCGGCGAGAGCGTGGCCCTTCCGGTCGCGCCGGCGCTCGCGATGCTCGCAGGCTTCTTCCTCGTGCTGGTGCTTGGCGTCGTGGCCGGCAGCCGCGGCTCGATCATCAGCCGTTGCCGATGGCCGTTCCGCGCGATGCGCTGGCGGATCGCGCGACTCAGATTCTCAAGAAGCTGGGCCACGGAAACGACATCGCCGATCGAGCGATGGGCTTCCACTTCGACAGCGAGTACACGCGGTGGGCAGAAGAAACGGTCCGGCGGCGTGGTGGACCGACGCTTCGGATCGGCCGGCCGGCGGCGTTGATCTTCTGGTATCGCACCAGCCCGGAGATGCTCGCGCCGTCGTCGCCGGCCAGCCGCGTGAACGCGCGCGATCCGCCGGTGACGCTCCCGGGGATGCATCAGCTGTTTCTCGACACCGAGGGTCGCCTCGTCGAGTTTCATTCGGTGCCACCGGCGATCGCCCTGGAGAAGTCGGCGCCCGAAGCCCCCTGGCCGGCGCTCTTCGAGGCCGCCGATCTCGACGTAGGACATTCACACCGGCGACGCCGCGATGGCTGCCGCCCGATTTCGCGGATGCCACGGCGGCGTGGGAGGGGCCGATGCCCGGACGTGCCGACATGCGCGTGCGCATCGAGGCCGCCTCGTACAGAAATCATCCGGTCTCGTTTCAGATCGTGTGGCCGTGGACGGAGCCGCCGCGGACGGAGGCGTCGCAGCGAACGGCGCGTGCAGCGGTTCGACGGACGCCATGAGCGTCGCGATGTGGGTGGTGATGCTTGCCGGCGGCGTGCTGCTCGCACGTCGGAACCTTCGCGCCAATCGCGCCGATCGCCGCGGCGCCGCGCGGTTCGCGATCGGCATGACGGCTGGCGTCGATCGCCTTCAATCTCTTGACGGCCACGCACGTGGCGAACCCGAGCACCGAGATTAAGCAGATTTTCGGCGCGCTCGCCTTCGGCACGTTCACCGGCGGCGATCATGTGGATCTACTACCTCGCCATCGAGCCGTATGCGCGGCGCTTCTGGCCCGATGCCCTGCTGGGATGGACGCGTCTGCTATCGGGCCACCTCCGCGACCCGCGCGTCGGCCGCGAGCTGCTGATCGGGTTGGCCTGTGGCGCGGTCGGCTTCTCATCGACCTCGCGAAGCTCGTGCCGATGGCGCTCGGGTGGCGGATTCCGCTGCTGCCGCTGGGCAACGGCCTGCAGTACCTCGACGGTGTGCCGTCGCTGCTTGCGCAGTGGCTCAACATCGTCATCGGCGCCCTGTCGAGCGCGCTGGCCGTCGCGTTGATCTTCCTGGTGCTGCGGCTGCTGCTGAAGCGGCCGCGGGTGGCTCTGATCGTCGGGTTCCTCGTGCTGCTCCTCCTCTTGAACGACGGCAGCTTCATCTCCGGCAACTGGTTCGACCGGTTCAACAACCTCGGGTTCACGCTTCTCATCACGTTCGTGATCCATCGGTTCGGGCTGCTGGCGATGGCGACGACGCTGTTCGTCGACAACACGATGACCGACGTGCCGCTCACGACGAACCTGTCGGCCTGGTGGTCGACGCCGATGATCGCGTCGCTGGCCATGTTGATCGGCGTCGCTGGCTTGCGTACTCGGCCGCGCGGGCCGGTCAGCCGCTGTTCGGACACGTGCCGGAAGACTGAATACGCGTCTCCCGCCGGACGAGACGCCGGCCTTGATCCGGACTGATGGACAATGCCGATAGCAGACGAGGGCGCCATATTCATGAGCCGACGCATCGCCTATTGGGGCACGACAGTGATCGTGGCGATCATGTTGTTGGGGTCCTTGAGCTATCTCACCGGGAACGAACAAGTCGTCTCCGGCTTCGCGAAAGCGGGGTATCCGCAACATCTTAGGATCGTTCTCGGAATCGCCAAGCCAGCCGCCGCGATCGTGCTGGTGCTGCCGGGCCTGGCGTTACTCAAGGAATGGGCGTACGCGGGCGTCACGTTCGCCTGGATCATGGCGTTCATCTCGGCAACGGCCTCGAATGAACCCATGCAGGTCCGGAGTTTGCCGCTCGCGCTCCTCGCGCTCCTCGGCCGCTTCGTATTCGACGCGGCCGACGAGTCGCCGCGTGAGCGCCACGCGTAGGGCAAGGAACGCAGCGGCACGTGAGGAGGCATCATGATCGCCCGCGTCTGGCATGGATTCACGAAACCCGAGCACGCTGATGCGTACGAATCACATCTGAAGCCCGAGCTTTTGCCTGGGCTCAGCCAGAAAAGAGGATTCCGCGGGAGCCACCTGCTACGCCGAGCGGTCGGGAACGAAATCGAATTCGTCACCATCATTCTGTGGGACTCGCTCGACGACGTTCTGGCGGTCGCGTCGGACGACTACGAGAAGGCCATCATCCCCGAAGACCGGCTGTCACTCTTGTCGCGCTATGACGCGAGCGCGGCGCACTATGAGGTGGTTTCGACCAAGGATCGAACATCCGAAAGGTGATCTGCTGACATGTGACGGCTAACAACTTGGCGACCGATGTTCCCCGGTCCCGCCGATGATTAGGATACGGTTCTTGAGGGACCGCCCTCACTCCTTGTATTCATTCGCGCTGTCGGCGAGCGTCATGAGCACTCTCCGATCCGGCACGCTGTCTCTGAGCCCGTCGAGTTCGTTCATGCCGCTGGTCAGCGGCAACGCGATCTGACCGCCTTCGATCGCCGACCGATAGAGTGCTGACATGATCTCGAGTCCGTGAAAGGCCCGCTCGAATCTGAGCGGATGCGGCTTGTCGTCGTCATCGAGCCAGTCCGCCATCTCCTGGACGTACGGCGGCATGTCATGCTCGTAGTTCATCCCGCCAGGACCTGACTGCACGCCGTCTCTGGTGACGGCGCGCCAGCCGCTGCCGGTGTACACCTCCGCGAACCCGTCAGTGCCTTGGGCGCCGATGCGAACTTTCCGCCACCAGTAAGGCACTTCCGACACATCCGGCGCACCCGCGCCGCAGTCGTACGTGCCCCGCACGCCGTTTCTGAAATGCACGACTCCGGCCACGTAATCGGGCGATGTGTGGCCATCAGACAGCTTGCCACGACCTGCGGCCTGACCCATCGCCCACTCCGCGGGCTCGTAGTCGTTGAACCAGGACGTGTACTCCACGAGATGACTGAGCATGTGCGCCGCCCATCCAGTGGAAGTGCCGTACACGGTCCGGACCTGTCCGATCGCGCCGCTGGCGACGATCTCCTTCACTCGCATGTAGTGCTCGCCGTACCGGTGCTGGTGGCTGACGACAGCCTTGACGCCCGCGCCGTCGAGCGCCTGTTTGATCGCGATTCCCTCCGAGCCCGCTCATCGCCACCGGCTTCTCGAATGCGATGAGCTTCGCCCCGCTCCGGATCCCGAGCTCGACGAGCGGCAGGCGCACGCCGGGCGGCGTGCAGAAACAGAAGACGTCGGGCTTCACCTCGCCGGCGAGCTCAGACGGATCGGTACTCGTCCTGACCGTCCCGAGCTTCGAGGCCGCGGCCGCCAGCCGCTGTGGATCCCGGCTGCAGATGCCGGCCAGCTGGAACCGGGGATCGGCAGCGAACGCCGAGGCATGGTGCACGCCGCGCTTGCCCATGCCCACGACGATGACGCGGTACGCGATCACTTCGGCGCCTTGTCCCACTCGAGGACTTTGGAGATGACGTAGTCAACTTCCGCTTCGGTCAGTTCCGGGTACATCGGCAGGCTGATGCACGAGGCGGCGTTGCGCTCGGCGTTCGGCACCGGGCCGGCCAGGCGCGCACCTGGTCGCATACAGGAACCGCCGGGGCGCAGCCGCTTCTCCGACGAGCGCGTTGTGGTCCGGCGTGACCTCGTAGTAGCCACTCCAGCCGCCTGCGATGCCCATGTCGAGGAGCGCCGGGCAGCGCCGCTCGGCGACCTCCAGGACGAGCTCGAGCCACGCGGGGTCGGTCGACACGCCGAAGCCGGGAGCCTGGTTCGGGTCGGCCATCCCGAAGAGCAGCCCCGGGCCCTCGCGGTGGAAATAGAAGCCGGTCGAGAAGTCGATCGTCAACGGGATTCCGCTCGGGAGGCCGGGTGCGGGCGCCGTGAAGCCGACCTCCCGCAGGTAGGGCTGGACGGGCAGCTCGACCCGAACGGCCCGTGCGATCTCGGGCGACCAGACCCCGGCGGCGCAGATCACCGTCGACGTCACGACCGTGCCGAGAGTCGTCTGGACCGCCTGCACGTCGGCGCCGTCGAGGTCGATCCCGGTCATCGCACAGCCGGTGATCACCGAGCCATCGTGCGCGCGAACGCCGGCGGCGTACCCCTGCGTGACGGCCTCCGGGCTCGCGTGGCCGTCGAGCGGGCAGAACGTGGCGGCGATCACGCCGTCGAGCGCAGCGAGCGGGCACAGCTCCTCGACCTCGTCGAGCGCGACGAACCGGCTGGGGACACCCAGCTCGTTCTGCAGGGCGACGCTCGCTTCGAACGCGGCGACGTCCTCGGCTCGGTCGAGCAGGAACAGGTAGCCGACCTGGTGGAGATCGATCTCGGCCCCGGGGCGCTCGGCGAAGCGCTCGAACGCCTCGATGCTGCGCAGGCCGATCGCGATGTTGAGCGGGTCGGAGAACTGCGTGCGCACACCTCCTGCTGCGCGGCTCGTCGAACCGCCCGCGAGCTGGTCGCGCTCGACGAGACAGATGTCGACGCCCGCCTCGGCCAGGTGGAACGCGATGCTCGTCCCGATGACCCCACCGCCGACGACCACGACGTCGGCGGACGGCGGCAGCGAGCTCATCGGCGCACGAGGTTCTTCAGGAAGAACGCGAGATTCGCCGGACGCTCGGCGAGTCGTCGCATGAGGTACGGGTACCAGTCGGGGCCGAACGGCGACGCGACGAGCACCTTGAAGCCGTCCGCTGCGATCGACCGCTGCAGCCCCGGACGCACGCCGTACAGCATCTGGAACTCGAAGCGGTCGCGGGAGATGCCCTCGCGCGCCGCGAACGCCTGAACCGTTCGGATGATCGACTCGTCGTGCGTCGCCACTGCGATGTAGGCGCCGCCGCGGAGGCCGCGCTCGACGAGCTCGACGTACGCGCGGTCGACGTCAGCCTTCTCGGGGTAGGCGATGGCCGCCGGCTCGAGATACGCGCCCTTGACGATGCGGAGGTTCGGCGACCGCGGAAGCAGCCGCTCCAGGTCGTCGGGCGTGCGGTGCAGATAGGACTGGAGCACGGTGCCGACGGCATGGTGGCCGGCGTCGCGGAGGCGCTCGTAGATGCGCAGCGTCACCTCGACGTAGCCCGACTGCTCCATGTCGATGCGGATGAACGTCGCGAGCTCTTCCGCCCGCGTCGCCAAGCGCCGGACGTTCTCGTACGCGAGTTCCTCGTCGAAGGAGAGGCCGAGGTGTGTGAGCTTGAGCGCGACGTTCGCCATCAGCTTCTCGGCGACGAGGCGCTCGATGATCGACTCGTACTCGGCAGTGACGGCAGCGGCGCCGTCGGCGTCCGGGATCGCCTCGCCGAGCAGCGTCGTGTTCGCATGGAGGCCGGCGTCGTTGAGCTTCCGCAGCACCTCGACGCACGAGTCGAGCGTCTCGCCGGCGACGAAGCGGGCCGCGCCGACCCGCTTGCCGTGGCTCTGAACGAGGCGTTGCATGCGCGAGCTCTCTGCCGCGTGGAGGATCGCGGATCGCGGCAGCGTCGAAACCGTTGCGCGAAGGTCGGCCACGCGGTGCCGAGCCTACCGCGGGAGCACGTCAGTTCCGGCTCGGATCGGGCGGCATTGCCGCGAGCAAGGAGAACGGGCCGCCCTTCCTGCGGAGCACGGCGCTCCAGAGCCCGTCCGGGTCGTCCGTGAAGACGTCGTCGGGAAGCGCACGCTCGACGATCCACGAGCCCTCCTCGAGCTCTTCGTCCAGCTGGCCGGGCCCCCAGCCCGCGTACCCGACGTAGACGCGAGCGCGTCGGAGCTCGCCGAGTTCGTCTGGATCGATCTCGGACGGAAGGAAGCCGACCGACTCCAGGACGAGCGAGTCGGCGCGACCGGGCTCGACGAAGTCGGCGAGTACGACGACCGCCGAGGGCTGTACCGGCCCGCCCACGTACACCGCCCCCATCTCGTCGGCGAGGAGGGTCAGCTCGGGCAGCGCGTCCTCGACGAGTGTCTCCGACGGGCGGTTCAGCACGATGCCGAGGGCACCCTCCTCCGTGTGCTCGCCGACGAGCACCACCGTCCGCCAGAAGTTGGGGTCGACGAGCGCCGGGCCGGCGACGAGCAGGTGCCCTCGCAGCGACTCCACGGTCGTATCATCGCCACATGGAGGGAGTGGGACGCGAAATCCGCCTCGTGGCACGTCCCGAGGGCTTCCCGGGGGAGGACCTCTTCGAGGTGGCGGAGACGCCGATCCCCGCCCCGGCCGAGGGGCAGGTCCTCATCCGCAACGCGTACTTCTCCGTCGATCCCTACATGCGCCCGCGCATGAACGACGTGCGTTCGTATGTCGCGCCGTTCACGCTCGGCGAGGCGATGACGGGCGGGGCGGTCGGGAGAGTGGCCGTCTCGCGCAACGCGCGCTACAGCGAGGGCGAGTGGGTGTTGCACCAGCTCGGCTGGCGCGAGTGGGCGCTCTCCGACGGCGCGACGCTGCGTAGGCTCGATCCGACCGCTGCCCCGATCTCGACCGCCCTCGGCGTCCTCGGCATGCCGGGCTTCACCGCCTGGTACGGGCTGTTCGTCCTCGGCGAGCCGAAGGAGGGCGACACCGTCTTCGTCTCGGGCGCGGCGGGCGCGGTCGGCAGTGCCGCAGGGCAGATGGCGCGCATCGCAGGCTGCCGCGTCATCGGGAGTGCCGGAACGGCGGAGAAGCTCGAGTGGCTGCGCGAGCTGGGGTTCGACGCCGTCTTCGACTACAACCAGCAGCGCCCGTACGCGGCTCTCGCCGAGCTCGCTCCGGACGGGATCGACGTCTACTTCGACAACGTCGGAGGCGAACACCTGGAGGCGGCAATCGGCGCGCTCGGAAACCACGGCCGGATCGTGGCCTGTGGGTCGATCTCCCGTTACAACGATGCGGCGCCGTCGCCGGGGCCTCGGAACATGTTCATGGTCGTGACGAAGCGGCTCCGCATACAGGGCTACATCATCACCGACCACTTCGAGCAATTCGGCGAGTTCGCACGCGAGGCCGCCGGCTGGGTGCACGAAGGCCGCCTCACGCATCGCGAGACGATCGTCGAGGGCATCGAGAACGCGCCGCGCGCCTTCCTCGGCCTGCTTCGCGGCGAGAACATCGGCAAGATGCTGGTCAAGGTCGGCCCGGACGAGTGAAGCTGCGGTGCCGTCTCTTCGGCCATCGCCTGCCTCGTAGCCGACGACCGTTCTTCCTCACGGAGCGGTACCAGCGCTGCGAACGGTGCGGGAAGCGGATCCGGCTGCGCGGTCGTTGACAGTGCGTCAGCGCGAGTGGCCGCATGCGGCCACTCGCTCTGGTATGAAGCTCCGAGTTTGGGGACCCACGATCGCGGCGGAGTGGGGGGGCGACTGCGCACTGCGAGGCGCAGCGCTGGCCTGACCCAGAAACAGCTTGCGGACGAGCTCGGGGTCGAGTCCATCACGGTCTCGCGCTGGGAGCGCGGCGTGACGTCACCGTCCTTGCCGCGGCTGCGACGCGTCGCGGAGCTGACGGGAACGACTGTGAGCGACCTCGTGCGGGCGCCCGACGCGGCGTCGGCTCACTCGGTCGAGCTGCAGGCGCTCAGGGAAGAGCTCGCAGAAACCCGCGCGATCGTCGATCGTGTCGCCCGGACGCTCGATCAGCTAGCGCGACGTCGAGCCGCTCCAGGCTCCGCGTCAGCGTCGCGAGAGACGTGACGTCGACCTCGGCGAGGTTCTCGACGTGGACCGCGAGCCCGTCGCCGCCCGGTAGCACGAGCAGCCGCTTGAGCCGCCCCGAGTAGAAGATCGTCGCCTCGACCGGCCGCCCGGTCGCACGAGCCTCCTCGAAGTGCGGACCGTAGACCTCGCGTGCCTGAGGCAGGTGGTCCCAGAACACGTGACCGACACTGCGGCCGCGCGTGTCGTGGAACGCCTTCGAGACGTGGACGATGCGGTCGTCGTCGTCCAGAACGAAGTAGGCGTCCGGCGCAGCGGATCTCAGGGCAGCGAGCGCGCGCTCGGTCACACGCCCCCCTGGATCAGGCGCAGAGCGCGCCGCGCGGTGTCTCGCTGGCTCTCCGAGCCCTGGTCGTCGAGCAGTTCGAGCGATTCCTCGAGTGTGTCGGCGAGGGAGGCGAGTGTCAGCGTGTCGAGGCGCGAGAGGTGCTCCCAGTGCAAGGCGAGTGTGCCGTCGTCGCGGGGCACCGCACGCACACGGGCGACGTTGCCGTCGTAGAACTGGACGAACTCGAGTGGCTCGCCCGACCGACGGGCGGCGTCGTAGTACGGCTTGAAGAGCGGCTCGGAGCCGGGAAAGCACTCCCAGATACGCGATCCGACGAGAGGGCCGAACTGGCTCTCGGCATGGGAACCCACCCCGACGATGCGATCCCCCTCGTCGAGCACGACGAATGGCGTTTCCTGCTCCACCGTGACGGCCACGGTGCGGACATCCTACGACCCGTTCCGGAGGGTGTCGACCCGAGCGCCGCCGGTACGCTCCGACGGTGCCCAGCTCGGTGATCGTGTCCGCCGTCCGCACCCCGTTCGGGAGACTCGGAGGCGGGCTCGCTCGCTATCCGGCGACGGAGCTCGGCTCGATCGCGATCCGCGCGGCAGTCGAGCGCGCCGGTCTCGAGCCGGGTGAGGTCGAGTACGTGATCATGGGCCAGGTGCTGCAGGCGGGGGTAGGGCAGGCGCCTGCTCGGCAGGCCGCGGTCGGCGCCGGCATCCCGAAAGAGGTCCCCGCGGACACGATCAACAAGGTTTGCGCATCGTCCATCCGCGCCATCGAGATCGCCGACCTGATGATCCGGTCGGGTGAACACGAACTCGTCGTCACGGGCGGCATGGAGTCGATGTCGAACGCTCCCTACCTGCTCCCGAAGGGGCGATTCGGGTACCGCATCGGGAACGGCGAGGTGGTCGACCACATGGTGTTCGACGGGCTGACCTCGTCGTTCGACGGCATGCACATGGTCGAGCAAGCGTCGCTCGTCGCGCGCGAGCTCGGCCTCACCCGCGAGGAGCAGGACGAGTGGGCGTTTCGCTCCCACCAGCGCGCCGCCGCCGCGCAGGACGAGGGACGGTTCGCGGACGAGATCGTGACGGTCGGCGATGTCACCGCCGACGAGAGCGTGCGGAGGGACACGACGCTCGAGAAGCTGGCCGCGCTCCCACCCGTGTTCGACCCCGAGGGCACGACGACTGCGGGCAACGCGCCGGGTGTCAACGACGGCGCTTCCTGTGTCGTCGTCTGTTCCGAGGAGTTCGCCGACCGGCGCGGCCTCGAGCCGCTCGGGCGCATCCTGGCGCAGGGCTACGTCGCGGACGACTACGCCTACCTGGCGCGGACGCCGGCTCGCGCCGGCGAGCAGGCGCTGGCAAGAGCCGAGAAGTCGATCCACGACGTCTCGCGTGTCGAGATCAACGAGGCGTTCTCGTCCGTCGCGAAGAACTCGACGCGAATGCTCGGTGCAGACGAGGCGATCGTGAACGTCAACGGCGGCGCGGTCGCTCTCGGCCATCCCATCGGCGCGTCGGGCGGTCGGATCGTCGCGACGATGGTGCACGACCTGCGGCGGAACGGCGGAGGGCTCGGGCTCGCGGCGATCTGCTCCGGCGGTGGGCAGGGCGACGCGCTCCTGATCGAAGCCTGAAGGCGTTCGTTCTCATCGCTGCTGCGGCGCTCGTGCTCGCAGGGCCTGCGGGTGCCTGCGTCTGCGTCAACACGCCGCTCTCGGAGCGCCTGGACGACTCGGACGCCGCGCTGGTGGGGCGGGTCGTCGACGAGCGCTCGGGCGAGGTGCAGGGCGCGCCGGTGAAGATCCTCACCGTCGACGTCGACCAGCACATCAAGGGCGACGTGGGACAGTCCCTCGAGGTGAGGACGCCGTCCGCGACGGATTGCGACGTCGAAGTGCCGATGAACCAGGCGATCGGGCTCCTGCTCACGAAGTCGCCCGAAGGCGTCTGGCTCGCCTCTGCGTGTAGCGTCGTCGATCCGGGGCCGCTGGTCGCGGCGGGCGGCGAGCCTCGCGGCGGTCCGATCAAGGTCGGGGTCGGGATCGTGATCCTCGCGCTCGTCCTCGGATGGGCGCTCCTGCGCCTCCGCAGAGGGAAGCGGCCGAACCTGCCGGGCGCGCCCGTGCCGTAGACCTAGACTCCGGCCGTGCGATTCGAGCACGTCGTGGTCGTCGGGGCCGGCCAGATGGGCGGGGGAATCGCGCAGGTCGTCGCGGCGTCGGGTCGTCGGGTCTCACTGCATGACGAGGCGCCGGGAGCGGTGGAGCGGGCGATCGAAGCGATGGAGAAGAGTCTTGCCAGGCTCGCCGAGAAGGGCGGCGCCGATCCGGCGGAGGTGCTGGGGCGGGTGTCCTCCGCCGACGAGATCGTCGCGGCGGACCTCCTCATCGAGGCGGTCGTGGAGGACGCCGCGGTGAAGGAGGCGATATTCCGACGCGCGGACGAGGTGCTTCCGCCGGAGGCGATCCTCGCCTCGAACACGTCGTCAATCCCGATCACGTCGCTCGCCGCCGTGACGGCACGACCGGAGAGAGTGATCGGGATGCACTTCTTCAACCCGGTGCCGGTGCTCGCGCTCGTCGAGGTGATCCGCGCGGTGCAGACCTCCGACGAGACCGCGGCGGCGATCGTCGCGCTTGCCGAGGATCTCGGGAAGACGCCCGCGCAGGCGAACGATTTCCCCGGGTTCGTCTCGAACCGCATCCTCATGCCCTTCGTGAACGAAGCGGCGTATGCGCTCATGGAGGGGGTCGCCGACGTGGAGGCGATCGACACGATCGCGAAGCTCGGATTCGCGCATCCCATGGGTCCGCTCGCACTGGCGGACCTCATCGGCCTCGACACGTGCGTCTCGATCATGGAGGTGCTCCACGCAGGTCTTGCCGACCCGAAGTACGCGCCGTGCCCGCTCCTGCGGCAGTACGTCGCGGCGGGCAGGCTCGGTCGGAAGTCCGGGCGCGGCTTCTACGAGTACGGCTGAGACCGCGACCTATAGTCCGGATGCGATGGACTTCGAGCTGAGCGCCGACCAGCAGGCGATCCGAACGCTGACCCGCGAGCTCGCCGAGGCGGAGATCACGCCGAATGCCGCTGCTTGGGACCGCGAGCACCGCTTCCCGGACGAGCTGATCCCGAAGCTGGCAGAGCTGGGGCTCCTGGGCGTGTGCGTCCCCGAGGAGTACGGCGGAGCGGGCGCGGACTTTCTCTCGTATGTCCTCGTGCTCGAGGAGCTCTCGCGCGCTGACGCAGGGGTCGGCGTCACGGTCGCGGTGCACACGAGCGCCGCCACACTCCCTCTGCTCGCCTTCGGGACCGAAGAGCAGCGCTCCCGCTTCGTTCCGCCGCTCGCTCGCGGCGAGCATCTGGGCGCGTTCGCGCTCACCGAGCCAGACTCCGGCTCCGACGCGGGCTCGTTGCGCACGACGGCGGTCGCAGACGGCGACGGGTGGGTGCTCGACGGCGCGAAGCAGTGGATCACGAACGGCTCGCGTGCCGGGACGTTCGTGCTGTTCGCGCGCACCGATCCTGCAACTGCGGGCGCGCGCGGCGTCTCGTGCTTCGTGGTCGACGCGGAGCACGTGCGCATCACACGCGAGGAGGAGAAGCTCGGCCTGCACTCGTCAACCACGTCGGACCTCGTGCTCGAGGGCGCGCGGGTCGGTCGCGACCGCCTTCTCCATGAGGAGGGGCGGGGGTTCCGGGTCGCGATGGCGACGCTCGACGGCGGACGCATCGGCATCGCCGCCCAGGCGCTCGGGATTGCGCAGGCTGCCTACGACGTGGCCCGCTCCTACGCCGGCGACCGCGAGCAGTTCGGGAGGCGTATCGGTGACTTTCAGGCGATCCAGTGGAAGCTCGCGGACATGGCGACGGAGATCGACGCGGCGCGCCTCCTCACGTATCGCGCGGCGTGGCTCAAGCAGGACGGCAGGCCGCACGCAGTGGAGGGCGCAATGGCGAAGCTGTTCTCCTCGGAGATGGCCAGGCGCCAGACGGCCGAGGCGATCCAGATCCTCGGCGGCTACGGCTACACGCGCGAGTTTCCCGTCGAGCGCTACTACCGTGATGCGAAGATCACGGAGATCTACGAGGGCACGAGCGAGATCCAGCGTCTCGTCATCGCCCGCTCGATCCTCGGGCGGCAGGTGCGCGAGGAGCCGGTCGTGACCGAGGCTCGATCGTAGGCGCGACGTGGCCCGCGGTCGCGACGAGCCTGTCCGGCTCACCAGGATCTACACGCGAGGCGGCGACGCGGGGGAGACCTCCCTCGGCGACGGCTCGCGGGTTTCGAAGCTCGACGAACGGATCGCAGCCTACGGCGCCTCCGACGAGCTGAACTCTGCGATCGGAGTCGTCCTGACACGCGGGTGTCCTCCGGACATCGCCGATGTGCTCGTGCGTGTCCAGAACGAGCTGTTCGACCTCGGCGCCGACCTCTCTGTCCCGGTCGAGCACGACGGCCGGCTCCGCGTGACCCAGGACCAGATCGACCGACTCGAGGAGGACTGTGACGGCTTCAACGCGGACCTTCCCGAATTGAAGAGCTTCGTGCTCCCCGGAGGCGGCGAGACGGCAGCACAGCTACACGTGGCGCGCACCGTGTGTCGGCGAGCCGAACGGGAGGCCCTCGTCGCGGCGGAGGCAACGCGGGTGAATCCGCTGACGGTCGTGTACCTGAACCGCCTCTCCGACCTCCTGTTCATCCTCGCTCGCGCTGCCAATGCGGCCGACGGCCACGAGGAGCCGCTCTGGAGGCCTGGGAGCTCCTCCTAGCCTTCGCTGCCGCATTCGTCGCGGGATACCTGGGCTCGATGCTCGGGCTCGTCCTCGGGACGTTGCGGCTGCCGTTCATCGTCATCGCCACGGGCAACCCGCTCGCCGCCGCCGGAACGAACATCGCGATCTCGGCGGCAGCGGCCGGTGCGGGCGGCCTGCGTCATGCCCGGGAGGGACGGGTTGACTGGCGCGTCGTCTCGTGGATCGCGTTTCCGTCGGTCCTGGGCGCCGTGCTCGGCGCCCTCCTCGCCGATGACGTCTCGGAGTCACTGCTCTACGCGATCATCGCCGCAGTCCTCGTCTGGAGCGGGATCGACCTCGCGTTGCGGCCGATCGCGGCGCGTCCGCGTGCGCGGCTGCGCCTCGGCCGAGGCGTCGGGCTGTCGTTCCTGATCGGCGGTCTCGGCGGAGCCGTCGGCGTCATCCTCGGGACGCTGCGTATGCCGACGCTCATCCGGTCGGTCGGGATGGACATCCGCCGCGCCGCGGGCACGAACCTCGTCGTCGGCTTCCTACTCGGCGTGGCTGGCTTCGCGACGCATGCGGTCGAGCAGGGTGTGGACTGGGGAATCCTCGCCGCGGGTCTCGCCGGAAGTATCCCCGGCGGCTGGCTCGGAGCGCGCGCGACCGGACGAGTGGAGGAGAACACGTTGAGGATCGCTCTAGGGGCCGTCCTCGTCGTCGTCGGGGTCGCCTTCGCGGTGCAGGCGCTCGTCCGCTAGCCGCTCTCGGTTCGATCAGGCGACGGCCGGCCAGCTCGCGCCGAGCCACTGGACGAGCTCGTCGGACGTCCGCGGGCTCGCGACGTAGAACCCTTGGGCGTAGTCGCAGCCCCAGTCGGTGAGCACCGTCCACGCGTTACGCGTCTCGACGCCTTCGGCGACGACCTTCAGGCCGAGCGCATGGCCGATGTCGATGATCCCGCGCACCAGGGCCGCATCGGCCGTGCTCTTCCCGAGACCGTGGACGAACCCGACGTCGATCTTCAGCTCGTCGAGCGGGAGCACGCGAAGCGCGGCGAAGGATGCGGCTCGCCCTGCGTCGTCCAGGGAAAGTCGGACGCCCATGGCGTCGAAGCGGCCGAGCACCTCCTCGTCGACGTGCGCGCCGGCGCCCGGCCCGGCAGGCACGATCTCCAGGGTCACGGACTGCGTCGACAGGTCGTAGGCGGAGAGCATCGACGCGAGGCCGTCGGCGAACTGCGGGTCGTCGAGGAGCCGGTACGGGATGTTGATCGAGACACCGAGTCGGTGACCGGCCTTCGCCCAGTGCTCGGCCGAGCCGAGGGCATCTGCGACGACGAGGAAGGTGAGCTCGCGCACGAGCGGCGTCCGCTCGATGTGGGGGACGAACTCGGCGGGCGGCACGAGTCCGCCGTCGGGCAGCACCCGCCGGATGAGCGCCTCGGCGGAATGCGGGCTCCCGGTGGCGAGGTCGATGATGGGTTGGTAGACGACGAGAAGTTCGTTCCGCTCGAGTGCCGTCTCGACGTCGCGGACGACGCCTGCGTCGACGCCGCGGCGGAGCACCAGCGTCTCCTCGCTCGTGTCGCGCTTCGTCGCGTACATCTGACCGTCTGCGTGCGCGAGGAGATCCTCGGCCGTTGCGCCGTCGTCCGGGAACACGGCCCAGCCGATGCTCCCGT
This sequence comes from uncultured Gaiellaceae bacterium, assembly GCA_963736935.1. Lineage (GTDB taxonomy): Bacteria > Actinomycetota > Thermoleophilia > Gaiellales > Gaiellaceae > GMQP-bins7. The sequence continues at coordinate 5,785 of CAVTQX010000021.1, read as the reverse complement.
CGATCTCGACGGCTGCCCCGTCGACCTTGAACGGCCTGCGCAACGCATGGCGCAGACGCCCTACGAGCGCGCTCGCACGGTCGTCTGCGCCGGTTCCGATCGAGAGCACGACGAACTCGTCGCCACCGACGCGTGCGACGGTGTCCGCCTCGCGGAGAACCGCCTCGAACCGGCGCGCGAGGGTCTTCAGCACGAGGTCTCCTGCGCGATGACCCCGCACGTCGTTGACCTCCTTGAAGCCGTCGAGGTCGATCGCGATGAGCGTGAAGGGCTCGCCCGACCTTCGCGAGCGCCGAAACGCCTGCTCGATGCGGTCGTCGAGTAGGACGCGGTTGGGCAGCCCGGTCAGCGGATCGCGGACCGCCTCCGAGTGGGCGCTGTTGACGCGCAGATTGAGGTAGACGCCGACCGCGGCCGCGACGAAAGCACAGACGACGAGTGTGGCGATCACGTAGTCGGGCGTCTCGCGCAGGAGCGCCGTTGCGAAGCTCGCGACGAGCACGAGCGTGGCCAGGCACAACGCCCAGACGAAGGTGCTTCGTAGTTGCCGCCGCCTAATTTTCCTTGACACGTGCCGCCTTCTGCCCCGTCGAGGGGCGCCGCAGGTACATCTCAACGTACTCCGGACGCTGCGACATTCCACCCCAGATCGAGTGATGGTTCCCCTCGGCCCGGCGATCGGGAACGGCTTCAGGACGCGCGAGCGGCAGGAAGCCGTCTCCTGTCGGGGAATCGAGTGGCGTGGACGTGGGCGCCGGTCTCGTCGGGCTCCTCGTAGGGCTCGTCGTGAGCCCCCTCGCCGACCGCCTTGCGACGAACGCGCCACTCCACGATCCGCTCCTGAAGTCGGTTCCGCGCTCGCGCCGCCTCTGGCTCGTCGCGCTCGGAACGGCCGTGCTCGGAGGCGCGAGTGGCCTCGTGTTCGGCTTCACGCTCGAGGCGCTCGCGGCGGCCGTCTTCTGCTGGGTGCTCGTGATCGTGACGCGGACCGACTTCGAGACGAGGCTGATCCCGGACAAGGTCATCCTTCCGGGCGCTGTCGTCGTCCTCGCCCTCCGCACGATCGACGATCCGAGCCTCGAGTGGATCCTCTGTGCCCTCGGCGCCGGGATCGTCTTGTTCTTGGTCGTCCTGATCTACCCTCGCGGGCTCGGCATGGGCGATGTCAAGCTCTCGGCCTTCCTGGGCGCCGGGCTCGGGATCCCGGTCATCGTCGCGATGTTCGTCGGGTTCTTCGTCGCGTTCGTCCCTGCCGGCGTCCTGTTCGTGCGGCACGGCAAGGATGCGCGCAAGCAGTCGATCCCGCTGGGGCCGTTCCTCGCGCTCGGCGGCGTGATCGCCCTGTTCTGGGGCGACGCGATCCTCGACTGGTACCAGGATCTCGGTCAGCAGTAAGTCGGGCCGAGTCTCCAGCACAGCGCTCGGAGCGCCGATATGCGGGATATGGACCGTGCCACTGCGGCTGCACGTGTCGTGCGCCCCATCGACGTCGCGCTCCTCGCCGCCGCGGCCCGCAAGGCCGCGAGCGCGATTGGCGACGCCGCCGAGCCCGCGCGCTCGATCGAGGCCGCGGTCGACAGCTTCTACGACGCGGTCGCCGGTGTCATGCCGTCCGTCTTCGTCCTCGAGCACGGACGGCTCTGGCTCGTCGCGCAGCGCGGCTACGCAGTCGTTCCCGATGGGATCACCGTCGAGCATGGGATCACCGGTCGATCGATCCGGCTCGGTCGTCCGCAGTTCGCGCCGGACGTCACCGCGGATCCGGACTACGTCGCAGCCCTGCCGGGCGTCCTCTCCGAGCTCGCGGTGCCGCTGCGGAGCGAAGGCACGATCGTCGGCGTCCTCAACGTCGAAGCCGAGCGAGCGCTTCCGGATGGAGCGGCCGAAGCGGTCCGACCACTCGGCGGTGCGCTCGCCCCGCTCGCCGACGAGCTCCGAGCGAGCCGGACGCTCGATCTCGCCGCCCTGGCACGCCTGTTCGTGCACCTCGGCAGCCTTCGAGATCCTCAGGACATCGCAGCGCTCGGTGCCGCATCGCTCGCCAAGGTGCTGCCGGTGCAGACGATCCAGCTCGTGGTCTGGGACGAGCTCGGCGCCGCTCGTGAGCTCGCCGTCTGGCACGCCGACGAGGCGTCCCAGCCACCTCTCTCCGCGCCGAGGCTCGAAGCGGCGCGCACAGAGACCGACCCGAGCGTCGTCTGCCACGTCCTCGACCTCGAGACCGCAAGTGGTGACCGCGGAGCGGAGTCCATCGTCTGGCTTCCGCTACGCGCGAACGCCGGAGACATCGGCGCGCTCGTCGGCATCACTCGAGCGGAGGCGCGTGTGGATCCCAGTGTCCTCGACACGGCGGCGGTCCTTGCTGCGCACGTCGCGGCCTCACTCGACGCAGCGTTTTCCCTCCAGCGCGAACGTCTCAGCGCGGCGACGGATCCACTGACGCGGATTCTGAACCGGCGCGGCTTCGAGGAGCGACTCGAGCTCGCGCTGCTCGACGCGCAGGAGCAGCGCCTCGCCCTGAGTCTTCTCGTCATCGACTGCGACGACTTCAAGGAGATCAACGATCGCGCGGGGCACGAGTTCGGCGACACCCTGCTCCGCGAGGTCGCGGACGTCCTCGTGCGTGCGTTGCCGGAGGGGGCGGAGGCCGCCCGCATCGGAGGCGACGAGTTCGTCGTCATGCTTCCGAGAGCAGGCGTGGACGCCGCGGAGGCGCTAGGCGGTCAGATCCGCACCCTCCTCGCCGACGGTCTCACGGATGCGGGCTTCCCGCTCCGTATCTCCGCCGGAATCTCGACGTATCCCTTCGACGGCGCCAAGCCGACGTCGCTGCTGCGGGCGGGCGACCAGGCTCTGTATGCGGCCAAGGCCGCCGGGAGAGATCGCATCGCATCGTTCCGGAGCCTGACCGGGGCTGCGCCAGCCCTCTCCGCGAGCGACACGTCCGGCTCACACGACCGGGGGCGCCGCGGTCGGACCGACAGCTCCGGTGTCGTCCTCTCAGACGCCATGGCGGCCGTCAAGGCGATCGAGGACGAGGAAACCGTAGGAGGCGTCTTCGACCGCCTCTGCAAATCGCTCGTGTTCGTGGTCGGAGCGACTGCCTGCTCCGCCTCCCGCGTTGTCGGCGACTACATCGTCGACGCGGCCGAGCATGCGCTGCGCGAGGTCTCGCTCGGTGCCGAGGCCGCATATCGCATCGCGGACTTCCCGCTCACTGCCGATGTTCTCCGCAGTGGTGAGCCGCGAGCGGTGTCGTTCGCGGACGGGGATGTCGACCCGGCCGAGGCGTTCATCCTCCGCGACCTCGGCATGAACGCGCTGCTCATGCTTCCGATCCGTGTCGGCGGCCGCAGCTGGGGCTTGATCGAGCTCTACGAGATGAGACTTCGCCGGTTCGGCGCGGACGATATCGCGGTGGCACAGTTCCTCGTCGCGCAGGCGGAGCGCCGATTCGAAGTCGTAGAGATGGCCGAGAGCGGGAAGCCGGCTCCGCGCGTCTACGAGTTGCCACCGGACGCGGACAAGCCGTCTCGCCCGCGGACGAGGTAGGCGCACCGCCGCACGTCGCCGGGAAGGGGCGAGCGGCCGATCCGTGCCACGGCGTACGTGGTGCCCTCGACGTCGAACGCGTAGCCCCTGGTGAGCTCGACCGGCTCGACGTCGACGAGTCGGTACCGCTCGCCCGGCATGAAGACGAGCTCGACGAGCACGGGTTCGGACGCCGTGAATGCAGCTCGCTCCTCGAGCTCGGTCTCGCGTTGCTCGAGATCGGACTCCCGCGCCTCGAGTGCACGCTCGCGACGCTCCACGGCAGCGCGCTTGAGCTCGACCGCACCGAGCTCCTGACGGCGGCGCCCGAGGTCTTCCTCGGCAGCGGAGAGGGCCGCCTCACGATCCGTGAGTCCCACGAGGAAGTCGGTGAGCTCAGCTTCCCGTGCCTCGAGATCCGACGTCCCGAGCCGCAGCATTCGCTCGACAGAGGCACGCGAGTCGCGAAGCAGCTCCTCCCGGCGCTCGAGCTCGGCGATCGACTCGCGGAGCCGCTCGGCGTGGGCGTCGAGCTCCGTGCGGCGCTGCGCGAGCAGCTCCTCGAGCCGCTTCTCCGCATTCGGGCCCGGGTTCAGGACGCGACGGACGAGTCCGGGCTTGGCTTCGTCGTTCTCGTGCTGGTCGGGGCTCGTCATCTCCGTCTCACGCTCGTCGGGCTGCCGACGGATCGATCCTAAGCCGTCGAGTTCGGAGCGATCCGCCGGCCCCACGCGACTTCGCCGATCCGGTGACCTCTCCTGCCGTCACCCGGCTGGGGAGGGTAAAGGCCGAGGCCATCGAAACCGATACCCCTCGTATGGACGCACAAGGGGCAAGACTTCTCGCAGCACGGATCCGCGCCGGCGTCGCCGTTGGTGCGAGGATCGAGCTCGTCGAGGATCCCCGCGATGATTCGGGACTGTGCGCCGGCGATCGTGGCATCGTCGACCAGATCGACGAGCAGGGCCACGTGGTCGTCACGTGGGATCGCGGGTTCGCGTCAGAGATCGATCCCGGTTCGACGCCGATTCTCACACTCGCAGCGTAAGCGGCGAGTCGGTCAGGAGGGGTTGAGGCGCCCCTCGCGTAGGCCGAAGTCGGCGGTGACGACGATCGTCTCCGCGTCACCGAACTCCTTCGGCGCGTCGGATGCGTAGAGCGCCCCGATTCCGGCCTCGCGCCATTTCGGCGAAAGGATGATCGCGCGGTGGGGCGGCGAGTCGAGCCAGGCTTCGACGATCGCGTCGGGTTCCAACGTGCTCGCCTGGCTTGCGAGCAGCGCCTCGCCGACCGACCACATTCGCCAGCCACGGTTCGTGTAGTGCCTGCGGATGCGCTCGCTGAAGGCCGTCCCGTCTGCGGACGCATGGCTGAAGAAGCCGAGCTCGAGCATCGCTTCCGAGTGGCCGCGCGCGGCTGTGCGCAGACTCGGCGACGTCTGCAGCGGCTTCAGTCCGGCGTCCGCCCTGACGCGATTCAGCGCACGCACGACGGCGGCCTCGAGCGTCGAGCGACGCTCGACCTTGGCCGACTGCGCGGGCGCGGCTGTGGGCGCGACGACGAGAACTGTCGCGAGCACAGCGGCGAGTGCGGCGAGAGAGCGCATGCCTGGGAACGAGATCGGCTGTTCCGGCGCAGCAGTTCTCCCCCGAACGAGGGTGGAGTGGTGACCCTGAGGTGTGGCGGGAAGGCGTGGTCGCTACGGCTTCTTGCCGGCCGAGCTGCCGTTCCCGGGCGCGTCCGCGCTCGGGGCCGTGTTTCCGTTGCCACCGGTCTCATTGCCATTGCTGCTACCGGTGGGACTGCTGACCCGGAGCCTTCGGCTTCGTCGTCGCGGCCGCGCCGGCTGTCGCCGTGTTCTTGCGCTTTGCGCCGGCGATCCGCTTGCCCTTGGTGGTGCGCTTGGGCTTGGTGGCTGGCTTGGGCGCCGTCGTCGTTTGCTGCGGCGTCGTGGTTTGTTGTGGCGCGGTGGTGGGTTGTGGCGTGGTCGTGTGTTGTGGCGTGGCGGTCTGCTCCGGGCCGGTGGTGTGCCCGCGTATCGCGGCGTGATCAGGCTTCCGCGCGGTGCCGTGTGAACCGCCGCGGCCCTGGTTCCTCGACGACGCGAGCGCCGTCGCCGCGGCGGCCTTCTTCAGGGCACCCGGCGCCGAGAGCTTCCCGCGGGCGACGCCGTTCCCCGGCACGCCGACTCCCCGGGGAGCGACCTGCCCGACCCGCTGCCCGGACGTGCGCGCAGCTGCTTGCGTCTTCGGGG
>CAVTQX010000020.1:0-37403 GCA_963736935.1 uncultured Gaiellaceae bacterium | reverse complement strand
TCCCCTCCGGGGGTGATCAGGTCGTGCCGGCGCACGGATTCCTGGACGCGCTCGGTGAGGGCGGTCACGCACCCATTCTGGCGCAAGGGCAGGACCCGCTGAGAAGCGGGATCCTGCCGCGCGAGGATCCCTGGAGGCGCTCCGCGGCCGCGTGCCGTGCAAGTGACTAGCGCTCGCGACCGTCAGTCGCGCAGGGACGACGCGTCGGCGACCTGCGACGCATGCGGCACGCCGATCTCGACGGGCTCGCCATAGTCCCAGAGCTCGAACGCGAGCGAGACGCTGCCGGACTGACCGCTCGACTGATCGTCCGCCTCGAAGTCGAGCGACACTTTCCCAACGAGGCCGTTCCCGTCGACCCAGACGTCGAGCGGAACATCGGCGATGTCGTCCTGCCGGGTGAGCCGACCGAGCAGCGACGTCGCGTCCGGATTGCCCGCGGTCGCGGCTTGGCGAGCGCGACCGGGTCGAGCACGACCCGATAGTGCGTCGTGTCGACACCGCGGAGGTCCTCGCTCCCGATGGTCTCGATGTCGCCACTGAATCCCCGGAGCGCCTCGAGCACGTCGCGCGGGTCGCTCCGGGTGGACGAGTCGAGCTGCTCGAAGTCGAAGCCACCGGCCTTGACGTCGCCGGCGGTACCGCGCACCCACGTCTTGCCCTCGGGCAGCTGATCGTCGATCGCGGGGAGCTTCACGTAGCCGACGTCGCCGCCCCGGACGACCTCGACGGGCCGAGTGTAGATGCGGCTCACACGCGAAACGCCGGCGCAAGGCTCCACGACGCGAGCAGCTCTGCCGCGCGCTCGACGTCCGCGCGCTCGAGTCGGTACGGGTGCGCGTGCGCAACGGGCGCCATGCGCGCGGCCGGGACGAGCCCTTCGGCGGCATCGAGCGTATAGCGGAGCATCAGCGCATGACCGACGAGCAGGATCGCGTCCTCGGCGCGGGCGAGCACTGCTCGGAGCCCCCGGGCGAACCTCGCGGCCGCGTCGGCACGGCTCTCGCCCCCGCCGGGCGCCCGTTCGTCCGGCGACCGAGCCGCAGCCCACGACCGGTACGTGTCGAGCGGTCCTCCCTCGAACGAGCCGAAGTGGATCTCGTTGAGCTCGGGAACGACGATGACGCCCACATCACGCCCTTCCAGCACCAGCCCGAGCGTCTCCTGCGTGCGCCCGAGCTCGGTCGTCGCCGCCAGCGCGATCGGCTCGGCTGCGAGGAGCGCCCGGAGCGTGCGCGCCTGCTCGACGCCTTCCGGAACGAGCCCCTCCCCCGGCACCGCACACGAAGCGATCCCGTCGCGGTTCGAGCCGGCGAACCCGTGCCGGGCAAGGATCAGCGACCTCATGCCGCTAGAAGAGGAGTGATCGATAGTCGAGCACGTGCTCCATCCCGATCGTCTCGTAGAGGCGAATCGCCGGTGCGTTCTCGGCGCGGACGAAGAGGCACACGGTGGGGACGCCCTCGAGGAGGATGCGGCAGAGATCGGAGAGCCCGCGCGCCGCGTAGCCGAGCCGGCGCACCTCCGGATCCACCCACACCTGCTGGAGCTGCACCGCGGCCGGCGTCCACGCCGACGCTTCGGCCTTGAAAAGGATGACGCCGTCTTCCTCCCAGAGCCACGACCGCTCCTCCTCGATCTGGCTGCGCGTGCGCCAACGGAAGCCCTCGGCGTCGCGCCGCAGCGGGTCGAGCCCGAGTTCCTGCTCGTGCGCGGCTGCGCACGCCGGCATGAGGAGCTCGAGGTCGTCGAGCGTTGCTGCTCGGAGCCCCGTATCGCCCGGCGCGGGCGGCTCGCGGATCACGAAGACGGGCTGTCCCGGACGGTCCTCGCGCAGCCCCGTCAGCCGCTCGCGGACGGCTTCCCACAGCTCGGACACCGCGCCGGACTCTCCGATGAGCATGCGCGGCGCAGCTCGCGCGGCCTCGCGCGCGAAAGCTGCGCAACCGACCCCCGACGGGACGACGTTGACCCCGAGGTGGCATAGCGCCTGGAGCTCCCCGTCCCCCTCTCCCAGCGCGAGGAAGCGGCCGAGCCCGCGCCTGGCAACATCCTCCAGGAACACGCGCTCCACCGGGTCCTGGGCGCAGAACCGCAGGATCTGCTCGCGCGTCGGCTCGAAGAGCGTCCGGGTCAAGGCGCGAACTGTAAACGGGTTCCGCGCCGTCACTCCGGCCCGAACCCGTAGGGTTTCGCGCGATGCCGATCCATCTCCGAGCCGAGCCGGGCGACTACGCGGACGCGTGCTTGCTTCCGGGCGATCCGCTCCGCGCGAAGTACATCTCCGAGACGTTCCTCCAGGACGCGCGGCAAGTGAACGGCGAGCGCGGGCTGCTCGGCTACACCGGCACCTGGAACGGCAAATCGGTATCCGTCCAGGGAACCGGAATGGGCTGCCCGGGCGCGACCATCGTCTTCGAGGAACTCATCCAGCTCGGCGTGAAACGACTCCTCCGAGTCGGCACGTGCGGAGGCCTGCAGGCCGACCACGCGCTCGGCGACCTCATCGTGGCCATCACGGCCGTCCCCGCAGACGCGACCGCAACCCACCTCGTCGGTGGAGAGCCGCACTGCCCCACTGCGAGCTGGGAGCTCGTGCACGAAGCGGTTCACGTCGCGAAGCACGCGAGCGAGCCGCTTCGCGTGGGGCCGATCGCGTCGAGCGACCTGTTCTACAACCCGGACGAGGGCCAGTACGAGCGCTGGTCGAAGCGCGGCATCCTCGCCGTCGAGATGGAGGCCGCGGCACTCTTCACGCTCACCGCGCTCCGCGGCGTGCACGGAGGCTGCCTGCTCACGGTCAGCGACATCGTCGTCGAGGGCGAGTTCGTCCGGATCTCCGACGACGAGCTCCGCGCCGCGGTCGACCGAATGACGCGGATCGCACTCGACACCGCCACGGCAGGCGACGACGGACCGTAGCCCCGGCCGCACGGTCTTCCTCGTCAACCCGGCTTCGGCCGCAGGCTCGACAGGGAAGCGCTGGCCGGAGATCGCGCACCGCGCGGCCGCCCGAGGGCTGGACGGCGACGCTCTCATCTCGGATGCGCCCGGCCGGCTCACGGAGCTCACCGCCGGGGCCGTGCGGGACGGCGCGCGGCGCCTTGTCGTCGTCGGCGGCGACGGCTCGGTGAACGAGGTCGTCAACGGGCTCGATGCCGCGACCGACGTCGAGCTGGCTGTCATCCCGCGGGGGACGGGATGGGACTTCGTGCGGACGTTCGGCATTCCCAACGACCTCGACGGCGCGATCGACGTCGCACTCGACGGAACGGTGCGCGAGATCGACCTCGGGACGGCGACCTACCGTACGTGGGGCGGCGCCGAGGGGCGATCGACGTTCGCGAACGTCGCGAGTGCAGGCATCTCGGGCGCTATCGCACGACGAGCGAACGACTCGTCGAAGGCACTCGGCGGCAAGGTCTCCTACTACTGGGCGACTCTCTCCGTCTTCTTCGGGTGGCAGACGGGCGAGATGCGCGTGACCGTCGACGGCGAGTCGCGGAGCGGGAAGATGATCGACGCGATGATCTGCAACGGGCGCTACCTGGGGGGCGGCATGATGATGTGCCCGGAGGCCGAGCCCGACGACGGCCTCTTCGACGTCCTCCTCATCGGCGACGTCACCAAGCGCGACCTCGCGTTCGTCCTGCCGAAGACGTACAAGGGCAAGCACCTCCCACATCCTCGACTCGAGCTGCTTCGGGGGCGCGTCGTCAGCGTCGAGTCGGAGGAGCCATTGCCGATCGAGCTCGACGGCGAGCAGCCCGGGACGACGCATGCGCGGTTCGAGGTCGTGCCGCGGGCGCTGCGCCTGCGGGTCCCGGCTACGGGCTAGCCGGTTTTCGCGGCGCCTGACGCCGCGCGGGGGTCTTGGCCTTCTTGAGCGCCGTGACCTCCTTCTCGAGCTTTGCCACACGCGCCTCGAGGGCGTCGATCCCACGGACCTTCTTCGCCAGCTCGTCGACGCGCGCGCGCAGGTCGTTGACCGCGGTGAGCGCCTTCTGTCCGCCCGGAAGGTCCGCGATGCGTTGCAGTGCCTCCTCCCCGGCGTCAGCGAGCCGGGACACGAAGTCCTTCTCGGCCTTGGGCTTCTCGGTCGTCTCTGTCATGCCGCAGTCATACCACTCCGCTCACCGAAGCGCATCTACGACCGCGGACAACGTCTCGCCGGCCCCGGCGTCGATCTTCAGGAGCGCGCGCTCGTCGAGCGCGGTCGGTCCGCGGTTCACGACGGCGAATGCTTGCGCCTCGAGCGGGAGCGCGGCAGCCGGCCACACCTCGAGCGAGGAGCCGACGACGAGCATGAGCCGGGCTCCGCGGGCGAGCTGGGTCGCCTGCTCCATCGGCCCCGCGGGAAGCAGCTCTCCGAAGAGGACGACACCCGGCTTCAGGACCTCGCCACAATGCGGGCATGTCGGAACCGGGCTCGCCTCGAGCTGAGCGAGCACCGCGTCGGCCGGCTCCGTCCACAGGCAGTGAGGACACTGCGCCGACCGGATCGATCCGTGCACCTCGACCACGGACTTGCTCCCGGCGCGAGTATGGAGTGTGTCGATGTTCTGGGTGACGATCGCCTGGACCAACCCTCGCCCTTCGAGCTCGGCGATCGCGCGGTGCGCCGCGTTGGGCTCCGCGTCACGGAGCACGCCGATCCGTTCGCGGTAGAAGCGCCAGACACGCGCCGGATCGCGCGTGAATGCCCGGACGGACGCGACCTCGAAAGGGTCGACCTCGGCCCAGATGCCCGAGTCCGACCGGAAGTCGGGGATGCCGGACTCCGTCGAGACACCCGCGCCGGTCAGCACGACGCACGGCTGCCGCTCGACGATGAGCGTCGCTAGCGCCGCGGCCGACACGTGCGGATCGTAGTGTTGGCGCCGTGGACGACTTCTCGTTCTCGACCGATGTTCGCGTCCGGTTCGCGGAGACGGATGCCCAGGGCATCGCGCACCACGCGTCGTTCGTCGTGTGGCTCGAGGTTGCCCGCGTCGCCTATCTCGCGCAGCACGCCGGCGGCTACCGGGCGATCCGCAACCGCGGCCTCGAAGCGCTGACGACCGAGGTGTGCCTCCGCTATCACCGCGCCGCGTACTTCGACGAGACCCTCCGCGTGTCGGCGCGCTGCGGCGACGTGCGCGGCGCCCGCTTCACCTACGAGTACCGCATCGAGCGAGAAGGCCAGCTCGTGGCCGACGGCTACTCGAAGCACGCCGTCGTCGACCGCGAGACGCACCGCCCGACGCGCGTGCCCGACTGGCTCGTCGAGGCGATCGTCACGGCCGAGGCGTCGCCGGCGTAGTCGTCATCTCGGTCGTCGGCTCGCCCGTCGGCGGCGTCGGCGGATTCTTCGGCTTCGCGACGACCTTCGTACCCACCCGCACGACACGCGTCTCGCCTTCGTAGGACGTCGACCAGGTCTCCGAGCGGATGAGCTCACCGTCGGCGGAGTAGATCTTGCGCGTCGCGCTCGTTCGCGTCGGCGCCGAACCCTCCTCCTCGACGACGGTCTTGCCCTTGGGCAGCTTCGCGTCCTCGACGCGGTCGACCGGCGCCTTGCCGGTGACGAGCAGCGGTGTCGCCGAGCTCTCGATGCGCCTCGTCTCGCCCCCGTAGACGCCGATGCTGATCCCGTCGCTCTCGGTGAAGCCCTTCACGAGCACCCAGGTCTTCGTGTCGTTCACGAACTTGAGATCGAGCGACGGCCAGTACACGGTCGCGTCGCGGCCGAGCTGGTAGCGGCTGATGTAGAGCGAGTGCGGGTGTCGCTCCGTGATCCGTAGGCCCGCCTCCCACGCCGCGTTGAAGACCGTGGTCGCGACCTGGGAGGTACCGCCGCCGACCTCCTCGGCGTACTCGTTCCCGATGATCACGGGAGCCGACCGGAAGCCACGCTCGAGCGTGCGCTCGCCGATTGCATCGTTCAGCGAGAAGGTCCCTCCGGGAGCAACGAGCGTCCCGTCGAGCGCCCGCACCCCGAGCTGCAGGTTCGTGATGCGGTCCGCCGTCCCGGAGTAGTACGTCTTGTACGAGGACATGCGGCGGTCGATGCCCATCGCGAGGGCATCCGCGGTCGAGCGCTCGGGCCTCGCGCGGACTACGTTCAACCGCGCGACCCGGTTCGCCGGGCGCGTCGCCGCGCGCAGGATCGCGTGGGCTGCCTGTGGCACGTTGACCTCGAGCCCGTCGCGGGCCGGAACGACCTGGACCGCATCGCCGTAGACCGCAAATCCCGCGTCTCGAGGCGGTCTGCCGACGACGTTCGAGAGCGTGCGGAAGTACGCGTCCGCGGCGGCCCCGCCGATCGCGAGCGCCGACGAGCCGTCCTGCGGCAGCCGCAGTAGCGCTGCAACCCGCCGTCTCGGAACACGGAAGCTTCTCTCCCCCGCCTTCACGAGGATCGGGCGCGAGATCGCGAGCCGCGCGCGCTCTGCGGGCGCCGCGAGCATCTCGGTCGTCACCTTCGGGGGTGTCACGGTCACGGGAAGCAGCGTCGCGCCGGGTGTCCGCTCGAGCTGTCCGAGCGAGCGCACGATGACCTCGGCGGCGGCATCGCGGTCGAGACGCGCGCCGGTCTCGTGCGGGGAGACCTCGATGCGCAGCCCGCGCCGGACCAGCTCCGCGCTCCTCGGCGCCACATCGACGTCGTCGGCGATCTTGTCGAGCGCGTACTCGAGCGCCGCGTTGGAGACGGTGAGTCGCGGGAGCACCTGCGCTCCGAAGACACGGGCGCGGAGCCGCCTGAAGCCACGCAACGGGCCGAACCCGTCGCCGGCGCGACTTGCAGCGGCGACGGCGGCAGCCCAGTCCGGCTGGACGGCCAGCTGATTCGCGGCGAAGCGGTACGTCGCTCCAGCCGCGGCGAACGCCACGGGCTGGGACGAGCGCTGCTCGAAGAGGTGATCCAGCTTCGCGACTGCCTCGCGGCGCGTCAGCCCTCCGACGTCGACGCCCGCGACCTCCGTCCCGGCGGCGAGCTCGCTCCGCGAGCCTGCGAACGCCAACCCGACGAGGATCGCGAGGGCGGCGGCGATCCCAGCGACGAGGGCGAGCGTCCGCGGCGCCGTGATGGCGCGCCGACGACGGCCGGCTCGGGGTGGATAGAGAGGCGAATCGACGCGCAAGGAACGGCGCATTCTAATCGCGCGTCGCCTCGACGGCCCGCGCGATTTCGTTGCGGACTGGTTGCCGAATTGCTCCAACTCCGGTCACCAGCTGCGCGCGGTCGCCGACGAGAATCGGCAGTGGGTGGTGGGATGGGGTGCCCGTGAGAGACGCGCTCAGAACACGAAGAGCTCGATGCCGCCCGAGACGTACAGCTCGACGCCGGTGATGTAGGCCGCGAGGTCGGAACACAGGAAAGCGATCGCGTTCGCGATGTCCAGGGGCTCCCCCGGGCGCTTGAACACGGTGCGAGACGCGATGCGCTCGTTCATCGCCGCGTTCGCCATGTGGAACGCCTCGGTGCCGATGATCCCGGGGACGATCGCGTTGCACGTGATGCCGTGCCGTCCGCCCTCCATCGCGAGCGTCTTCGTCAGCCCCAGGATTCCGGACTTGGTCGTCGAGTAGCTCGCCTGGCCGAATCCACCGAGCGTGCCTGCAACGGACGCCATGTTCACGATCCGACCCCATGCACGCTCCTTCATGTGCGGCCAGACGGCCTGAGCGCAGTTGAAGCCGCCGCTGAGGTTGACCCGCAGGTCGCGCTCCCAGAGCTCCGGACTCTGGTCGTGGAACTGACCCACGTGGTCGAGCGTCCCGGCGTTGTTCACGAGGATGTCGACCGATCCGAGCTCGTCGACCGTCCGCTCAACTGCTGCCGCCACCTGCTCGCGGTCCGTGACGTCGCACCGCACCGCCAGCGCCTGCCGCCCGAGCGCACGGATCTCCTCGACGGTCTCCTCCGTGTGGACCATCCCGCCGGTGCGCGCAGCGGTCGCGAGCGCTCCCCAGCGGTCCGTGTCCTCGGAAAGCTCCGATTCGACGAGGATGTCCGCGATCGCAACGTCGGCGCCCGCGCGAGCGAGCGTCAGCGCGTCGGCCCGGCCGAGCCCGCGCGAGCCTCCCGTGACGAGTGCGACGCGCCCACTGAGATCGATCTCGAGAGCCACGACGACAACCTAGTCGCCGCGCGGGAGGAAGATTTCCTTCGCGATGACGAGCCGCTGGATCTGCGACGTCCCCTCGTAGATCTGGAAGAGCTTCGCGTCGCGCATCAGCTTCTCCACCGGGTACTCCTTGATGTAGCCGTAGCCGCCGAACACTTGCACCGCGTCCGTCGTCACCTTCATGGCCATGTCGGCGGCGAAGCGCTTGGCGAACGAGGACTGCAAGGTCGCGCGCTCGCCCTGATCGTGGAGCCAGGCAGACTGCCAGACGAGGAGACGTGCGGCCTCGATCTCGGTCGCCATGTCCGCGATCAGGAAGCTGACGCCCTGGTGCATCGCGATCGGCACGTCGAAGGTAACACGCTCCTTCGCGTACTCGACGGCGAGCTCGTACGCCGCCTGCGCGACGCCGACGGCTCCTGCAGCCGTTCCCGGGCGCGTGAAGTCGAGGGTCTTCATCGCGATCTTGAAGCCCTCTCCCTCCTCGCCGAGCCGGTTCGCGGCGGGAACGACCACATCGGTGAGCCCGAACGCCGACGTGTCGGTCGAGCGCTGCCCCATCTTGTCGAGATGCTTCTCGATCTGGACGCCGGGTGTGCCCATCGGGACGATGAACGCCGAGATCCCGCGGTGCCCCTTGGTTGGGTCGGTCTTCGCGAACACGACGGTCCAGGTCGCCCGCCCGGCGTTCGTGATGAACGTCTTCGAGCCGTTCAGGACGTACTCGTCACCACGGCGCTCCGCGGTCGTCTTCATGCGCGCCACGTCCGAGCCCGCGTCGGGCTCGCTGAGGCCGAACGAGCAGAGGATCGGCTCCTCGAGAAGCGGAGGGAGCCAGGTCTCCTTCTGCTCGTCGGAGCCGGCGAGAAGCACCGGGCCCGCGCCGAGCCCGTTGGCGAGGATCGACGTGCCGATGCCGGAGCAGCCCCAGTTGAGCTCCTCCCCGACGAGCATTCCGTCAAAGGCCGGTAGCCCGAGGCCGCCGAGCGACTCGGGGACGTGCAGGTTCATGAGGCCCAGCTCGTGCGCCTTCGCGATCACGTCCGCGGGATGCGTCGAGTGTTCGTCGTACTCGGCCGCCTTCGGCCGGATCTCCTTCTCGGCGAACTCTCGCGCGAGAGCGCGTAGCTCGCGCTGCTCGGCCGTCAGCGCGAACGAGACGCCGGCGCCGACGCTGGTCTCCAGCTGGGTCATGACCCTCGCTCCTGTTTCGATTGACTAGTCAGTCAATGGAGTCTACGCTCACTTCGAAGAGCCGGTCAAGCGCTCGACGGCGTTCCGTAGGATGTCGGGCGCATGGCGACCACGACCGAGCGCCCCGCTCTCGACCCGCTCGACTACCTCGCGATCGACGCTCTCCTCGACGACGAGGAGCGTGCGATCCGCGACACCGTGCGCCAGTTCGTGCGCGACAACGTCCTCGCTGAGGTCGGCGACTGGTTCGAGAAGGGCATCTTCCCGCGCGAGGTCTTCCAGGAACTCGCGAGGCTCGGCCTCCTCGGGATGCATCTCGAGGGATACGGCCTCCCGGGAGCCAGCTCCGTCGCGTACGGCCTGACGTGCATGGAGCTCGAGGCCGGTGACGCCGGGGTGCGCAGCGCCGTCTCGGTGCAGGGCTCGCTCGCGATGTTCCCGATCTGGAAGTTCGGCTCGGAGGAGCAGAAGGAGCGATGGTTGCCCCCGATGCACTCCGGCCACGTCATCGGCTGCTTCGGCCTCACGGAGCCCGATGCGGGCTCGGATCCGGGCTCGATGCGCACGCACGCACGTCGCGACGGCTCGGACTGGATCCTCAACGGGGCGAAGATGTGGATCACGAACGGGACGATCGCCGACATCGCGGTGGTCTGGGCGCGAACGGACGAGGACGCGATCCACGGCTTCATCGTCGAGCGGGGCATGCCCGGCTTCTCGGCGCCCGAGATCCACAAGAAGCTCTCGCTGCGCGCCTCGGTCACATCCGAGCTCGTCCTGCAGGACGTCCGCGTACCGGAGGAGAACCGCCTGCCCGACGTGACGACGCTGCGCGGTCCACTGTCGTGCCTGAACGAGGCGCGATTCGGAATCGTGTTCGGCGCCGTGGGCTCGGGCCGAGCCTGCTTCGAGGCGGCGCTCGAGTACGCGAAGGAGCGGATCGTGTTCGGCAAGGCGATCGCGGGCTACCAGCTGACTCAGCAGAAGCTCGCGGAGATGGCCCTCGAGCTGAACCGCGGCTTCCTCGTCGCCCTGCACCTCGGCCGCATGAAGGACGACGGCACGCTCCGTCCCGAGCACGTGAGCCTGGGCAAGATGGGCAACGTCCGCGGCGCGATCGAGGTCGCGCGAAGCGCGCGGACGATCCTCGGCGCGAACGGCGTGACGCTCGAGTACCCGGTCATCCGCCACGTCAACAACCTCGAGTCCGTCCTTACGTACGAGGGGACGCACGAGATCCACACACTCGTGGTCGGCCAGGCGCTGACCGGCGCGAACGCGTTCCGCTAGGCCGGTCTCAGGCCTCGCCGTCCCAGTACTCGGCCGGCGCACCGCGCATCATTCGGAACAGCCGCTTGCCAGCCGCGTCGACCGCCGAGATCTGACCGCTGTCGAGGTACTCGATCACGTCGGGCGACAGCAACGTGGAGAGCATGAGCACACGGATCGGCGCGTCGGTCCCGTTCGAGATCTGGTGCGCGCCTCGCTCGCCGCGCGGGAAGGCGACCACGTCGCCCTCCGTCAACTCCTGCTCACCGTCGACCGTCCGGAGCGTCGGACGGCCGCGGAGCACTATCGCCCACTCCTCGTTGGCGTGATGCGTGTGGTACGGCCAGAGCCGGTCGCCGGGCTCGAGCTCGTACATGCTCGCCCCCATCAGCTCCGCATCGACGTGGGCGCCCACCCATGCGTCCTTGCTCCGCCAGCCGGGCCGATCCTCCACGCGGTCCCACTCGTCGCCGTTCAGGTTGAAGACCTTCGGCACGCCGCGAGCCTAGATGCGAAGGCCGCGGAGCGCGAGGTCGATCGCGGTGGCCTCGGCGATCGCGAGGTCGGCTTCCGCGTCGGGGAGACCGCCGAGGACCCAGCCGGTCAGGACTTCCTCGAGGCCCCCGTAGATGATCCAGGCGGCGAAGCGCGGGTCGACGTCGCGGCGGAACTCGCTCGACGCCTGCCCCTCCTCGATGACGCGCTGCAGAATCGCGAACGCCTCTCGGACCTCCCCGACCTGCGCCTGCAGGTGCTGGCTTCGCGCGACCTCACGGACCATGACGGTCACGAGCGCCGGGTCGTTCCGCCACGTGCGTAGGAGGATCTTCGCCATGCCCTCGAGCTTCTTTGCGGCCGGCTCGTCGGACTCCTCGACCGTGCGGAAGCGCACGAGCAGCTGACCCCAGTTCTCGACGAAGATCGTGCGCAGCACCTCGTCCTTCGACGAGAAGTAGTGGTAGAGGAGACCGTGAGCGACGCCCGCGTCCTCGGCGATGTCGCCGACCCGCGCGCCGTGGTAGCCGTGATCGGCGAAGACGCGGATCGCCGCGTCGAGGATGAGCTTCCGCTTGTCCACGGGAGCGATTGAATGGTCAGTCAACGCAGACGAGGATAGAGCTACGCTCCGGCGGCGTGCAACCGCTGACCGACATGCTCGTGGTCGACTTCACGCGCTACCTCCCCGGCGCGTATGCGAGTCGCGAGCTCACGCGACTGGGGGCGCGCGTCGTGCGCGTCGAGCCGCCGGCCGGCGATCCGATGCGCCCGACGGCGACCGCGTGGGACACCGCGCTCCGCGCGGGGAGCGAGTCCGTCGTCTGCGATCTCCCGGCCGACGCGGCTTTCGCGCGGGCGCTGTGCGCGCGAGCCGACGTCGTGCTGGAGGGGTTCCGGCCGGGCGTCGCAGCGCGCCTCGGCATCGGCCCCGACGACGTTCCACCGGCGACGGTCTACTGCTCGATCACGGGCTTCGGCGACGTCCCCGAGCATCGCGTGCGAGCGGGCCACGACCTCAACTACCTCGGCTGGGCCGGCGTCCTCGAGGACACGTCGCCCGGCCTTCCGCCGATCCAGATCGCCGACCTCGCGGCGGGAGCGCTCCGAGCTGTGACACAGGTGCTCGCCGCTCTTCTCGAGCGGGCGCGCACCGGCGCTGGACGCCACGTCGTCGTCTCGATGACGCACGGGTCGCACGACCTGGTGGCCCACCGACTCGGCGGCGAGCCGGTCGCGCGCATGCTGACCGGCGGGCTCGCCTGCTACCGGATCTACGACACGGCGAACGGGCGTCGAATCACCGTCGCGGCGCTCGAGCCGAAGTTCTTCGGGCGCCTGTGCGAGCTCCTCGAGCGCCCGGAGCTTGCGGAGCGGCAGTATGACGCCGACCAGGAGGAGCTGGCCGTCGAGCTCGCCGCCGTCTTCCGCACGGGCACCCTCGACGACTGGCTCGACCGCTTCGGCGACGAGGACGTCTGCGTCGGCCCGGTCTCGACGCGGGCGGAGGCAGCGTCCGTCTTCGGCACGTTCGAGGAGGCGACGACAGTGCCGCTCGGAGCGCACACCGACGCCTGGCAGCGGGAGCTAGGAGCGCACGAGACCTAGCGCCGCCGGCAGCGCGAACAGCGTGTCGATCCGATCCGGCGCGTCCGGCAGCACACCGTCGCGATCGAGCAGGATCGCCCGGATCCCGAGGGCCCGCGCACCCTCGATGTCGTCCTCGTACGAGTCTCCGACCATCGCCGTCTCCTCCGGCCGCGCGTCGAGCGCACGGAGCGCCGCGACGAAGATCGATGCGTGCGGCTTGACGCGTCCATGCGCTTTCGAGCCGACGACGGCGTCGACGTCGAGAGCGTGATGCTGGGCGAACTCATCGAGGTCGCGCTGGCCGTTCGATATGAGCCCGATCCTGAGCTCGCAACGCCGCAGCTCGTCGAGCACGGGGAGCGCGTCCTCGTACAGCGAGAAGTTCTCATGCCGCTCCCATTCGCGGACCATCTCGGTCGCGCACGCTCGGGCGGCGCCCGGATCGCCTCCCATCCCGAGGACGATCTGCTCGGTGAACGCGATCCAGATCTCCTCGTCGTGGACGAGGTCGCGATTGTGCTGCAGCGTCGCGATCGCGCTCGCACGGGCGTCGCCGTAGAGACCCGGATCGAGCACCAGCCCGTGCCGCTCGCCGAGCCGCCGGTAGCCCTCGGGCCCAAGCTCCGGCCCCGGCCGGAAGAGCGTGAAGTCGACGTCGAACAGGACGGCTTTCAACACGCGAGCGAGGATAACGACGCCCAAGGAGCACCTAACGATCGATCGCCGAAGGCCGGCTCCGCCGGCCGGGAGGGTCGGCGGGCAGAGGGTGCGAGCGCGGCAAGGAAAGGGGCACGCGGGGGAAACCGTCGGTTTCCCCCGCGATTTATCGGGGTGCCCAGATTTGAACTGGGGGCCTCTCCGACCCGAACGGAGCGCGCTACCAGGCTGCGCCACACCCCGAGCCGCGGAAAGGGTACCGGCTCCCCGGTTGGCGAGCCGACCGTCCAGACGCCGTTGCGCGGTGCCCGCGCGTCGCAGTATGCTCAGAGCGTGAAGGACGTTCTCGAGAGGCGGGACGCTTGACCCGCCCCCGAAGCGAATGACCCGGAGCCCGACGAGCGCGAATAGCGCCGGCGGGCTTTTTCTTTGCCCGAAGGAGGAAGCATGGCCAACCACCTGACGCCCGAAGAGCTCGCCAAGGAGATGGGGATGGACCGTGACGAGGTCGTCCGTATCTGCATCGAGGAAGGCGTGCCGATCTACCACGGCAAGATCGACAAGACGCTCTTCCAGGCATCGCTCGAGGCCGTCGGGGCAACGGCAGGCGCCTCCGCCTCCTCCTAGCCCGACGCCACGAAACGCGGGCTCGCCCGCAAGATGCAGCTCGACCACGTCATTCTCGCGGCGTCGGCGCGTAGACCCGACACGCCCCGACTTACATCCGCGTACGACCTCGAGGCGACTGCCGGAGGCCGCCATCCCGCGTGGGGCACGGCCAACTGGATCATCCCGCTGGGCGACTCCTACCTCGAGCTGATCGCGGTCGTCGACGAAGGCACGGCGCGAGGCAACGACTTCGGCCGCCGGATCCTCGACGCGAGCGAGGGCGACCTGATCGGCTGGGCCGTTCGTCCCGACGACATCGACGCCACGGCAGCCCGCCTTGGCCTCCGCGTCGGCGAAGGATCGCGAACGCGTCCATCCGGCGAGCACATCGAGTGGCGCATGGCCGGTCTCGAGGATGCGCTCGAGCGGCCGTGGCTGCCGTTCTTCATCGAATGGCGCGACCCGGCCCGCTTCCCGGGAACGACCTCCGCGCCTCCCGTGCGCGTGACGGGACTCGAGATCGCGTGCGACATCGCGGAGCTGTCGGCCTGGCTCGGTCCTCATTCGCTCCCACTCCACCTCCGATCCGGGGACGCGGGCCTGACCGCGGTCGTCGTCGACGGCCCGCGGGGTACGGTCGCCCTCGGGCGGCCGCTTGCGAGCTAGCTCGCCTTGCTCTTCGCCCTGCGCGCGCGCGTCGGCTTCGCGGGAGCGTCCTCGTCTGCAGGGCGTTTCTTCGCCGCCGCAACGCTCGCCTTCAGCGCTTCCATGAGATCGATGACGGGAGCGACCTCGACCGGCTCCGGAGCGACGATCTCCTCGCCGCGCATCTTCGCCTCGAGCAGCGCGCGCAGGTCGCGGCGGTACTCGCTGGCGAGCTCCGTCGGCTCGAAGTCACCGGCCAGACTGTCGATCACCTGGCGCGCGAGGTCGAGCTCCGACTTCTTGACGGTGGTCTCCTCGACCGCTTCCGAGATCTCTGCCTGCGAGTACACGTCCTCGGCGAGGAACAATGTCTCGAGCGCGAGCGCGCCGTCCTTCGCGCGAACGAGGCACAGGCTCTCACGGCCCGCCCGAACGAAGCGCCCGAGGGCGGCCGTCTCCGTCTGGCGCATCGCTTCGAGCAGCAGGACATAGGGTCTGCGCTGCGCCGTCTGCCCCGCGGGCACGAGGTAGTACGTCCGGTCGAAGAAGATGGGGTCGACGTCGTCCTGCTTGACGAAGCGCGTGATCTCGATCGAGCGGGAGTCGTCGGCGCGCTCGATCGCCTCGAGGTCGGCGTCCTCAACGATGAGGAACTGACCTTTCGTAACCTCGAAACCACGGACGATCTCGTCCTGAGTGACCTCGCGGTCGTGCGTCGGGCACCAGCGCTTTTGCTTGATCGGCGTCGAGCACTCGCGGTGCAGCAGCCGGAAGGACACGTCCGACTGCCGGGCGGCGGGCTTCGTCGCGGGGGCGAGCCCCACGGGGATCGAGACGAGGCCGAAGCTGAGTGATCCGTTCCAGGTGGTACGCATGGGCTTAAGGGTATTCCACGGCGCGCGAGAACTCATGCCTGCGCGGACTTGCCGGATTCGACCTGGATCGCCGGACCCCTTCCGGGCTAAGCTCAGGACGTGACGGAGACGGCCGAAGCCGCCCGCGAAAGCCGGGTTCCCGGCGCATCCCGGCGTACGATCGCGCAACTCTGGAAAGACTCCATCGCGGCGGGCCGCTCGACGCCGGCGTACCTGGCCGAGACTGACGACGGCTGGCGCGACGTCTCGTGGACGGAGGCGGACGAACGAGTTCGGGCGTATGCCAACGGACTGCTCGGCCGCGGCGTGCGCAAGGGCGACAACGTGGCGCTGCTCGCGCGGAACGGCCTCGAGTGGGCGCTCGTCGATTTTGCGCTCGCCCGAATCGGAGCGGTCGGGATCCCGGTCTATGCGTCGAACTCGCCCAAGGACGTCGGCTACCTGCTCGCGCACTCCGAGGCGGTCGCGGTCGTCTGCGAGGACGCGGAGCAGCTCGCGAAGGTCGAAGCGGTCACCGACGACCTCCCGTCGCTCCGGCACGTCCTCACGTTTCACGACCTCGACGGGCTCGCGGCGCACGGAGCCGACTTCGCGGTCGCGAACCCGACCGCGCTCGACGACGCAACGGCGGCCGTGACCGAGGACGACCTCTACACCATCATCTACACGTCCGGAACGACGGGTCCGCCGAAGGGCTGCATGCTCTCGAACCGCAACTACCACGAGATGGCGACCGTCGTCGACAAGATGGAGACGAGGTACTACCGGCCCGACGACGTCATGCTTCTCTACCTCCCGCTCGCGCACAACTACGGGCGGTTGATGCTCTTGCTCGGGGCGCACGTCGGGTTCACGATCGCGTTCCTCGCCGATCCGCTCCGGGTCGCCGAGGCGCTACCTCAGATCCGGCCGACGCTGCTGCCGAGCGTCCCGCGCGTGTACGAGAAGGTCCACACCGCCGTCGTCGCCCGCTTCGACGCGGCCACGGGGATGAAGAAGCGCCTGCTCGACTGGGCGCTCCCGATCGGGCGCGAGGTGAGTCGGCTCGAGGGCGCCGGCGAGCCCGTGCCTGCCGGACTCCGTCGCAAGCAGCGTGTCGCAGACAGGCTCGTCTTCAGCAAGGTGCGGGAGCCCTTCGGCGGAAGACTCCGCATGCCCGGATCGGGAGGCGCCCCACTGTCGAAGGAGATCATCGAGTTCTTCGACGCCGTCGGGATCCGCATCACCGAGGGCTACGGCCTCACCGAGTGCACGACCGCCGCCAGTACGAACAGGCCGGATCTGTACCGCTTCGGGTCCGTGGGCCGGCCGCTCCCCGGCTTCGAGGTGCGCATCGCCGATGATGGCGAGATCGAGGTCCGGTCGGAGACGGTGTTCCAGGGCTACTTCAAGGAGCCGGAAGCGACGGCCGCCGTCCTCTCGCCGGACCGCTGGCTCAAGACGGGGGACATCGGGCACCTCGACGAGGACGGCTTCCTCCACATCACCGACCGAAAGAAGGACATCCTCGTCACGGCAGGCGGTAAGAACGTCGCGCCGCAGAACATCGAGAACGACCTCAAGACCTCGAAGTACGTGTCGCAGGCGCTCGTGGTCGGCGACAAGCGACCATACGTCGCGGCGCTCCTCACGCTCGACCCGGTGGAGATCGGCCGCTGGGCGGCCGAGCACGGCGTCGACCGCGACATCGCCGCTCTCGCGGCGGACGAGCGCGTCCACGAACTGCTCCAAGGCGCAGTCGACGATGCGAACCGCGAACGCTCACGCTTCGAGCAGGTCAAGCGCTTCGCCGTCCTTCCCCGCGACTTCACGATGGAGGAGGGGGAGATCACCCCGACGCTCAAAGTGCGCCGGCGGGCCGTCCAGGAGCACTTCGCGGACGAGATCGACGCGCTCTACGTCGACCCGCGGGTCGACGGAGATCGGATGGAAGACGGCGAGGGCTAGAGGCGGCGAGCGCCGACGAACGAGCCGTGGCCGGCGAGGCTCGCGATGCGCACCACGTCGCCCGTGTGCGGTGCGTGCACCATCTGACCGCCGCCGATGTAGATCCCCACGTGGCCGAGCCCGCTGAAGAAGACGAGATCGCCGGGCTGGAGCTGGTCGTACGAGACCGGCGTCCCGTAGCCGTACTGCGACGCCGCGTGGTGCGGGAGGTAGACGCCGACCTGGGCGTACACGTAGGCCACGAAGCCGGAGCAGTCGAAGCCGGTCGACGGGCTCGAGCCGCCCCACACGTACGGGATGCCGAGGTACTGAAGCGCGATGCCGACCACCTGCCCGTAGCGCGGCGCCGGAAGGTTCGGGTCGTACGAAGGCGTGTCGTAGGTCGGGTTGCTCGCGACCTCGTCCAGGACGTCCTGCTGCGCCTGCTGGGCCGCCAACGCCGCCTGTGCCTGGGCCTGGGCCTGCGCGGCGAGCGCAGCCTGTCGTCGCGCCTCCTCCGCACGCATCTGGGAAATCTCGTCCTTGACGGACTCGAGCATCCGCGTCTGCTCCGAGATCTGCGATTCGATGTACTGCTTGCGCTCGGCCTGCTCCTGGACGATCCGCGCCTGATCCACGCGATCCTGCTGCAGCGTCGCGCGCCGCGTCTCGACCTCCCTGCGGTACTGCTTGACCGTCCTCAGGATCCGCGCGTCCTGGCTCGAGACGCGCTCGATCGCGTCGAGCCGCGCGATGATGTCGTCGAGGCTGCTCGAGCCGAGGATGACCTCGAGCGTCGAGTCGCCCTGCCCGTTGACGTAGAGGTCGCGCAGCCGCGTCGCGATGCGCTTCTGGGAGACGACGAGGCTCTTCTTTGCGGCGACGAGGTGCTTCGCGTTCGAGGCGAGGCTGGTGTCGATCTCGTCGAGCTGGATGTTCGCGTAGTTCCACGCCTCGCTCGCCTGCTCGAGCTGCCCGTTCATGCTCTCCACCTGAGCCTCGATCGCCTCGGCCTGCTCGCGCTTCGAGGTGATGGTCTGCCCGGCGGCCGGTCCAACGGCAAGCAGAAGCCCGGCCGCAGCAGCCGCAGCGAAAACGACTATCGGCGCCCATCCGGTCCGCGAGCGCGTGAAAAAGGCTCGTGGTCGTCCCCGGACAGACCCGCCGGTGGCGGTCTGGCCCGTCACAAGTCGGAGACCCTAGCAGCGTCTACGGACGGCTGCAACCGACAACAGAGCCAAAAGTTCTGCAAAGAGGGCCTTTGTCGGGAGCCTCTCGGGTGAGGGTCTGTTAGGGTCACCGCCTCGTGCGTAGGGGAACGCGCAGGTGGGGACTGTGGCTCGTGACGGTCCTCTTCGGCCTCGGTCTCGGTATCGAAGGTTCTGCCTTCGGCCAGCCGCAGGCTCCGCAGGCGTACAGAATGAAGGTCGACGCGGTGGCCTACTCCCTCCCGGGGTCGACGGCTCTCGGGGTTCCGGTGCGACGAGGCGTGGTCGCGGTCGACCCGCAGCTGATCCCGCTCGGGACGAAGCTCCACGTGCCCGGCTACGGCCCCGGCCTCGCCGCGGACGTGGGATACGCGATCAAGGGCAAGATCATCGACGTCTGGTTCCCCACGATGGCCAAGGCGCGGCAGTGGGGCCGGCGCACGGTCACGATCACCGTCTACCGCTAGACGACGCCCTCCGCCGTCGGCGGCCTCCGGTACACAGTCGTCCGTGAACCGCATGCGATCGCTCGCCCTGATGGCTGTCCTCGTATCGCTCGGCAGCTCCGCCGCGACTGGGACTGCCGCGGCGCCGTCGATGGACGCGGCTCTGGGCGACGCTCTCCGCGCCCCGGGGATCGCGCCCGCCCGGACGGGGGCCATCGTGGTCGATGCCCACACCGGTGCGACGCTCTACGCGCACAACAGCAAGGCGTCTCTCCTTCCGGCGTCGGTGGAGAAGCTCGCGGTCTCGTACACCGCGCTCCACGTTCTCGGCCCGCGCTTTCGGTTTCGAACGGAGCTGGTCGGCGTCGGGTCGCGAACCGGGCGCGTGTGGCACGGCAGCCTCGGGCTCGTCGGGTACGGCGATCCGACGCTCACGCGCGCGGATCTCGATCGACTCGCGCGCCGTTTCGCCGACACGGGGATCCGACGCGTCCAGGGACGCGTCTTCGGCGACGACACGTATTTCGACTCGCGGCGCGACGCGCTCGGCTGGAAGCCGTCGTACGTCGGCATCGAGTCGAGGCCGCTCTCCGCGCTCTCCGTGGCGGACGTGCCGTTCGCGGGCATGCACGGCTCGGCCGCCGCAGCGGCCAGGGCGCTCACCGAGTCGCTGCGAGCTCGCGGCATCGCGGTGACCGGCCGTGCCGGGGGAGGGCGAGCTCCGGCCGATGCGCTCCCGATCGCGTTCGACCTCTCCCAGCGGCTCTCGAATGTCGTGCCGCGGATGAACGCCCACTCGGACAACTTCGTCGCCGAGATGGTCCTGAAGGGCCTGGGCGCGACGGTTGCGGAGCCCGGGTCGACCGCCGCGGGCGCGCGGGTCGTGCGCTCGACACTACGCGGCGCCGGTGTGCGGCTCGCGGGCGTTCGCATCGCCGACGGCTCGGGGCTTTCGCGCTTCGACCGCGTCACCGCGACCGCGCTGGCGGACATCCTGCGCGCGGGAGCCTCGGACGCACGTGCAGGGAGGATCTTCGTAGCCTCGCTGGCGTTGGCGGGGGTCTCGGGCACGCTCGAGCGGCGTCTCGCCGTTCGACCGACGCGTGGACGCATCCACGCGAAAACGGGGACGACGAACCGCGCATCGGCCCTGGCAGGCTTCGTCGGCAGGCGCTACGTGTTCGCGATCGTGCAGAACGGGTCCCCCGTTCCGTACTGGACGGCGCGCGTCGCGCAGGACCGCTTCGTGACGGTGCTAGCGCGCTCCTAGCAGCGACGCGAGATCGGCCTCGGACAGCACCGGGACGCCGAGCTTCCCGGCTTTCTGCGCCTTCGAGCCCGGGCTCTCGCCGACGACGACGCCCGTCGTCCGCTTCGAGACCGAGTCCGACACCTTCGCCCCGAGCGCCTCGAGTGCGGTCTTCGCCTCCTCGCGCGTCCACCTCTCGAGTGTTCCCGTGATGACGTACTGGTTGCCCGTGAGCGGTCCCTCGGGAGGGCGGTCGTCCTCGGCGAGCTCGAGCTGCAGGCCCAGCTGCCGCAGCTCGGCCACGAGCGCGAGATTGTCCGGATCGGAGAACCATTCGGCGATGAGCTCCGCCCGCTCCGGCCCGATTCCCTCCACCTCCTCGAGTTGCTCGAGCGTGGCCGCCGCCAGCGTCTCTGCAGTGCGAAAGTGGAGCGCGACGCTGCGGGCGATCACCCACCCGACCTTGGGGATGTTCAGCCCGAAGAGCACTCGCGAGAACGGCTGCTCCTTCGAGCGCTGGATCGACTCCCAGGCGCGCAGCGCCGAGATCTCGGCAAATCCCTCGAGCTCGGCGAGTCGTTCCGCAGTGAGCCGGTAGAGGTCCGGGAGCGAGCGGACGATCCCCTCGTCCCAGAGCTTCTTGATCGTGCTCCCACCGACGTTCTCGATGTCGAGTGCGGCGCCGACCCAGTGGTACAGCGTCTCCAGACCGCGGGACGGGCACGCGCGATTCGGGCAGCGATGCATCACCTCACCCTCGGGACGCACGACCTCGGTGCGGCAGAGTGGGCAGCGCTTCGGCATCCGCCACGGCTTCGTGCCCGGCTCGTGCTCGCCCGCGGGTCCCACGACCTGGGGAATGACGTCACCGGCGCGTTGGACGATCACGAGGTCGCCGACGCGAATGTCCTTCCGCCGGATGTCGTCTTCGTTGTGGAGCGTCGCACTCGTCACGGTGACGCCGCCCACATGCACCGGCTCGAGCTCCGCGAGCGGGTTCAGGACGCCCGTCCGGCCGACCCGGACGTGGATCGCCGTCAGGCGCGTCACTGCGGAGGTTGGCGCCCACTTGAAGGCACGCGCGAAGCGCGGGCGGCCGTGCAGGGAGCCGACACGACGCTGCTGGTCGAACGAGTCGAGCTTGACCACGATGCCGTCGATCTCGTACCCGAGTCCGGCTCGCCGCTCCTCCCACGCGATGCACGCGTCGGCGACCTCGTCGATCGTCTCGAGGCGCTGTGCTTCCGGGTTCGTGCGGAATCCGCTCTCCCGCAGCCACTCGAGCGCCTCCCACTGCGAGGCGAGCTCGACACCCTCGAGGACGCCGATCCCGTAGACGAAGATCGAGAGTGGCCGCTCCGCGGTGACACTCGGGTTGAGCTGTCGCAGCGACCCTGCGGCGGCGTTCCGCGCGTTCGGAGCGGGCTTCTTCCCGGCGGCGAGCTGCGCCTCGTTGAAACGTACGAAGCCCTCGAGCGGGAAGTAGATCTCCCCTCGCACCTCGACCCGGGACGGCGGCGCATCGCCGAGCATCCGGAGCGGGATCGCCTCGATGGTGCGCAGGTTGGCGGTCACGTCCTCCCCGCGCTCGCCGTCCCCGCGCGTCGCTCCCCGGACGAGCGCGCCGTCCTCGTAGACCAGCGACACGGCCGAGCCGTCGATCTTCGGCTCGAGGACGTACGCGACGGCCTCGTCGGTGCCGAGGCGCTTGCGGACGTCGTCCGCCCACTTCTCGAGCGCCTCACGCGTCGTGACCTTCTCGAGCGACCCCATGGGCGACAGGTGCGCAACCTTCGTGAACCCGGCTGCCGGCGCGGCGCCGACCCGCTGCGTCGGCGAGTCCGGACTGACGAGCTCGGGATGCTCCTCCTCGAGCGCCTTGAGCTCGTCGAAGAGCGCGTCGTACGCCGCGTCGTCGATCTCTGGGTCGTCGAGGACGTGGTAGCGGTGGTTGTGGCGCCGGATCAGGCGGCGGAGCTCCGCGGCGCGCTCCGCCCGCCCGGCGGTCGTCCTAGAGGACAACGAGCAACTCCTCGGCCGTGTGCACGAAGACGTCGGGCTCCTCGGCGAGGAGACGCTCGTCCGGGTGGATCCCTCCCCACCCGACGGCGACGGCGAAGACGCCCGCCGCTCTTGCCGCGCCGATGTCGAAGGGCGAATCGCCGACGTAGACCGCTTCGTCCGGCGTGCCGCCGAGTCTCTCGATCGCGAGCAGGACGGGCTCGGGATCGGGCTTGTGCCGACTCGTGTCCTCGTATCCGACGACGACGTCGAAAGCGCCGCAAGCGTCGGAAAGCGGTCGAGTGCGAGCCCGACGGTCCGGTGGCGCTTCGCGGTCACGATGCCCAGCTTCCGCCCCTCCGCCTTCAGCCCCGGAAGGAGGGCGAGCAGCTCGTCGAAGGCCTCGAGCGTCTCGTGCAGACCGTCGTTGTGCTCCTTGTACGCCTCGAGCAGCTCGTCGACGTGATCCGCGTCGATGGCGGTCATCTGGGCGACGATGCCCTGGCCGCCGATCGACATCTGGAGCTCGGCCGGCGGGATCTCGCGGCCGAGGACGGTGCCGACCGCGTGCTGCATCGACGCGAGGATGATCGGCCCCGAGTCGATCAGCGTGCCGTCGAGGTCGAAGAGGACGATGCGGAAGCGCACGCGGCGATCGTAGCCGCGGTCAGTAGTCCACCCTCTCGAGGTACAGGCCGTGCGCAGGCGCCGTCAGACCGGCCTCTGCGCGCGGACGGCCGTCGAGGAGCCGCTCGATGCGAGCCGGCGCGTCCGGCCCCGACTCCAGCATCGTGCCGACGAGCGTCCGCACCATGTGACGAAGGAAGCCGTTCGCGCTGATCGTGAAGTCGAGGCGCGCTTCGTTCACGTCCCAACCGGCGGCGAGCACGTTCCGCACGAAGACGTCGTGCCGCGTCTCGGTCGGTGTGAAGGCGCGGAAGTCGTGCTCGCCGACGAGGAGCTGCGAGGCGGCGCTCAGAGCGGAGGCGTCGATCGGACGAGTCCACTGGAGGGACCGGCGAGCGTCCAGCGGCGATCGCCGGCCCGTGTGCACGCGGTACCGGTACGAGCGGGATCGCGCCGAGAAGCGGGCATGGAACCCGTCGGGCGCCTCCTCGACTGCAGACACGGCGACGTCCTCCGGCAGCGCCGCGGTGAGCGCTTCGGACGCGTGTTCGAGAGGCGGTCCGCCCTCCACGTCGACGCTCGCAACCTGCCCCGTCGCATGCACGCCGGTGTCCGTACGGCCCGCGACCGCAAGGTCGTTCCAGCGCGGGAAGACCGCGTCGAGAGCGTCTCGTACGACCCCCTCTACCGTGCGGAGACCCGGCTGCCGCGCCCAGCCGCGAAACCCCGTCCCGTCGTACTCCAGCGTCAGCTTCAGACGCACGGCCGAAGCCTCAGGGTGGAAAGCCCGGCGGTCGAGCACCGATGGTGCCGTCGTAGGTGCCGTTGACCCGGATCGGCTTCCCGTCCCCGAACTCGGAGCCGAGCACCGCGGAGATCGTGAAGCGCACACGGTTCCCGCGCGTACATCGCACTGGTGCGAACGAGATCGAGCCTCGCGCCTCCTCCTCTTCGCTGCTGGCCTCGTTGCCGGTGACGGAGTCGCCAACGAAGACCACCGCGCCGTGAGGGCGCGCTTCGAAGGCCCCCACCGGGAACCGGATCACACGGCGGCGGGTGATGTCGGACGCGACGGCGAAGACGTGCCAGTACGGCAGAGCGAACCCGGGCCGCTGGCGGCGTAGGACGGCGACATGCAGCGACTTCGGGGACTTCGGATCGTTCCACGCCCCACACCACGCGCGGAGGCGTCCGCCGAAAGACGATGCGCGATCGATCAGCCCGCGTGAAGACTGAGGCCGTTCGACGCCACGCCGGTGGGCGTCAGACGTCGGGACGCGGCCGGGATCCTCAGCGCCTCGTTCGCCGCGCTCACGGTCAGGCCGGGCTGCGGTCCGCCGCCGATCACGAAGACCCGACCGGCGACCGCGGCGACGCCGACGCCGTGCCGCGGGGTCGGGAGGTCGGAGAGCTGCACCCAGCGCCTCTCGGCGACGCGGTAGGCGAGGACCTCCGCAATCGTCCCTGCGGGCTCCTCACCGCCGACGGAGACGATCTGCCCGGCGAGGCCCGCGGCGCCCGTGCCCCCGCGCGCATCCGGCACGGGTTGCAGCCGCTTCCACGAGCGATCGCCGGGACGGAAGCTCTCGAAGTGGAGGAGGTTGGTGTCGAGACCCGACGAGCGTCCGCCGACCGCGTAGACGATGCCGCCGAGCGACGCGACTGCGAGATGCTCGCGCGGGGTCGGCCCCGGGACGACCGACCAGCGCGACGTTCGCAGGTCGAAGACGAGCGCGTTGCGAGCGAGACGGCGCCCTTCGCCGATCCCACCCGCGACGACGATGCGCCGACCCGCGAGTCCTGCTCCGGCCGCCGCGCGCGGGAACGGCATGCGCGGCACCGCACGCCAGCGTCCGCCACGGAGCACGAAGACGCTGCGCAGGATGGTGCCGGAGGCGGCGTAGCCGCCGAACAGGTACGCGCGTCCGTCCACCCCGACCGCCATTGCGTGGTTGACGCCCACCGGCAGGTCGGGGAGCCGTCGCCACGAGTCGCGCTCCGGAGAGTAGGCATCCGCCCGCCGCGAGCTGCCGCCATCCGCCGTGTAGCCCCCGAGCACGAAGATCTCGCTCCCGACTGCCGCCGCCGACACCTCCGTGCGGGGAACGGGCAGTGCCGCCCGCACCTCCCAGTCACTCGGTGCCGCGGCCGCGGCGGCAACTGCGGCGAGCGCGATCGCCACGGCCGCGACCGCTCGCGTCACGCGGGCTCGACCTCGAGCGTGAGTCCGTCGACGGCGCGCACGACGATCGGTGCCCCCGCTTCGCAGCCGACGTCGCAGCGGGCGCGCCAGATCTCGCCGTTGATCCTCACCTGACCGTCGGGGCCGAGAGGATCCATCGCCACGCCCGTCACGCCGACGAGCGCCGACGCTCCGACCTTCGCCTTCCGCCGCTTCGAGTACCGGATGCCGACACCGACCTCGACGAGGTCGATCACGATGGCGACGACGACCGTGATCACGCCCCACGGCGAGGGGAGCACGAACAGCGCGAGCAGGAGCGCGATGAGGAAGAGCACCCCCGGCAGGGTACTCGGCCGGTGGAGGCGGCTATTCCTCCGCTTCGGGCTCTTCGCCGCGCTCCGCGGCCTCGGCGCGACGAGCCGCGAACGGCGTCACGACGGGCTCGAAGTCGACGAGCTCGAGGTACACCATCTCGGCTGCGTCGCCTTGGCGCTGGCCGAGGCGGACGATGCGCGTGTATCCGCCCGGGCGCTCCGCGAAGCGCGGAGCCACATCTGCGAACAACTGGTGCACGACGTGGTTCGAGCGAAGCGCGGCGAGCGCCTGCCGCCTGGCATGGAGGTCGCCGCGCTTGCCCAGGGTGATCATCTTCTCGGCGAAGGGCTTGACCGCCTTCGCCTTCGCCTCGGTCGTCTGGATCCGGCCGTGCTCGATCAGAGCGCCCGCGAGATTCGAGTAGAGCGCCTTTCGGTGGGCGGGATCCCGCCCGAGCTTCTTGCCGGATCGCTGGTGCCTCATGGCCTCAGACGAGCTCCTCGCCCTTCAGCGTGAGGCCGTGGGCGCCGAGCGCGGAACGAACCTCCTCGATCGACTTGCGACCGAAGTTCGGGATCGCCACGAGCTCGTTCTCGGACTTCGACGTGAGGTCGCCGATCGTCTCGATGCCCACCCGCTTGAGGCAGTTGTAGGAGCGGACGCCGAGCTCGAGCTCCTCGATCGGGAAGTTCTCCATCCCGTGCATGACCGGCGCCTCCGTGACGGCCTCCTGGGCGACCTCGCCGAAGCCCTCGATCGCGTCGAGGTCGGTGAAGATCGCGAGCTGGCGGATGAGGATCTCTGCCGCCTGGCCGATCGCGTCGCGCGGCTCGATCGAGCCGTCCGTCGTCACGTCGAGAACGAGCTTGTCGTAGTCCGTGCGCTGACCGACACGCGCGGCCTCGACCTCGTACGCGACGCGGCGCACGGGCGAAAAGATCGAGTCGATGGGAACGACCCCGATGGTCGTCTCCGGCCCGCGGTTCAGCTCGGCCGGAACGTAACCGCGGCCGCGGCCGATCGTGAGTGTGATCTCCAGCTTGCCCTTGTCGGAGACGTGCGCGATCTCGAGTTCCGGGTTGAGGATCTCGAGGTCGGCGGGAGCCTCGATGTCGGCCGCCGTGACGACGCCGGCGCCCTTCTTGGCGATGTACACCTCGATCTCGGGCGATGCGCCGTGCAGACGGACGATGAGGCCCTTCAGGTTGAGGATGATGTCGGTGACGTCCTCGCGGACGCCGGGGAGCGTGGTGAATTCGTGGGCGACGCCCTCGATCTTCACGGCCGTGACCGCTGCGCCCTCGAGCGAGGAGAGCAGCACCCGGCGAAGCGAGTTCCCGAAGGTGTGTCCGAAGCCGCGGTCGAGCGGCTCGATGGCGAACACGCCACGATGCTCGTCGGCGTCCTCGTGGACGATCCTCGGGACCTGGAAGTCCATAAGGCTGGTTCGAACTGCCACGTGAGTCCTTTCCTTTCGGTGGTGCGAGAGTTCTGCGGAGTTACTTCGAGTAGAGCTCGACGATCAGGGATTCCTGCACCGGTGCGTCGATCTCGTCGCGCTCGGGCCACTTGAGGACGGTGCCCGTGAGCCCGTCGTGGTCGGCCTGGAGCCACGGCGCCACGCTGGCGGTGAGATCCGTCGCGTCGCGCACGAGCTGTTCGACCGGGCTGCCCTGCTTGAGCGAGACGACGTCGTCTGGGCGTACGCCGTAGCTCGGGATGTTGACCCGGCGGCCGTTGACCTGGAAGTGGCCGTGACGCACCAGCTGGCGCGCCTGCGCGCGGGAGCCGGCGAAGCCGAGCCGGTAGACGACGTTGTCGAGACGCGTCTCGAGCATCCGAAGGAGGTTCTCACCCGGAGCCCCGAGACCGCGGGTCGCCTTCTCGTACGTCGTCCGGAACTGCTTCTCGAGGAGGCCGTAGTACCGGCGGGCCTTCTGCTTCTCGCGCAGCTGGAGCAGGTACTGGCTCTGCTTGATGCGGCCGCGGCCGTGCTCTCCCGGCGGATAGCTGCGGCGCTCGACCGCGCACTTCTCGGTCAGGCAGCGCTCACCCTTCAGGAAGAGCTTGATGCCCTCGCGGCGGCAGAGACGACACTTGGGGCCGAGGTCACGGGCCATCAGACACGCCTCCGCTTGCGCTGGCGCACGCCGTTGTGCGCCTGCGGCGTCACGTCCTTCACGCCGAGGATCTCGAGGCCGGCCGCCTGCAGCGAGCGGATCGCCGTCTCGCGACCGGAACCGGGGCCCTTGACGAAGACCTCGACCTTCTGGAGACCGTGCTCCATGCCCTTCCGCGCGGCGTTGTCCGCGGTCACCTGCGCAGCGAACGGCGTCGACTTGCGCGAGCCCTTGAACCCGGCCGATCCGGCGGACTCCCACACGATGACGTTCCCCTCGGCGTCGGTGAGCGTGACGATCGTGTTGTTGAACGACGTCTTGATGTGCGCCTGACCGATGGCGATGTTCTTGCGGACCTTGCGGCGCGTGCGGCCGCGGGCCGCGGATCTGCGGGGGGGCGCCATCGACTACTTCGCCTTCTTGCCGCGTCCGACGGTCTTCTTCGGGCCCTTGCGCGTGCGGGCGTTCGTCTTCGTGCGCTGGCCGCGCACGGGGAGCCCGCGACGGTGCCGAATACCACGGTACGCCCCGATCTCGGTCAGGCGCTTGATCGCCTGGCCGCGGTCGCGACGAAGGTCACCCTCGACCTCGACGTCGGAGTCGATGTAGTTGCGGAGCTTCGTGACCTCCTCGTCCGTGAGGTCGCGCACCTTCTGCTCGGGATCGAGCTCGAGCTCGCGGATGATCTTCTGCGAGGTCGACTTTCCGATCCCGTAGATGTACGTCAGCCCGATCTCGAGCCGCTTCTGCGTCGGGAGGTTGACTCCGGCGATGCGTGCCATGTGGCTTCTAGCCCTGCCTTTGCTTGTGACGGGGGTTGGTGCAGATGACGATCGTGCGGCCGTGCCGCTTGATCACGCGACAGCGCTCGCACATGGGCTTGACGGATGGGCGGACTTTCATCTGGTTACTTCTGGCTACTTCATCCGGAAGGTGATTCGCCCGCGGGTGAGGTCGTAGGGAGAGAGCTCGACCTTCACACGGTCGCCCGGGAGGATGCGGATGTAGTGCTTGCGCATCTTTCCGGAGATACGAGCGAGGACGTCATGGCCGTTGTCGAGCTGCACCCGGAACATCGTGCTGGGAAGCGCTTCGACCACCTCGCCT
Source organism: uncultured Gaiellaceae bacterium (assembly GCA_963736935.1). Lineage (GTDB taxonomy): Bacteria > Actinomycetota > Thermoleophilia > Gaiellales > Gaiellaceae > GMQP-bins7. Next base: position 8,774 of record CAVTQX010000020.1, on the reverse strand, counting down.
TCGACCTCGATCTTCTCTTCCTTGACTGCCACTTCGCGCGCGAACAGACCTTTCGGTAGACGGTTTCCTGTGAGAACGTGCAGCGCGGCCGGAGGACCGCACCGCGGCGGGACATCGTAGCAGACGTTCGTCGTCTAAACCCGCACGCCTCCTGGAATTCCGACGCGAGGCGTGAGGATCCGCGGGCCGTCGGCCAGGATCGCGACGGTGTGCTCGAAATGGGCCGACATCGAGCCGTCCGAGGTCTTGATCGTCCAGCCGTCCTCCATGACGTTCACGTCGGAGGAGCCGGCGGTGATCATCGGCTCGATCGCGATCGTCATCCCCTCGGAGAGCCGCGGTCCGCGCCCCGGCTCGCCGAAGTTCGGGATGTGCGGATCCTCGTGGTAGTGCCGACCGACGCCGTGGCCGACGAGACTGCGGATGACCGAGAACCCGGCGTCCTCGACGAGCTCCTGGATCGCGTGCGAGACGTCCCCGACCCGATTCCCGACGACCGCCTCCGCGATCCCGGCCGCGAGTGCGTCCTGCGCGACGTCGAGCAGCCGCTGCGACACGGCGTCGATCTCCCCTACGCCGAACGTGTACGCGCTGTCGGCGATGTAGCCGTCGAGCGTGACGCCGACGTCGATCGTCACGAGGTTGCCGTCCTCGACGACGAAGTGGTCGGGGATCCCGTGCACGACCACGTCGTTCGGCGAGATGCAGATCGCCTTCGGGTAGCCCTTGTAGCCCTCGGAGGTCGGAATGCCGCCGTGCTCTCGGATGAACGCGCCCAGCTGCGGCGTCGAGCTCGTCCGTGGTGACGCCCGGCGCGAGCAGCCCGCCGACGTGCGCGATCGTCTCGGCGACGAGCGCCCCCGCCGCCGCGATCTTCTCGATCTCGCGAGAGCTCTTGCGGATGATCATCTGGCCGTAACTCCCTCGAGCGCATCCTGGATCGCGGCGAACACGTCGTCCACCGTCTGCTCGCCGTCCACGATGACCTCGATCCCTGCGACCTGGTAGCGATCGACGACGAGCTCCGTGAGCTCGTGGTACTGGCGCAGGCGGTTCGCGATGGCCTCCGGCGAGTCGTCTGCGCGCCCTTCCTGGGCAGCACGCTCCCGGAGACGCTCCGTCGCGACCTCGTCGGAGACCTGCAGGAGGATCACTGCATCGAGCGGCTTGCCGATGTCGTCGAGCATCGAGTCGAGCGCTTCGGCCTGCGGCACCGTGCGCGGGAAGCCGTCGAGGACGAACCCGTCCTCCTCCGCCAGTCGCTCGCGGATGAGGTCGATCGTGAGGTCGTCCGGCACGAGGAGGCCCTCCTCGAGCATCGGGCCGACCTTCCGGCCGAGCTGCCGTGCCTTCCGTGACGGCTGCGCGGAACATGTCGCCCGTCGCGATGTGCGGCACGCCGTAGCCCGCGGCGATCCGCTTCGCCTGGGTCCCTTTTCCGGACCCCTGTGGGCCGAGGATGAGTATTCGCATGGATGCCTCGCGGGCTACTTGAGAAAGCCCTCGTAGGAGCGCATCATCATCTGCGACTCCATCTGCCGCATGGTGTCGAGCGCGACGCCGACGGCGATCAGCACGGACGTGCCGCCGAGCGCGCCCGCACTCGCCTGCGAGAAGCCGCCGTAGGCGATGAAGAGGCTCGGCAGGACGGCGACGGCGGCGAGGAAGAGCGACCCCGGCAGCGTCAGGCGCGAAAGGACGCGGTCGAGGTACTGCGCGGTCGGCGGGCCGGGACGAATGCCCGGGATGTAGCCGCCGTACTTCCTCAGGTTGTCGGCCTGGTCGACCGGATTGAACTGAACCGCGGTGTAGAAGTACGTGAAGACCACGATCATGAAGCCTTCGATGAGCAGGTAGATCCAGTCGCCCGGCTGGAAGTACTGCGTTCACGAAGTCGCGCGTCGCCGGGAAGTACTGCGCCATCGTGGGCGGGAACGCGAGGATCGCGGCAGCGAAGATGATCGGGATGACGCCCGCCATGTTCACGCGCAGCGGCAGGTAGGTCGAGCCGCCCGCGGTCATCTTCCGACCCACCATGCGCTTCGCGTACTGGACGGGGATCCGCCGCTGGCCTTCCTGCACGAAGACGACGGCCGCGCAGATCCCGACCGCGATGAGCGGGAAGAAGAGCTTCTCCATCGGGCCCGCCGTTCCACCAGGCGGCGATGCCGATCGGCGCGCCGACGAGGATCGACGCGAAGATGAGGATCGAGATGCCGTTGCCGATGCCGCGCTTCGTGATGAGCTCGCCGATCCACATGAGGAGGACGGTTCCGGCGGTGAGGGACACGATGATGAGCACCATCTCGCCCGAGCCGGCGTTGAGCGCGCCCTGGCTGCGGAAGAGGAACGCGTACCCCGTCGCCTGCGCCGCCGCGAGGATCACGGTGAGGAAGCGCGTGTACTGCGTGATCTTCGCGTAGCCCGCCTCGCCCTCCCGCTGGAGCTCGCCGAGCCGCGGGATGACGACCGTCATCAGCTGGATGATGATCGAGGCCGTGACGTACGGCATGATCCCGAGCGCGAACAGGGAGAACTGCGAGAGCGCGCCTCCCGAGAACAGGTTCAGCAGGCCGAGGATCGTCGCCGCCGCGGCCGGAGAAGTAGTCCTCGATCGTCTGCGAGTCGACGCCCGGCGCCGGGATCCACGACCCGAGCCGGTAGGCGGCGAGCATCGCCGCCGTGAAGAGCACGCGGGTGCGGAGCTCCGGAACCCGCCAGGCGTTCGCGAGCCAGGAGAACATGCGCTACTCGGCCTCGGGCTCCGCTGCCTCGGGCTCGGACGCCTCCGGGCCAGCCTCTGCGACCACGTCGGGCTCGTCGGCCGGCTCTTCGGGCGCGGGTGCGGACGCCTTGTGCTTCTTCTTCTTGCGCTCGACCGGCTCGCGTAGCCGCGTGACCGTGCCACCGGCAGCCTCGATCTTCTCGATCGCGGACTTCGAGAACGAGTGTGCGGTGACCGAGAGCGTCTTCGTGAGCTCGCCCTCGCCGAGGACCTTGACGTCGACGGAGAGCTTCGCGATGAGCCCGGCCGCCTTCAGCGCCTCGAGCGTCACGTCCGCGCCGGCGTCGAAACGCTCCTCGAGCGAGCCGACGTTCACCGGCTGGTTGTACGTGCGGAACGGCCCGATCGGCATCGCGTCCGCGGACGTGTTGCCGCGGAGCTTGCCGGTGCGCATGTCGATCGGCATCTGGCCGCCCTCGAACCCCGCGGGCATCTTGTGCGACCCGGCGCGCGACTTCTGGCCCTTGATCCCGCGCCCCGAGTAGCGTCCCTTGCCCGAGCCCAGGCCACGGCCGATCCGCTTGCGGGCCTTGCGCTCCTGCGCCGGCTTCAGGTTGGAGAGATTCAGCTCGTCGCTCACGTCAGTGCTCCTCGACCGTCACGAGATGGCGGACCTGGCGCAGCTGGCCCTGCAGCTGCGGGGAGTCCTTGTGCTCCGCGCTCCGGCCGATCTTCCCGAGGCCGAGCGCACGCAGGGTCCCGAGGTGGCGATCGGACTGGCCGATCCCGCTCCGAACCTGTGTGATCTTCAGCTGCGCTCACTCGCCCGGCTCCTCGGCCGGCTCGCGGGCTCGGCGACCTCGGCGACAGCAACGGGATCCTCGGCGCCTGCAGCCTCCTCGGCCGTCTCCTCCTCGGGGCCCTTGATCTTGAACGGCAGGACCTCGGCGATCGTCTTGCCGCGCAGCGCGGCGACGTCCTCCGGCCGGACGAGCCGCTTGAGGCCGTCGACCGTCGCGCGCGTACATGTTGATCGGAGTCGTCGTGCCGAGGCTCTTCGCGAGCACGTCGCGAATGCCGGCGAGCTCGAGCACGGCCCGGGTGCCGCCGCCGGCGATGACGCCCGTTCCCTCGCTGGCCGGGCGCAGCACGACGCGGGCAGCGTCGAACCGGCCGACGATCTCGTGCGTGATGGTCTGCCCGTGCTTGGGGACGGTGAAGAGGTTCTTCCGCGCGTCCTCGACCGCCTTCGAGATCGCGAGCGGCACCTCACGCGCCTTTCCGTAGCCCAGGCCGACGCGGTCGACCTCGTCGCCGATGACGACGAGCGCGGTGAACGAGAACCGCCTGCCGCCCTTCACGACCTTCGCGACGCGGTTGATCTCGATGACCCGCTCCTTGAGCTCGCGGGACTCGTGGACGTCGGTGCTGCTCAAAACTGAAGCCCTCCTTCGCGCGCGCCCTCGGCGAGGGCCTTCACGCGTCCGTGGTACAGGTAGCCGGCGCGGTCGAACACGCAGGTTTCGACGCCGGCCTTCTTCGCGGAGTCGGCGAGCGCCTTGCCCACCGCGGCCGCCTGCTCGGTCTTCGAGCCGGACGAGCCGACGCCCTTCCAGCTCGCGGATGCGAGCGTGCGCCCCGTCTCGTCGTCGATGAGCTGGGCGCTGATCCCGCGGTTCGAGCGGAACACGAGAAGACGCGGCCGCTCGGCGGTGCCGGCGACCTTGCCGCGCACGCGGCGGTGACGGCGCAGTCGCGCCTGGCGCTTGGTCATGACGCTCATGCGCGCTTCCCGACCTTCCTGCGAACCTGCTCGTCGCGGTAGCGGATGCCCTTGCCCTTGTACGGCTCGGGCGGGCGCACCTTGCGGATCTCCGCGGCCGTCTGGCCGACCATCTGCTTGTCGATCCCCTTGACGACGATCTGCGTCGGCTGCGGGACGTCGAACTCGATCCCCTTGCGCGGCTTGATCGTCACGGCGTGCGAGTAGCCGACCGCGAGCTCCAGGTCGGTGCCCTTGAGCTGCGCGCGGTAACCGACGCCCTGGATCTCGAGGTGCTTCTCGAAGCCCTTCGTGACGCCCTCGACCATGTTCGCGATGAGCGTGCGCGTCAGGCCGTGCAGCGCGCGGTCCTCGCCGCGCTCGGTCGGGCGCGTCACCGTGATCTCGTTCTCCGTCTTGTCGACCAGCATGCGGGCGGGGACGTCCTGCGAGAGCTCGCCGAGCGGCCCGTTCACCTGAACGCGCCCAGGGGAGATCGCCACCATGACGCCGGCGGGAAGATCGATGGGTCTGCGGCCGATTCGCGACATCGCTACCAGACGAAAGCGATCACCTCACCGCCGACGCCGCGCTCGGCGGCCTGGCGGTTCGTGATCACGCCGACGGAGGTGGACATGATGGCGGTGCCGAGCCCGCCGAGGACGCGCGGCAGCCGGTCCTTGCGCGCGTAGACGCGGCGGCCCGGCTTCGAGACGCGCTTCACGTTCGTGATGACGCGGCGGCGGTCGCGCGCGAACTTGAGCTCGACGACGAGCACCTTGTACGGCAGAGGCTGGCCCTTGTCGTCGGTGGCCTCGACGACGCGAAAGTCCTTGATGTAGCCCTCGTCCTTGAGGATGCGCGCGATCTCCTCCTTCATCTTGGAGGTCGGCATCGAGGCCGAGTCGTGCAGCGCTCGGTTCGCGTTGCGAATCCTGGTCAACATGTCCGCGATCGGGTCGGTGAGCACTTCTGACCTCCTACCAGCTCGACTTCGTCATGCCGGGAACAGCACCCTGGTGCGCGAGTTCGCGCAGGCAGATTCGGCAGACGCCGAACTTCCGATAGACCGCGCGCGGGCGCCCGCAGCGATTGCAGCGCGAATAGGCGCGCACCTCGTACTTCGCCTTCCGCTTCTGCTTGACGACGAGAGACTTCTTGGCCACTTACTGTTCCCTTCTCTCAGTTGCGAACGGGAGACCGAGCGCGCCGAGCAGCGCGCGGCCCGCCTCGTCGGTCATCGCCGACGTCGTGATCGCGACGTCGAGGCCGCGGATCGCCGGAACCTTGTCGTAGTCGATCTCCGGGAAGATGATCTGCTCCCGAATTCCGATCGAGTAGTTGCCGCGGCCGTCGAACGACCCGGGGTCGAGACCACGGAAGTCGCGGATGCGCGGGAGAGCGATCGAGGCGAGCCTGTCGAGGAACTCGTACATCCGCGCGCCGCGCAGCGTGACGCGCGCGCCGACCGGCATGCCCTCGCGGAGCTTGAAGCTCGCGATCGACTTCGTCGCGCGACGAATCTGGGCGCGCTGACCAGCGATGATCGTCAGCTCGTCGATCGCCGCGTCGAGCGCCTTGGCGTCGGTCTTGGCCTCGCCCACGCCCATGTTCAGCGTCACCTTCGTCACCTTCGGGACGTCCATGACCGTCGAGAAGCCGAGCTCCTCCTGCAGGCGCGGGCGAATCTCACCCTCATACCGCTGCTTGAGGCGCGGCACGTACGTCTCCATGGTCGGCGCCTCGGCCATCAGCGATCGAGCTCCTGGCCGCATCCCTCGCGCTTGCAGACGCGGACGTGGACGACCTCGCCCTTCACTTCCTTCTCCGCCATGCCGACGCGCGTCGGATTGCCGCAGACCGGGCAGACAACCATCACGTTCGACACCGGCACGGGCGCCGGCTTGTCGAGGATCCCGCCCGGGACGACCTGAGCGCCACCCATTCGCGACGAGTCGCGGATCGGGCGCGGCTTCGTGTGCCGCTTCGCGACGTTGAGGTTCTCGACGATCACGCGACGCTCGGACGGGCGTGCCTCGACGACCCGGCCCCGCTTTCCGCGGTCCTTGCCGCTGAGCATCTGCACCAGTCGCCCTTCTTCACCTTCATCTTCGTCGCCATCTAGAGAACCTCCGGTGCGAGAGAGACGATCTTCATGAAGTTCCTCTCGCGAAGCTCGCGCGCGACCGGGCCGAAGATGCGCGTCCCGCGCGGGTTTGACTGCGGATCGATGAGGACGGCGGCGTTCTCGTCGAAGCCGATGAGCGTGCCGTCGTCTCTCGAGTAGGGCTTCTTCGTCCGAACGACGACCGCGCGCACGACCTCGCCCTTCTTGACCGCGCCCTGCGGCGTGGCCGTCTTCACGGTAGCAATGATCACGTCGCCGACCCGCGCATAGCGCCGGTGCGACCCGCCGAGCACGCGGATGCAGAGGAGCTCACGGGCACCCGTGTTGTCGGCGACGCGAAGACGCGATTCCTGCTGGATCACTTCGCGGCCTCTACGATCTCCTGCAGCCGCCAGCGCTTCATGCGCGAGATCGGACGCGTCTCGATGATCCGGACGACGTCGCCCAGCTTCGCCTCGTTCTGCTCGTCGTGCGCGTGCAGGCGCGTCGAGCGCTTGACGACCTTCTTGTAGCGCGGGTGCAGCTTCACCACGTCCACGCGGACGACGATCGTCTTGTCTGCGCCGGCCGAGACGACGGTGCCCTGGCGCTCCTGGCGCCGGCCGCGGTCGTGCTCGGGCTTCGGCAGCCGCGTGATCGGCTTCCGCTCGGCGGACGGGACGCGCTTCGGTCGTGTCTTCTTCGGACGCTCGGAGCGCGGGATGCGCTTCCTCTTCGGCTTCGGGCCAGAGACGGCAGCGGGCTCGGCTGGCGCCTCCCCGGCGTCCCCGGACGCCGCAGGAGCGTCGTCGCCGGCAGGCTCGTCGGCCGCGGTCTCCTCGACCACGTCCTCGGCCTCCGCGGCCAGGGGCTCCGGCTCCTCCGCAGGCGCCTCATCGGCGGCCTCGTCGGCGGGCTCCTCCGCAGCGGGCTCGTCCGCCTCCGCGACGGGCCGGGCCTCCGCGGCCTGCTCCTCGCTCTCGGGCGCCTTCTCCTCGACGACGTCCTCGGCCGACGTCTCGTCCTGGGTCTCTTCGGTCTCGGTGTTCTCTGTCTCGTCGGCCATGTCGCTAGTTCCCTTGTTCGCGTTCGTTTTGGACGGTCAGGATGCGGGCGATCTCGCGCTTGGCGTGGCGCAGACGCGCGCTGTTCTCGAGCACGCCGGTCGCGGTCTGGAAGTGCAGGTTGAAGAGCTCCTGCCGCGTCTCGGCCATCTTGCGGCCGAGCTCGTCGTCAGTCAGGGCGCGCAGCTCTCTAGCTCTCAAAGAGATCAGCCTCCCTGCGCACGAACTTCGTCTTGAGCGGAAGCTTCTGACCGGCGAGCCGGAGCGCCTCCTTGGCGAGCGGCTCGTCGACGCCTGCGAGCTCGAACATGACGCGGCCGGGCTTCACGACGGCGACCCAACCCTCGGGCGAGCCCTTGCCGGAGCCCATGCGCGTCTCGGCCGGCTTCTTCGTGAACGGCTTGTCCGGAAAGAGGTTGATCCAGACCTTCCCGCTGCGGCGGATCTTCCTCGTCGCGGCGATACGGGCAGCCTCGATCTGCCGGTTGGTCACCCAGCCGGCCTCGAGCGCCTTCAGCCCGTACTCGCCGAACTGCACGGTCGTCTGCCCCGTGGACATGCCCCGGCGGTGGCCCCGGTGATGCCGGCGAAACTTCGTCTTGCGCGGCATCAACATCAGCTCTCGCCCTCCTCGGGCGTCGCCTCGGGAGCGGGAGCGTCCTGCGCCTCGGGCTCGACGGCGGGTGCCTCGGTCTCGGGCGCGGCAGCGGGCGGCGCCTCTTGCTGGAGGTCCCGACGGGGCCTCTGCCCCGGCCGACCGCCACCCGGACGCTGACCGCCGCGCCGCTTGCGCGGCACGATGCCCAGGCCCTCGCGGTCCTGGCCCGCGTCGCCCGCTCTCGCGCGACGCGCCGAGGCCCTCTGCGGACGCGCCGCGTCGGCGGCGGGCCTGATCCTGGTCGCCGAGGCGCGCGTCGCGCGCTCCGGGCGCGTCGTAGCCCTCGGGCATGATCTCGCCCTTGTTGACCCAGACCTTGACGCCGATGATGCCGAAGGTCGTCTTGGCCTCGGCCTGGCCGTAGTCGATGTCGGCGCGGATCGTGTGCAGCGGCACGCGTCCCTCGGAGTACATCTCGCGCCGACTCATCTCTCCGCCACCGAGCCGGCCGGCCGCGA
>CAVTQX010000019.1:0-25956 GCA_963736935.1 uncultured Gaiellaceae bacterium | reverse complement strand
TTCGACGCCAGAGGTCGAGCGCTCGGGGCCGTCGAGACTGCGGAGCGCGAGCCTGCGCAGCTCCAGATGGGCACGAACGGGCCCGTCGTCTTACAGCGTCCGTCACAGCAGTGGATGCCCGTCACGGAGGCGGACGAGGCGGTCCAACCTCCCGAACAGCGCCGCAGGGCCACGGCGGGACGACCGGTTCGCTCGGGCGGCGAGGTCGTCGTGGTGAGGCGAAACGACCAGATCCTGGCCGCTCTCGTTTCGGACGGCAGGGTGCAGCGCTCGTGGACAGTCACGAGTGAGACAGCGCTCGCCGAGATCCAGCTCGCCGAGCCGATCGGCCGCCGGCTGCTCCTGATCGTTCGCACCTACACAGACTCGGCCGACGAGTTCGTCGTGCTCGTCCTCGATCGCGACGGGATCGTGACCGAGTTCTCGACGCCGACGGACGAATGGGCGGAGGCCGCTCCGCTCGCACGATTCCGGTACGCGGACAGCCGGCTCTACCGCCTGGGCTCCGATTCCTCGGGAGTGTTCGTCGATCGCTACGCCATCGGGGCGTCCTGATGTCGGCTCGTCGCTCGTTCATTGTCGGACTCGTCTTCGGGATCGGACTCGTGGCGGCAGGGAGCGCACCCGGATACCACACGAGGTTCATCGCCGACAACTGCAACTCGGCGCCACCAACGCCCACGTCCTTCATCACCCGCGAGGGCTCGGCGACCGTTGCACTGCGCGCCCGGTACGAGGGGTATCAGTGGGCGGGAGGCTGCTGGAGCGACAACGACCGCGACGACTCGCCGAACGATCCGCATGAAGATCCAGCGACAGGCGGCGAGGGCGGAGACTGCTCCGGCTTCACGTTCAAGGTGTGGCGCGAGTCGCTGAGCACATCGGATGCGAGCTTCCATCAGTGGGGCATGCTCCGCTACGTCCACGGCCCGTATACGGCTGCGGCGTTCAAGACCGGCGCCGGAGCGCCGAACGTGACCGTGCCCAAGTCGTCGCTGGTCAAGATGGATGCGTTGGCGAGCGACGGTCACATCGGGCTGATCTACGCAACGAACCCGGACGGAACCGATCAGATCATCGAGGCGAAGGGCGAGGACTACGGCACGAACATCTGGACGCGCACGTACCGCGGCAACTCGAGCTATACGGGCGTGAGGAGGACCGGCTGGAGTTCATGAGATGCGCGCCGGAGCGCGGGATCGGCACTCTCTTGGCCGTCGTCGTCGTCGCCAGCGTCGGCGGGTGTTCCCGAGGCGACAGTCCGCCAACGCGACTCGTCGATGGGAGCCCAGCTGAAGCCCCGACGGTCGAGCTCGACGCGCCGAAGCCGCAGATCGTCACGAAGGCGTCTGCGGTTCTCCCCTCGCGAGTCCTCCTCCGCTCACTCGCGGGGCGGTGCGTCGCAGAGTCGCACGATCGCCCCTCGGGCAGTGCCGTCGTCGTCCGGGTCGGAACGACCGGGGAGAGCGTCAGCTTCCGAACCGCGTCGGGGCGTGCGCTCGTCGGGTGTGACGGCGCTGCGGGCGGGAAGGACGCCGCTCGCTCGCTCTGCGGACGCGCGTACGCCCGGCTCGAGAGTGGTCGGCTGCCCGACCCGAGGCTCGACCTCGCCGGCTGCGTGACAGCGACCGGGGACACGGTCGCGTTCGCCTGGCTCGCGCCAGGACCACACACGTCGTTCGTCGCAGTCAGGCAGCAAGGCTACGTCGAGATCTATCCCGTGGTCGCGCGAGTTCCCGTACGCATCAGCAGCACGGGCAACATCTCCACCCAGAGGTCCCGGGCAATGTTCGAGGTCTCGGAGCACGACGCGAGCGGCGCGCTTCTTCACTCGTCGATACTCGAGGCTCGGGTCGCGGGCTAGACCCCCGGCAGAGGCAGCGCGAGCGTAAACGTGGCGCCGACACCGGGGGAAGACGTCGCACTCAGCGAGCCGCCGTGGCCCTCGGCGATTGCGCGAGCGAGCGCAAGCCCGAGTCCGGACCCCTCGGACGAGGCGGGGTCGAGCCGAACATGAGGCTCGAAGATCCGTTCCAGCTCGTCGGGCGGAATCCCCGGGCCGGTATCGGAGATCTCGATCCGCAGCATCGTGTCGGCGTGGACGACGACCGACACCGGCTGCCCGCCCCCATGGAGCAGGGCGTTGCCGATGAGGTTGTCGAGCGCCTGCTGGAGTCGCGGAGGATCGGCGTCGACGAGTGGGCTGCCCGGCTTCGCCGTCAGCTCCACGGCTCCACCGCGCAGCTTCGCCGCCGCCACGACGTCACGGACGAGGCCAACTGGATCGATGGACTCGAGCCGTATCGACGCGACGGCGGCGTCCGCGACGATCCGCTCGATCCCACGACAGGCGAGCGTCACCAGACGGATCAAGGATCGGCGCGCCTGACTGTCGAGATCGGCCTCTCCGAGGGTCTCGGCGATCGCCGACAGTGCGGCGACCGGGCTACGCACCTCGTGGACGAGAAGGGCGAGCCGTTCCGGATCCAGGCGCGGGGTCACACCCCGCGTCCCGCCATCCGATCGAGGGCCCAACCGGCCGTTTCCGACAGGACGGGATCGCTCGACACGCTGTACCGCTCGACGTCGGGTCGCAGAGCCGCCGTACCGGCGTTCCCGGCGGCGATCAAGGCGTTGCGATGCAGCCAGCGGCCGTCATTCCGCGGAACGTAGAGGCGGTCGAACTCCGCCACGAGCTCCTCGCCGTCGCGCGCGAGCCAGTCCGCGAGCCTGACGGTTGCCCTGGTGTCCGCCGAGCCGGACCCGAGCCGGCGCCTCTCCACGCCCCGATTCCACGGACAGACCTCCTGGCAGATGTCGCAGCCGTAGACCATGTCCCCCATCTCGGCGCGATACTCGTGAGGGACCGAGGCGGGCGCCTGCGACCAGTACGAGAGGCACCTCGTCGAGTCGAGCGTTCCGGGCTCGTCGAGCGCCCCGGTCGGGCAGGCGTCGATGCACAGCCTGCACTGCCCGCAGTCCAGCTCGAGCGGCGGCGTCGCCTCGATCTCGACGTCGGTGACGAGGACCCCGAGCACCACCCACGACCCGTGCCGGCGCGTGATCGCCATCGTGTTCTTCCCGTAGAACGCGATACCCGCCCGTACGGCAGCCGCCCGGTCGACATGGTCGTTGTCGTCGACGAGGACGCGGTAGCTGCCACCAAGCCGACGTCCGAGCGCGTCGAGCCGGTCACGCAACGTCGCGTACTCGTCGCGCCACGTATACCGCGGCAAACGTCCCTCGTCGGGTCCGACCGAAGGAACGTCACGTGCGTAACAGAGAGCCGCAGCGACAACTGAGCGGGCGCCGTCGAAGAGTTCTTCCGGATGACACGAGATCTCCGGCCTCGCCATCGTGAACCGCATATCCGCGAACAGGCCGCGATCGCGTCGGTCCAGGATGTGAGCCTCCGTGTCAGCGTACGCTTCTGCGCGGGTCGCGCCGACGACGTCGAGCCCGAGGTCCGCGCATAGCTGGCTCAGCTCGGCGCCGGTCATGACAGGATTCTGCACCGTGAAGGCGATCCGAATCCACGAGGACGGCGGCCCCGATGTCCTCCGCTACGAGGACGTGCCGGATCCCGAGCCCGGGCCGGGCGAGGTCCTCGTCGCACTGCGCGCCGCAGGGCTGAACCATCTCGACGTCTGGGTCCGGAAAGGTCTTCCGTCAGTTCCGAAGCCGCGCATCCTCGGCGCCGACGGCGCCGGCGTCGTCGCGGGGCTCGGCGAAGGAGTCGACACGTTCTCGGAGGGCGATCGCGTCGTCATCAACCCAGGCATCCCTCACGGCGACCGCATCACCGTGATCGGGGAGCACACGGACGGCACGTGCTGTGAGCTCAAGGCGATCCCGGCGTCACAGCTCTACCCGCTCGACGATACGCTGAGCTTCGTCGAGGGCGCCGCATTTCCGCTCACGTTCGAGACGGCGTACCGCATGCTCGTCACGAAGGCGGCGGTCCACGAGGGCGAGTCGGTGCTCATCTGGGGAATAGGCGGCGGGGTAGCGCTAGCGGCATTCGAGATCTGCCGGGCGCTCGGAGCAAAGACCATCGCCACGTCGTCGAGCGATGCGAAGCTCGAACGGATCCTCGAGCTGGGCGCCACCGTCGCCGTGAACCATGCTGACGGCGATGTCGTGCAGGCCGTCAAGGACGCGACCGACGGTCGCGGCGCGGACGTCGTCGTCGAGACGGTGGGTGAGGCGACCTGGGAGCGGTCGCTCTCGGCTGCTGCACAGGAGGGACGGATCGTCGTCTGCGGAGCGACCTCGGGGCACAGCCCTCCGGCACGTCTCTACCGCCTCTGGTGGAAACAGCTCGTGGTCTACGGGTCGACCATGGGCACGCCGTGGGACTTCGAGGCGGCGTACGAGCTCGTGCGCTCCGGACGCGCACGCGTCCACGTCGACAGCACGTTTCCGCTCGCCGACGCCGCCCTCGCGCACGAGCGCCTCGAGTCGGGCGCGCAGTTCGGGAAGGTCGTTCTCTCGATCCCGGAGTAGCGGATCAACCGAAGCCGAGAATGAACTTCGCGTCGTCCGACATCCGGTCACATCGGGCGCTCGGGACGAATCGCACGGTTGAGCGGAACCGCCTGCTCCGAAGCCAAAAACGACGGCTCGAGCCTCCCCAATGATGTGCGTTCGTGTGCGGCTGTGGGGGCACGGTTGTACCCGCCGTGTACCCGCACGCGCTGTCGTCGGACACGTTCTCCCGCGACGCATGACGCGACGACTAGAGCCGACTAGCCAACGCGCGATATAAGGCGTCGGTCGAAGGCGCGATATTCCACGATTCGGGACGTTTGCCGCGGTCACGACTATTGCGCTGGCGGCAAGGCCAATGCACCTGCTCAGTCTTGCTGCCGTCTCTCGCTGCGAACCACCTAGACGGAAGATGCGCTCGTTTGCTTCCGGACGGGGATCGCCTGAACCACAACGGCAGCTGAGATTGGCACCACGAGCACGATAGTGAGACCGGATCAAGGGAACGGTCGAGGAAGTCTGGTGGGACAACGTAGGAAGATTCCGCGCGGCGTGAAGAACGGAGTACCGTGGTCTCATGGAGGATGCTGATCGTGACGTTCTCGAGTTCGTCGGCGATCAGGGGAAGACTCCCGGGCAGGTTGCCGAACGCTTTCCAGCGTTCGACTTAGAGCACCTTGTTCGAGCCGAACTAATTCGGCCGCGTCGGAGCAACCCTGTCAAGACGCAGTCGCGTCGCACTGAGCCAGCGCCCGACTCGACGTTCTACGTGCTCACATCTCGCGGAGCCGAGGCAATCGGCCTCGATCAGCACACGCTCCACTCGGACTGATGACCGCCTAGCGAACGAGCCCAGCCGGTCGCGGGCCGTACCGCTTGCGGCCGGGCAAGGAGGCGAACAGCGGGCGTTTCGTTGAATCGGGAACGAAAGAGGGCCCGGCAAGCCGGGCCCTCCGTCGAGTGCGGTGCGGTCGAGTTACGCAGCCGCGAGAACGCGGTCGCTGCTGCGAGCAACGATCTTGCCGCTCGTGATCTTGGGCTCGTTGGGGAGAATCGTCTCGAGCTTCTCCTCGCGGATCCACGCTGTGACGAGCTTCGTCGACTCCATGCCCTGCTCAGGCGTCTCGAAGAGACCGAGCGAGCTGAAGACGCCGTTGCCGGCATCGATCAGGTAGTAGCCCTTGAACCCGGGCAGCTTGTTGAGCTTCGGCAGAAGGGTCTCGTTGACCTTGCTCGTGAGCTCCGTCGTGCGATTCTGGTCCACACCGTCGTAGCGGCGAATGGTGGCATGCATGTGATGCTCCTTCGTTCCTTTCGGGACAGGAGAGCTCGAATGAACTCCCTGCTGCGCTCGAGCCGGTGCTACTACCAAAGAGGAAAGAGAAGCCTCGGCGGCTCAAAGACGAGCCCAAGCGCTGGAACTACCCTAGCTGCGATACGCACGCCGCCGTGTTGCGTCTCGCAAAGCCGCTCCCCGACTGACCTCGCTCGTGCGTGCTCCCGCTGGCCGCATGCTGGCTCGGTTGGAACATGAGGAATACTCCTCCGAGGGGCGAGCAGTCCTAACACTTCGACCGGCTCGGCTTGACGCGAGCACGATCGAGGCACTAGGAGGCGACGGCTGGACGGTCAAGCCCTCGGATGACGAGCCGCCCAGCGACTGGCTCGCCGGCTGACGGTTCTTGTGCCAACGTCGTGGCGCCCCGTCTTCTGCCCCGCCCCCGCTGCATCGCAGGATCGCGCCCATATATATGGCGTCGGGCGAAGGCGCGATATCCACGATTCGGAACGTCGCGGCGTTCACGACTTATCGCGCTGGCGGGTAAGGCCAATGCGCCTGCTCAGTCTTGCTGCCGTCGCTCGCTGCGAACCACCGTCACGCTCTCTGACTTCTCCAGGGTCGTGAAGCGGTAGTTGCGACGAACCCACCAGCCCAGGCCGATGGCACCCACCAGTCCGATGCCGTAGAACTCCCATCGCAGCCCGAGGACGAGAGGTACGGGGAGAAGCAGGAACCACAAGCCGAGGAACATCAAGGGGTTGTGCGTCCACAGCGGCAGTCCCCACAAGCCCCGCGCCTCGCTCGATTTCACACAGCCCAGTCTCCGCCGCTGTGCCCTGATCTTCAAGGCCGTCCCCTGCGAGCGCACGAGATTTACCGCTGGCAAGAATTACGGCGATGGCGAGTCGCTGGCTCTAGGTCATCGTCGATGCGCTCGAAGCCGATCGAGTCCGCGCAGGATGCTGCCATGCTTCGCTAGCCGCACACGCTCATTACTCAGGAGCCTGAGTTCCCGCATCTCTGTGTTGCTCAACGACGACCAGCCGTGGAAAAGGGTCGTCATGCGTGCGTCGCGACAGTCCGTTGCATCCCGAAGCTGGTCACGGTCGAGCGTCGTCAGGTTCTCCGGAAGTTGCTTGATCACGACGGGGCGCTCTACGGTGCGCCCGTGCCGTGCGGCACCTTGCTGGGACAAGCTACGAGTGACCTGCATCGAGGCCCCGCTTTCCGCCGCCCTTGGCGCAATGGCCAGGCGGTCAGAGCGGAAAGAGACTGTAGGTAACCCCCATGGTAGCTGTCGTTTGATCGCCCCGATTTCGCCCGGAGTCGAGGAAAGCACTACAAACCCCTGCATATCGTGGGGGCGGGCGCGGCCACGGCTACCGCTGGCGTGCCTTACGTGGTCGCGTCTGGGATCGGCCAACTAAACAAACGAGGGCCTCTGACGGATCATGCACGTCGATGGTGGAAACGTCTCTGTGGCCGGAACTCGAGTCGCTCTATCGTTCGGAGTTTGCCCGGTTCGTCCGCGTCGCGCGAGCCGTCACTGGGGATCGTGACTCGGCCCTCGAGGCCGTTCAGGAAGGCTTTGCTGACGCGCTGCTTAACTCGGGCCAGTGGCAGGGCCACGGGCCGCTCGCCGGCTGGGTCTGGCGCTGTGTTCTGAACCGTGCGCGCAAGGCTCGCAGCCGGCCAACCGTTGAGCTTCGAGCCAACGACAGCCGGAATGGAAGCGTCGAGACCGGCGATGACGAGCTGCGCCTTCGGCTCGCCGTGCTGCCGGAGCGTCAGAGGCTCGTGGTGTTCATGCGGTACTACGCCGACCTCGAATACAGCGAGATCGCTGCTGCGCTCGGCATCCAGGTCGGGACAGTGTCCGCGACTCTGCACGCGGCGCATTCCGCTCTCCGTGCCTCGCTCGAGGAGGTGCAAGCATGACGAACAGCGAGTACGTGCCGGAGCTCGCGGCCGGTCTCGATCGTCTCACGCCGATCGACGAGACTCTGCGCGCCGACTGGGAGGACGTGGTCGGACGCGCCGGAAGGCGCCGCCGCGCCCGGGGTGGCCTCCGGAATCGCCCCCTACGCCTCGCACTTGCGGCGCTCGCGGTCTTCCTCCTGCTCGCCGGGGTCGCGACAGCGGCTCATCTCATCCGGCTGGCTCTGTACGCGAAGCAACCAGCGCCGAGCGTCGTCGCGCGCGACGACGCGGGGAGGCTCCGGACGATCTGGCGCTGCCGTGCTGCGGAGGATTGCGGCGCATTCGTCAAGGCCGCCGCTTTGGCGCCGGACGGTCGTCACCTCGCGCTCGTGACGGGCTCGACGAACAGCTTGAGCCTGTACCAGGGAGGGCTCCATGTCATCGACCTTGTGACCGGGGTCGATCGCCGCATCCCAGCGGCCTTCGCGCGCCAGGCAGCGCCTGAATTCGAGCTGGACGCTTTGCGACGTCTGGGGCGAGCCGCGACGCGTGCTCTCGGCTGCGCCGAACCACACGAGCTGGCCTGGTCACCGGACGTGTCCCGGCTCGCGTACACGTGCGCCGGACACATCTACACCATTCGTCCCAACGGCACCGGGCGACGGCTCCTGCTGACCGGCACAGTCAGCGCGTACTGGCCGACGTGGTCGCCGGACGGAAGACGCATCGCGTTCTCGACCAAGTCGACGCCGGCTCGCTCCACGATCTACGCCGTCGACCTCGACGGCTCGCACCGAAAGCTCGTGACGCGAGGAGGAGCAGCTCCGGACTGGTCGCCGGACGGCACGACGATCGCGTACTGGGCATCCGCGTGCGCCGGCTTGCGCAACCAGGACGGGCGAACGCGGCTGGTGACCCCCAACGGGCGCGATGTGACGCCGCATGCGGGACCCGGGCGCTGCGGCGGGATAGGACCGTCGTACGCGCATCCCGCCTGGTCCGCGGACGGTTCCCGGCTCGCGGTCGCGAGCTGGAACGGCCTCTACGTCATGAACGCCGACGGCGGCCATGTCCGCGCAATCCGCGGAACCGACGGAGGCACCTTCGGGGACGCACACCGATCTGGCAGCGACACCCATGAAAGGGGTCTCGATGACTCGGCTCCACGTCTTCCTCGTCGTCGTCACGACGATCGTCGCGGCTACCGCGACCTCGTCCCAGGCGACACCGCCTGGCACCAACGGCCGCATCGTCTTCGAGCGGCTGCGCCTCCAGGGCACTCCATGGGGTGAGCTCTTCGTCATGAACGCGGACGGAACGGGAGTCCGCAAGCTCACGCACCCGCCGAGGGGCACGGAGGACATCACCGCGGACTGGTCGCCGGACGGATCACGCATCGTCTTCGCCCGCGCGCCGTCCTCGGGCGTGCACTCGATCTGGGTCATCAAGCCCGACGGAACCGGGCTTCGGCGGCTGACCCCGAGCTGTCCAACAGGCGTTGCGATCCCCAAGTGCAAGGCCGACGACGGGTGGCCCGTCTGGTCGCCCGACGGAAAGCACATCGCCTTCCAGCGCCTTTCCGGTCCGCTCAGGCCGAAGGGAGCCACCGTGGATACGGCGCAGGGGATCTACAGGGACGAACTCGTGGTCACGGACGCGAACGGACGGCACCTGCGCACACTCGTCTGGTTTGGCCCGTGGCGCGGCGACCCGCAGATCCCCGCGTGGTCTCCAGACGGCGAGCGGCTCGTCTTCCTCGAGAGGAACGACAACGGCGGGAACTGCTCCTGTCGCACTCTCTACGTTGTCAATGCCAATGGCACCGGACTGCACCGGCTGACGCCTCCGTCGATCGCTCCCGGCGACAAGCTCGACTGGTCACCGGATGGGAGCACGATCCTCTTCCGGACGCATCCGGGCGAAGACCTGAACGGTTCGAGCGGACTGGGCGCGAACCTGTACACGATTCACCCCGACGGCACGGGTCTGGGGCAGCTGACGCACTTCGACCCGTCCGATCGCGTCGTTCCGGGCTCCTACTCTCCCGACGGCGCGTCGATCGTGTTCGGGACGAGCGCTGGAGCCGTCGGCGGAGTCGTTCCGGACGTGTTCGTGATGAACGGGGATGGCACTGGATTGCGGCAGCTCACGAAGACGCGCAACTTCGAGACGCAGGCCGACTGGGGGCCGGGCGGATAGGAGCTCGGCCGTCCCAGCTGCTTGTCGAGAAGCGGGCACGTTTCATCGCAGCCAAGAGACGGCTCCGTCGCCTGCGCGAGTGTGCGGGAATGTCCCTTGACGAACCCGAACACAGCGCGGGAGGACGTTCTTGCTGACGGTCTCGCTAAACGTTCGCGGTATCTCGTGAATCAATAGGAGTTGTGAGCACGATTTCGGACGTCGACCTCGTCACCGCGATCGAACACGCGTATCGAGACGGTTACAGGCGCTTTCTCGCGCTCGCGCTGGGGATGCTCGGAGATGTCGACCGTGCGCGGGACGCAGTGCAAGAGGCGTTCGCCCACGCTTTGCGACACAGAGGCGATCTGCGGGAGGCGGAGAGCCTCCACCCGTGGCTCTGGCGGATCGTGGTGAACGTCTGCCGCGTGGAGAAGCGACATTCGGCCATCGGGCTGGACGAGAGCCACGAGCTCGAGGCGAACGGCCATCCCGGGGACTGGCTCGAAGTCCGAGCTGTGATTGCAGGGCTCCCAGAGCGACAGCGGCTCGTGCTCTTCCTGCGTCACTACGCCGACCTCGACTACCACACGATCGCGCAGGTCGCGGGGATCGAGCGCGGCACCGTCGCGGCCACACTCCACGCCGCTCACCGGAAGGTCAGAACTGCGATGACGGAGGTCCATCGGTGAATGACCAAGACATCACGGCCGTGCTCGAGCGCGTAGTGGGACCGCTCGAGGATGAAATGGGAAGCTGGGATGACGTTCTCCGGCGTGCCGCCGAGCCCCACCCCGAAGGCTGGGAGGACGTGCTCCACCCAGCGGGAGCAGAGCATCCACCCCGCCGCCGGGCATACCCGCGCTGGCGGATCGTCGCCGTCGCCGCCGTGATCTTGGTCGGCGGGCTTCTCGTGACGCCGGCGTTTGGCATCGGCAGCAGCCTCCTTGAACTCATCAAGGGCGGCGGCCAACCCCCGCTCCGCCTGCCCGTGGTCGGGCAGGTCGGCTGGTCGCCGGACGGGAAGATCGTTTTTGAGAGCCGCGTCGGGACACCGACTAAGGGTCACTATCGGATGAAAATCATGAACCCCGACGGGAGCGGGAAGCGGGCGCTGCTCAAGCTGGGGGACGAGATTTTCTGGGCTCCCGACGGGCGGATGATCGCTTTCAGACGGCACAACGGGGGCACCCAGGTCTACGTCATGAACGCTGACGGGAGTGGAGTACGGAGGCTGACGTCGAGACCCGGGAGCGTCTGGGACGTCTCCGCCGGGGCCTGGTCGCCCGACGGGCGGAAGCTCACCCTTACGGCCTGGCCGGCCAGGCCCCGGTCCGCCGGGCACACCGAGATCTACGTCGTGAACGCCGACGGAAGCGGGCAGCGGAGGCTCACGCGGGGCGTCACGCCTGCCTGGTCGCCCGACGGGCGGAAGATAGCCTTCGTGAGGGGGAGGGCCGGCAACTCCGAGATCTTCGTCATGAACGCCGATGGGAGCGCGACGCGAAGGCTCACACGGCAGCCGGCCGGCGGTCACGGCCCGGCCTGGTCGCCGGACGGGCGGAAGATCTTGTTCCAGAGCGGACGCGACGGCAACCTCGAGGTCTACGTCATGAACGCCGACGGGAGCGCACAGCGGAACCTCACGCAAGAGCAGGGGGATGACTTCGGTGGGGCCTGGTCGCCCGATGGGCGGAAGATCTCTTTCGCGACCCGGCGCGACGGTAACTGGGAGGTCTACGTAGTGAATCCCGACGGGAGCGGGAAGCAGAATCTGACGCGCAACCCGGGGAACGAACGTCCTCGAGGCTGGGGTGCTGCCTGGTCTCCCGACGGTCGGAAGATCGCCTTCGCCAGCGACCGCAACGGTACCAGCGAGGTCTATGTCATGAACGCCGATGGGAGCGGACAGCGGAGGCTGACGCACCACGGCTCGTGATCTCCCTGGTTCCCCAGACCGCGGCGGCCGTTCGGAGTCGCCGATGCGATCAACGGACAGACCGTTGACCTGCGCGAGTGTGCGGGACTGTCGCCTGAACCACCTCAGGGCGGCGATCCGTGCGCCCGTGTGCACAGTCATGCCGGCAATCGTGGACCCGAAGATCTCGGCTCCGAGACACGCAGAGGGCCGGCCCTCTGGCCGGCCCTCTCGCTGAACCGATGGCTTGAGTTCCCTGGCCGCTTGCCTTACATCATTCCGCCCATGTCGCCCATGCCGCCCATGCCGCCCATGCCGGCTCCGGCCTTTTCGGGTGGCTCGGCGACGATCGCCTCGGTCATGAGGATGTTCTTCGCGATCGACGCGGCGTTCTGCAACGCCGAGCGCGTGACCATGGTCGGGTCGATGATCCCCGCCTTCACTAGGTCTTCGATTTCGTTCGTGTCGACATTCAGGCCCTGGCCCTTGGCGGCCTTGCGGACCTTGTCGACGACGACCGAGCCTTCGAGTCCCGCGTTGTAGGCAAGCTGGCGGAGCGGCTCCTCGAGCGCGCGGACGATGATCTGCGCGCCCGTCCGCTCGTCCGGATCGCCGAAGTCGTCCAGCTTGATCGACCCAGCTGCGCTCAGTAACGCGACACCCCCTCCCGGGACGATCCCCTCCTCGAGCGCCGCCCGAGTGGCCTGGAGCGCATCCTCGACGCGGTGCTTCTTCTCCTTCAGCTCGGTCTCGGTCGCTGCGCCGACCTTGACGACCGCGACGCCGCCGGCCAGCTTCGCGAGGCGCTCCTGGAGCTTCTCGCGGTCGAAGTCGGAGTCGGTGTCCTCGATCTCGGCCTTCAGCTGCTTGATGCGGGCCTTGATCGCGTCGGAGTCGCCGGCACCGTCGATGATCGTCGTCGAGTCCTTGTCGATCACGACCTTGCGAGCGTGGCCGAGCTGCGAGAGTTTCGTGTTCTCGAGCTTGAGGCCGAGCTCCTCGGTGATGACCTCGGCACCCGTGAGGATCGCGATGTCCTCGAGCATCCGCTTGCGGCGGTCGCCGAAGCCCGGGGCCTTGACGGCGACCGCCGTAAAGGTGCCGCGGAGCTTGTTGACGACGATCGTGGCGAGCGACTCGCCCTCGACGTCCTCGGCCACGATCAGGAGCGGCTTGCCGGCCTGGATCACCTGCTCGAGCACGGGCAGGACGTCCTTGACCGCGCCGATCTTCTGGTTCGCGACCAGGATGTACGGATCGTCGAGCACGGCCTCCATGCGCTCGGCGTCCGTGATCATGTACGGCGACAGGTAGCCCTTGTCGAACTGCATGCCCTCCGTGAACTCGAGCTCGAGACCGAACGTCTGGCCCTCCTCGACGTTCACGACGCCGTCCTTGCCGACCTTCTCGATCGCGTCCGCGATCACGTCGCCGATCTCGCGCTCGCGCGCCGAGATGGTGGCGACGCGGGCGATGTCCTCTCGGCCCGAGACCTCCTTGGACTGCCTCTTCAGGTTCTCGACCACCGCGTCGACGGCCTGCTCGATCCCGCGCTTGAGCGCCATCGGGTTCGTTCCAGCGGCCACATTCTTCAAGCCCTCGCGGACGATGGCCTGGGCGAGGACGGTCGCGGTGGTGGTGCCGTCACCGGCGACGTCGTTCGTCGACGTCGCGACCTCGCGCACAAGCTGAACGCCCTGGTTTTCGAAGACGTCCTCGACCTCGATCTCGCGGGCGATCGTGACGCCGTCGTTCGTGATCGTGGGAGCGCCGTACTTCTTGTCGAGGACGACGTAGCGCCCCTTGGGGCCAAGGGTGACCTTGACCGCGTCGGCAAGGATGTTGACGCCGCGCTCGAGCGAGCGGCGCGCATCCTCATTGAACTTGAGCTCTTTGTGAGGCATGTCTTCCTCCTGATTGATGCGAGCTAAGCGGTGGCACCGCTGAGCTTGCGTTTGCGCTTGCCACCTGTGTGTACGGCTTTCGCGAGTACATCTGACTCGCGCAAGATCAGAACCTCGTCGGCGCCGAGCTTGATCTCGCTTCCGCCGTACTTGGAGAAGATCACCTCGTCGCCCTCGACGACCTCCATCTGGATGTACTCCCCCGTCTCCTGGTTGCGGGCGCCGGGGCCGACCGCAAGGACTTTGCCCCGCTGCGGCTTTTCCTTCGCCGTGTCGGGCAGGACGATGCCGCTCAACCGTCAACTCCTCCTCATCGAGAACCTCGACGATCAAGCGGTCACCAAGCGGCTTCAGATTCATGAAGAACCTCCTTGGAAGAACCTCGTCAAGATCCCTCTCTCGACTTGCCGGTCGGCGAACTCCGAGAAAGGGTCCGCGCGACGCACTTAGGACTCTTTGCGTAAGTCGTTCGCGACAGCCGCGCGGAATGCGGTCGCGTAAGACGGTTTCGCTGGTGGAGAGAGCGGCCATAGGGCCGCCTCTCGTAGGACGTGGCGGTGAGTGGAAGCTAGTCGGTGGACCCGCCCTCGACGGTCGTCGTGACCGGGAGGCGGCGGGGCTTGGACTGTTCGCGCTTCTCGACGTGGACTTCGAGCACGCCGTTGGCGTAGTGCGCCCGGGCCTCGACGTCGTCAGTCCCCTCGGGCAGAGCGACAGAGCGCGTGAACTCTCCGAAGGGACGCTCGTAGCGAAAGAAGCGCCCGTCCTCCATCTCGGTGCGTTCACGCGAGCCGCTGACCGTCAGGGTGCTGTCTTCGAGGTCGACGACGATCTTCTCCTCCGGTATGCCGGGGAGGTCGAACGCGTACACGAGCTCGCCCTCGGTCTCCCAGACGTCAAGCGGAGGTGTCCACGCGTGGTTGGAGACAGCGGCGGCACGGGCGGGCGATTCGAAGACGGTCTTGATCAGCCGCTCGAACTCGCCATTCATGGCGGCGTTCCGTAGTGGTTCGCGAAAGCGGACGAGAGTGGTCATAGAACTCAGCTCCTATCGGTTGAACAGCAATATTATCACATAATTTTAGTCGCCAACTAGCATATCCATGCCCCAGCAAGGGAAACTGCGAGCGAGCGACATCACCGGGCTCGATGCTGGCAGGCATGAACGTCTACGCGGTCGCCGACGACGCCTCTCCTCGGCGGCACGCCGAGTGAGGCGAAGAGCGACTCCCACCACTGCATCAGCCTCAGCTACGGGCACCTCAGGTGCCCGAGTGTGCGGGAATGTCGCTTGACGAGGACGAGCCCTCCGCTCCGATGCCGAACTCGAGCGCTTGCTCAGGAGCGTCCCGCCGCGGAGCTCACTACCTAAGTGAGACCGACCCGGGGACCGTGTGTCCGGCCGTGCATCTCATACGATGGCGGAGGAGGATGCCACGTGGCGACGTCTGATCCGATCGCCGAGATCATCGGCGACTATCGAGCCTTCGCGGCGATGCAGCGCGACCGTCTTTCTGCCCGCGGCATCGACATCTCACCGTACGCGCTCAGCCACCTCGCCGTCCGCGTCGCCGATTGGGACCTGTACGTCCACCAGCGGACGCTTCTCGAGCGCCATGCGAGGGCGAACCGCGAGAACGTCTGGAACGGGCGTCCGATCTCCTTGATCGTGCTCGCCGAGCCGCTCGATGTCCTCGACGGGACTCCGGTCTCGCGCATCGAGCTCATCCCGCCCGTTCACCAGCGCGTCTACCGGATGGGCCTCGAGCACCTCGGCGTCGTCGTCGGTGAGGAGTTCGACGAGTTCTCGCGAGTGCATCGGGCCGCGCTGACTGGGCAGCAGTTCCAGAGTCCCGAGGTCGAGCCGGTCTACGTGTTGTTCGAGGACTTCACCCACGTGAAGTTCTACCGGCGCTCCTTCTTCGACGTCGTCGAGGACGAGGAAGGGCGCTTCGAGGGCTTCAGTCCACGTCGACGACTGGGTGCCGCAGCGGCTGGTCACCGCCACCGGCCCGAACCCGCTCCCGCGGTGAACTAGCCTGCTGCCTGGCTAGCTCCGAGCGTCGACGCGAGCCGTCATGAAAGACGACGCCGGCGTGCCTCAGTGTGCGGGAATGTCCCTTGAGTAACACGTGTGCACGGCCCGCGGTAAGCGAGACTGTCAGAGAAGACGCGGTAAAGCGCCAGCGCTCGGCGACGCGCTTCAGCTCCTGCTGCCCGCCGGCGTCCGCCCGATAGGCTCCGCCGCGTGGCGACAGCCGTCGAGTCGGGAGCACAGGGCATTCGCTGGGACCTGACGCCGCTGGCGCCGAGCGAGGAGGCGATGAAGGAGCGGCTCGAGGCCGCCGTGGCGGACGCGGCCGCGTTCGTGGAGCGGTGGTCGGCGAAGTCGCTGGAGACGATCGAGCCGACGAACCTGCGGTCGCTGCTGCGCGAGCTCGCAGATATTCGGGCCGCCCGCTCCGAAGCCAGGCAGTGGGCGTTCATGCTCACCAAGACCGACAGCGAGAACCCGGCCGTTCTCGACATCCGGGCGTGGGTCGACAACCGCTCGCCTCGCCTCGACGACGCGATCCGCCATTTCGAGCTCGCGTGGATGGCGCTTCCCGACGAGCGCGCCCGATCGCTGGCCGAGGACGAGGCAGTGGCTCGGGACCGTCACTACCTCCTCGGCGTCCGGCGGTTCCGCCCGTTCATGCTCTCGCCGGCCGAGGAGCGCGTGCTGTCCGCTCGCGACGCGAGCGCGAGCACAGCGTGGCAGACCCTCCGCGACCGCACGCTCGGCCCGCTCTCGGCCCGCTTCGACGATGGCACGGGCGAGCGGGAATGGCCGCTCTCGGAGCTCGAGTCGGCCGGGCGCGCCCATCCCGAGCGCGACGTGCGGCGGCGCGCGCAGGAGACGACGACTGCGCTCTTCGAACCCGTTCTGCCCGTGCTCGCCCACTGCTACGACTCGCTCGTCGCCGATCGGCTTGCCGTCGACCGCCTGCGTGGCCACGACAACCCCATGGATCAGACGAACCTCGAGAACGAGATCGACGCCGGCGTGGTCGAGGCGCTACTCGCCGCGTCCGAGGCGCACGTCGAGATCGCACATCGGTGGTACCGCCGGAAGGCGGCGCTGCTCGGCCTCGAGCGGCTGGACGCCGTCGACCTGCAGGCTGCGGCCGTCGAAGAGCGGTTGCTGCCCTGGGACGAGGCCCGCCGGCTGGTCGTGGACACGTTCGGGGCCGTGACGCCGGCGCTCGGCACGGAGGCCGAGAGCTTCTTCTCCGAGAACCGGATCGACGCCGAGCCGAGGCGCGGGAAGCCGAGCATGGCTTTCTGCGTCTGGCCCAGCACGCGCGTGCCGGGCTTCGTCTTCCTCAACTGGACCGGGCAGCTGCGCGATCTCGTCTTTCTCACGCACGAGCTCGGGCACGGGACCAATTGCGGGCTGGCCGCGCAGGCGCAGACGGACAACTCGCTCAAGCAGGGCATCGCCCTCGCGGAGGTCCCGTCGAAGTTCGCCGAACTGCTTCTCGTCGAGCACCTCCTCTCGACCGACGAGGATCTGGGCCGCGCGCTGCTCGCACGGGAGCTCGACCACGTGGTCATGTCCGCGTACATGTTCGCGGCGTTCGCGCGTTTCGAGCAGGCTGCGTACGCGCTTCGCGCCGAGGGCCAAGCCCTGACCGCGGACCGGCTGAACGCTCTCTGCGAGGCCGCGGTGGCGAAGGTCTGGGGCGACGCGGTGACCGACGAGCTCGGCAGCGGCAAGCTCTGGTGGGCGTCGCTGCCGCACTTCGTCGCACGCGCGCTTCTACAACTACGCCTACACCTTCGCGTTCCTCCTCGCCGCCGGGCTGGTGGCCCGCTCGCGTGAGCCCGGCTTCGCGGAGCGCTACGAGCGTTTCCTCACGGCCGGCGGCTCGGCGTCGCCCGCGGAGCTGCTGGCCGTCGTCGGTGTCGACCTCGGCGACCCGGAGATCTGGAACGACGGGTTCGCGGTCCTGGAGGGTTTGGTCGAGCGTATGCGCTAGGGAAGGGCGCGGTGCGCGAGAGACGCGGTCGAAGGCCGATGCGACACCGCAAGCTCTCCCCACAGTCCGGCGCGGTTAAAGGAGCTCTCTGGCCGCTGGGCGAGAGGACGCAGGCTTGCCCCAGCGTGCGGGAATGTCGCTTGACTCTCTCTCAGGGTGGGACCAATACGGATTGTTGACTCTCGTGTCGTCCGCTATGGCGAAGCTGTCAGCTCCACATCGAGTTGCCGCTGCATCGCCGCCCAATCGAGGTACGTGTCCTTCCGCGCGATTAGACCGTCGGAGACTGCGATCACGTCGACGCCCTCACACGCGAACGGCTTGCCCTCCGCGGTTCCACTCATCCGATACTCGCTGACGAAGTGTCCATCGCCGATGTAGACCCTGCTCTTGTCGAAGCGTAAGTCGGGCGATCGGGCAAGCGTGGCGGCAAATGCCTCGCGTGCCGCAGCGAGTCCTGTCGCAGGCTCGCTGAACCCATGAAGATGGAACACCGTGTCGTCGGTGTGCATGGCGACAATCGCGTCCAGATCGTGCTTGGCCCAGGCGGCGCCATAACGAGCTGCCAACGCTTGGTGTCCCTTCGATGCTCATCGGATTCCCCTCTGCTCGACCTCGGACAGGAACGCAGCAGGCTCGAGATGACTCGGACCTGCGCACGAGGTTAGTCGCACGACGCGAACGCGGTCGCCTGCCCGAGTGTGCGGGAATGTCCCTTGAGGGTTCTGGCGATTTGTCGGCCCAGCGTCGGGTGCTCGCGTCAGCCGAGCGTATGGAGCGGCACCTCGTAGAAGTCGACCGAGGACCGCGCGCCCGCGTGACCCTGCCCGGCGTTCATCACCTCGTCGCCTCGGCGCATCGCCTCTTCGCTGTCGAACAGGGTTACACCGAGTGCACCACCCGAGGTGCGGTCGACGAGCAGAAGGAATGTCGCGTCGGCGAGTTCCGGCGGTATGCCGTCGGATTCGAGCATCGAGCGCAGCCGTTCGATCCTAGTGTCCACGTCCGCAGGGTCGCCTTCGAATCTCGCGATGCGTGCCCACATGTGACAGCCCTCCTTGATTCGCTATGAGGGCGACGAGCTTAACGCGGCTGTCGCGTCCGTAAGCGGCGGCAGGAGACTATTGATCGCAGCCCGAGACAGCCTGCCCGATCGTCTGATTCAGACGCGCAAGGTGCTTGCGGAGTTCCTCCATGTCGCGCGTGCCAAGCGAGCGCGCCCACTCCTCTTCGATGCCCGCGATGATCGCTAGCGCAGCACGAATTTGTTCCCAGCCGCGCTCAGTCAAGAAGATCAAGCTCGCGCGCCGGTCGGAGGGGTCGGCCCTGCGCTCGACGTAACCGCACGTTTCCAGATAGTCGACGAGATACCCCATCGACTGCTTCGTGATCTGCGCCCCCTGCGCGAGCTCGGAGAGGCGCGACCCCTCGGCCTTGATGTGTTGAAAGACCGCCGTATGCGCCGGTCGGATGTCGTCGAAGCCGGCCACCGCGAGTTCGTCGGCAATTCGGCGGACGATCTCCTGGTACGGCCCGCGCAGGAGGATTCCGATGTTCGGCCGTGCGTCGCGCGACTCGCCGGGAAGGATTTGGCTCGAGGATTGGCGTTTTCTGGTTGACATTAGGCCCTGAGTTTGACAGTCTCTCAGATTGTCAGTTTCTCTTACGACCTCATCGCTTGGAGGTGCGTGATGAGAGCACTATTTCTCGCAGTCGCCGTGGCGGCTGTCGCCTGCGTCGGTCTTGTGCCGACCGCGAGCGCAGGCGCGCCGGGCACGGTCACCATCGCCGGTACGGTCACACAATTCGGCCCTCCTCCGGACTTTCACGGCACGTGGCAGTCGTCCGGGGCAATCAGCGATGCCGGTTCATTCGTCGAGACCGAGATCCACCTCACCGGCGCGGACTTTCAACCATCGGCTCCGGTGGTCGTATTTCAGGCCGTCGTCGTGTTCACCGGCTCCCGTGGGACGTTCACGATCGCCCAGCAGGGGGTGTCCAAGGACCTGCCGGCGGGGACGTGGCAGGTCTCGTCTGGCACGGGCGACTACGCCGGGGCTAGTGGGCATGGAACGTTCGCGTTCACCCCTCCTACCAGCCTGACGTACACAGGAGTGATGTCGAAGGCTGGATAAGCGCGAGGCAGTGGGTGGCGAGGCTTTCGCTAGGCCTCGTCACCCAAACCTCATGCAGGCAGGTCACGGCGTGCTGCCCGAGTGTGCGGGAATGTCCCTTGAGCGTGGTTCAGACCTGCGCGCGCCCGAGCGAGTCGAGCTGCTGACTCACTCGACTCATGAACGGCAGGCAGCGCTTCTGTTCCCAGACGGCCAGCGCGCGCTCCAGAGCCTTCGCGCGCGTCCTCGATCCGGCCCGCACGCTCGAGCACCATGGCGAGGTCCTCGTTGCTCCAGCCCTGGAGCCAGACGTTGTCCGTCTCCGTCTCCGCGGTGACAACGGCGGCGCGAGCTCGCTCCTCCGCCTGTACGAGCTCGCCGACCCTGGCGAGGAAGAGCGCCTCGACCGCCGAGACGAGCGTCCGCTCGACAGGACCCCAGTCCCACAGCACGCGCTTCCTCCAGCAGGGCGCTCCGCCTCGTCAAAGCGCTCGAGGTAAAAGAGGTCGCGCGCGAGCATTGACCTCCATGAGGCCATCACCCCGTCGCTGCCTGGCGGTGCCCCGTCGACCAGCTCGGCGGTATGCCGGCAGGCGCGCTCGCGATCGCCTTCCATCATCGCCATGAGCGCGAGGTAGTCGGCGCCGGCGGACGAGTCGCCGCTCACCTCACGCAGGTGATTCGACCGCGCCTCCGCGAGCGGCCATGCTTCGTCTGTGCGGCCGAGCATCGCGAGCAGATGTCGCTCGACCGAAATCCGACGCTCCCGGAGGGCGGCCTTCGCCTATCTCTTCGAACGCGCGCAGTGCCTCGTCGGCCGGCCGCGGACCGAGGATAAGCGCCCAGTCGAGCCCCGCAGTATCTGAGGGGGAGTCACCCGCGAGCCGCGAATAGTGGAGCTCCCGCTCGGCGGCTTCGGCGTGTTCGTTGTTCTGCATTCGGAAGTTCGCGGCATAGGCGAGCACGCGCCAGAGCAGAGCGAGCCGCCGAGGGTCGCCGCGCTCCTCTTCGAGCGGAAGCGCGGTGCGACAGAGCTCACTCCTGGTCCACGAGGCCGGCCGTACGATCGCCGCCGTAGAGCCGCCTGAAGAGCGCCGCCGTGGCGCGAGCGAGCATGGCACCCGAGCTGGTCGCTCGCCGCCTCGGCGCGCTCGGCAACCACATCCGCTTCTTCGGCGGCCGCGCGGCCATCGACATCGCATCATGCGCCACGCTGCCTCGAGCTCGAGCGCAACGTCGAGCCGGTGTGGGCGCAGGAGTTCGACGGCCCGAGACAGAAGCGCGAGCGCAGCGCGGTAATCCAGGCGGTCGCCCGCACGCCTGCCGGCAGCGGCGAGCCGGAGCGCGGCCCGTTCCGCAACGTCCGGATCGGGTTGCCCGAGCTCTGCCATGTAACGGGACGCCTGCTCGAGGTGGTAGCCGACGATCTCGTCGCGCTCGACGAGCGACAGCGCCGTGCTCGTCGAGCCAGTCGGCGAAGCGGGCGTGCAGGTCGGCGCGGACCGCCTTGGGGAGGGCGTCGTAGGCGGCGTCGCGGATCAGCAGATGGCGGAAGCGATAGCCGTCGTCGCCGGCGATCTGAGCGCGGTCGGGACGGACGAGCTGACGCCGCACGAGTGCCGCGAGCCGGGTCGTGACCTGCGTCTCTTCGGGAGCGAGCGCCTGCACGCCGCCGCGGTGGAAGATCTCGCCCTCGACGGATCCGCGCTCGAGCACCCGGCGCTCGGCCGCGTCGAGCTGGTCGAGCCGCGCAGCGAGCAGCGCTCTCAGCGTCGGCGGCACGTCGACCTCTCCGTCCTCGGCCACCATCGCGAGCATCTCCGAGATGAACAGCGGGTTGCCGCCGGAAGCGTGTGCGATCCGCTCGCGCAGCTCGTGAGAGACTGCGTCCCCGATCAGCGCGTCTGCGGCTTCGGGCGGTGAGCGGATCGAGGCGCAACGCGGGACGGCCAGGACGGCCGCTGATCGACCAGTTCGGGGCGGGCCATGCAGAGGAGTAGAAGCGATGCGCCAGCCGAGAGCAGCGCCGTCGACTCGATGAGATCGAGGAAAGTCTCCTCGCCCCACTGGATGTCGTCGAAGACCACGATCAGCGGCGCC
Source organism: uncultured Gaiellaceae bacterium (assembly GCA_963736935.1). Lineage (GTDB taxonomy): Bacteria > Actinomycetota > Thermoleophilia > Gaiellales > Gaiellaceae > GMQP-bins7. Next base: position 4,030 of record CAVTQX010000019.1, on the reverse strand, counting down.
TGCTCCTCGAGCAGCTTGCGGAACGCCCAGGCGATCTCATCTCCACTCGTTCCGACCTCCGATTCGCCGAGCAGCGAGCGAATCGCTGCTGCTGCCGCCGGATCCGACGGGAGCTCCGCGAGCTGCTTCACCACCTCCACGACCGGCCAGTAGGTGATCCCCTCGCCGTAAGGAAGGCAGCGCGCCCGCACGACACGAGCTTCGATCGCGGCGAGCGCCTCCGCGACGAGCCGCGACTTGCCAACTCCCGCGTCGCCCACCACCGTCACGAGCTCGCACCGCGCGTCCTCCTGCGCGCGCGCCCACGCCTCCATGATCTGCGCGAGCTCGCGCTCGCGACCGACGAAGCGCGACGAATGGCTGCGCTCGGGCGCCTCCAGCACCGAGACGAGCCGGAAGGCCGGCACCGGCTGCGACTTCCCCTTCAGCGTCAATGGCTCGACCGGCTCCGCCTCCACCGCGTCGCGCACGAGAGCCAGCGTCGCCTCGCCGATCAGCACCTCGCCCGGTTCCGCCGCCTGCTCGAAGCGTGCCGCCACGTTGACCGCGTCTCCGGTGGCGAGCCGCTCCGACGTGCCCGTCACAACCTCGCCCGTGTTCACGCCGATCCGGCCGCGGATGCCGAGCTCGGGCAGCGCGTCCCGCATCTCGACGGCCGCGCGGCAGGCACGCAGCGCGTCGTCCTCGTGCGCCAGCGGGACGCCGAACACCGCCATCACCGCGTCGCCGATGAACTTCTCGACTGTGCCGCCGTGCGACTCGACGACGCCCTTCATCCGCTCGAAGTAGCGGGAGAGCAGCACGCGCAGCGCCTCGGGGTCGGTCGACTCGCCGAGCGCCGTGGACCCGGTGACGTCGCTGAAGACCACGCGTGACCGTCTTGCGGACTTCGCGCTCAGAAGTCGTGGTCGCGAGCGCCGCGCCACAGTCCATGCAGAAGCGCGCGTCCGGCGGATTGTCCTGCCCGCAGCTCGCACAGGTGAGCACGAGCTGAGGCTAAGTCATCGCCGGGCAATTCCAAAGCTGGATCCGCAGGCGACGGTCCCTCTCGTGCCCGAGTGTGCGGGAATGTCCCTTGAGCGCCGCCCGGAGCTCCGCAGCTTTGGCCGCGCACGACACGACGTTACGATCGCTCGGTGTCTCATCCAGCCATTCGGTATGCGAAGACGATCGACGGACTCCACATCGCCTACCAGGTCGTCGGCGAAGGACCCGTCGACCTGGTCTACGCACCAGGCTGGTTCTCGAATCTCGAGGCAGTCTGGGAGGTGCCGGATCTCGGCGACTTTCTCGGCGAGCTCGCGAGCGCGTTTCGACTGATCCTGCTCGATCGGCGGGGCTTCGGGCTCTCGGATTGGCCCATCACGAGCGGTGCGCTGTCGATGGAGCTCGGGATGGACGACATCCGAGCTGTCATGGACGCGGCCGGGAGCGAGCGCGCGGTGCTGTTCGGCTTCGACGACGGCGGCGCTATCTGCACCCTGTTCGCCGCGTCCTACCCGGAGCGCGTCTCGGCTCTCGTTCTGTTCGCGATGTGGGCCAAGTACTACGCGTCGTCTGATTACCCGTGGGGCTGGACGACAGACGAGGCCGAAGCGTGGTGGCAGCTCATCGATCGCCATTGGGGAACCGAGCGCTTCTGGGAGGCGAACAGCGCAGTCGTCGACCCGGCGATTCGACGCGACCCCGAGCGCGTCAAAGCGTGGGCTCGCTACTCGCGCCTGTCGGCCTCTCCAGGGTCTGCTCTGGCCATCGAGCGGACAGGGCGCGAGACGGACATTCGAGCGCTGCTCAAGGCCGTGTCGGTCCCGACGCTGGTGATGCACCGGACGAACGATCCGAACGAGCGAGTTGAGCAGGCCCGATACATCGGAGACCAGCTGCAAAACGCACGCGTCGTCGAACTGCCCGGCGAAGAGCATGCGCCGTTCGCGGGGGATCGGGAACGCGTGCTGCGAGAGCTTCAAGACTTCCTCGCATCGCTCCAGGAAGAACCCGAGCTGGAACGAGTTCTCGCAACCGTTCTCTTCACCGATCTGGTCGGCTCGACCGAGCGAGTAGCCGCTCTAGGTGATCGCGCATGGCGTGAACTCGTCGAGCCGCATCACGCCGTCGTCCGCGGACTCTTGGCGCGCTACAGGGGTACGGAGGTGGACACGGCCGGGGACGGATTCTTTGCGACATTCGATGGTCCCGCGCGTGCCGTGCGATGCGGCCGAGCGATCATCGACGCTGTGCAGCCTCTCGGCCTCGACGTGCGGGCAGGAGTGCACACCGGTGAAGTCGAGGTGATCAACGGGAAGGTCGGCGGGCTCGCCGTGAACATCGGTGCTCGAGTCGCTGGTCTCGCTGAATCGCGCGAGCTCCTCGTCTCGTCGACCGTGAAGGACCTGACCGCAGGTTCGGGACTTGTGTTCGAAGACGCTGGTGTGCACGAGCTCAAGGGCATCCCGGAGCAGTGGCACCTGTATCGCGTTCTGGCCGTCGCGTCGTAGCTGCCAAGCGAGACGTCCCCGGCGTGCCCCAGTGTGCGGGAATGTCCCTTGACGTTGTGCGCTTGGCTACTGCGTGAGGGGGTCTGGAGCGCGAAGTGGCTCGTCGCGCCTTCTCGCCATCGTGATCGCGGAGGCGAGGATCCACACGTTCGTGAGGAGGAACGCTAGGAAGCCCACCAAGTCCAAGACGCCCTCGGGATTGTCGTCGACAAAGGCCAACGGCGATACGAACAAGGCGACCCCCAGGGGCAACCCGAAATAACCGATCCACCGCGGCAGCGCACCCGTGGTCGCGATCACCAGCGACGCCGCGGCCACGAAGACGGCTAGGCCGAAGCCGACAATCTGAAAGGCACCGACATCGAGGTACATCAGCGTCAGCATGCCGTCGTCGCTCAGCGTGTCGGCACCGACGGCCAGCGCCGTCCAGGCCGCCCCGGCCGCCAGCTCCGTCGCAAGGAAACACACGCCGCCGATCAACGACACCCGTGACCACAGCTTGGCACCACCCTCTGCGCGGCCGAGCATGCTGGTGAGCGCGACCATGAAGGGGAGCAGGAAGACCATGGCGGCGAGCAGTACGACGTACTGAGCGAGGAGATAGCGCAGCCCGTGGTCTTGCCACCATTCGCGGGTCTCATCGATCGGGTCGTTGTACACCGGAGTCACGCCCTTGCTCAGGAAGGCGGGAAGCCAGCCACGATGAACGCAATACCGAGCAAGCCGCCGAGTCGCCACCACTTCCCCAGCACTCACCGATTCTCCCAGACCCGAATCTGAGCCCCTGGTCAGTGGTACGACCCGGTAAGGCGTCATGGACTGATCGGTCGCGGACATGCGAAGTCGGCTTGAGGCGATGACCAATGGGCCGCCCACGCGAGGGGATAGCCGTAGAGGCCGATGTGGGCGGTACAGGTATCCGCCGGGGCTTGTCATCACCAGCTCGAGGCTTCCCCCGACGAGAGGTGCAAAGAGGACGGCGAACCATCCGCTACGGCGGCCCTCGCGGAGCAGTGTGAGTGCAATCACGCTCAAGAGAACGCCCGCGATGGCTGCGTAGAAGCCAGCCATGAAGTAGTGAACCGTGGAGTGGGGATTAGACCAGAAGCGCTCGTGGAGCGACGAGCCGCATCGCCCAGTGGCCGTGCTCGCTACACGCAACGAGGGCACCCCAGATGACGAGCCCAGCAGCTGCGTTCATGACGCCGACGCTCCGCCGAAAGGCGATGAACGCGATGGTGGGCGTCAGGACCACGATGAGCGCGACCGTCTGGACCCAGATCGAGTAAGCGTCGTCGGGGCTCACGGGGAACGAGGCTACAAGGCCCGCCTTGAGACTCTCGTGTGCCGAGTGATGAACTCCGGGAGAAGCTGGCTCCTCTTCTCTCTTGTCGCTCAGTTCAGCCCGCCCGCCTCGAGCTTCGGCTCGATCCGCAGGTAGCTCGCGAGCACGGGTTCGTCGCGCGATTCTTGATGAATCGCTCGCGTCCGGCGACTCGGGGTAGGTCAGCCGCATCAAATACATACGCCGTGTC
>CAVTQX010000018.1:0-123907 GCA_963736935.1 uncultured Gaiellaceae bacterium | reverse complement strand
CGGCCAGCCGCTCGCCGCCGCTGATGAATGGCAACGGTAATGGGTGATCGCTGGCGCGCTCGCCATCACCCCGCCGCCCCACCTCACCGACCCCGTTTCCGCGCCGCGCTGGTGACGCCGAGACGAAGAAGGACGGCCCCGCCCAGTCCGCCGCCGATATCGGACGATCCGGACGACGACGAGTTCGAAGACCCATGACGCCGCCATCGAGGCCGAGCTGAAGCCGAAGGTCGTCGAAACCTTCGAGATTGACGAGCGAGTACAAGAAGCTGCACAGCCTGCAGAGCGGCATCACAAACCAGCTGAGAGCAAATCACTGTCGCCCTCGGCGGCGGAATTACAAGAAGCTGAAGGACGAAATGCATCGTCGAGGTGAAGTCGCTGCGGCTGAACCAGGCCCGATCGATTCACTGGTCGAGCAGCTCTACGACATCAACGAAGCTGCGTCAGCTTCGAAGGCCGGCCTGTGAGTCTGGGCGACAGCCACCGCGTCGCGCGCGAGGATTTCACTGCACAACTATAAGGCTCGGAGTCGATCCGCGCTGGTCAACCGTGCTCGAACTTCTCGCGCAAAGGCGGCAAGAATTTCGTCCATCACGAAAAGGACAACGCATCAAGGAATTGCGCCACGAGATCCAGTCACTGGCCGCCTTAACCGGGCTCGAGATCGGCGAATTCCGCAAGATCGCGCACGGCGTGCAGAAGGGCGAGCGCGAAGCGCGCCAGGCCAAGAAGGAAATGGTCGAGGCCAATCTGCGCGTCGTGATCTCGATCGCCAAGAAGTACACCAACCGCGGCCTGCCAGTTCCTCGACCTGATCCAGGAAGGCAATATCGGGTTGATGAAGACGATCGACAAGTTCGAATACCGCCGCGGCTACAGTTCCTCGACCCTATGCGACGTGGTCATCCGGCAAGCGAGTACGCGCTCGATCGCGACCAGGCGCGCACCATCCGCATTCCCGTGCACATGATCGAGACCATCAACAAGATCCGTGCGCACCTCGCGCCAGATGCTCAACGAAATCGGCCGCGAGCCGACCCCGGAAGAATTCGCCGAAAAGCTCGGCATGCCGCTGAAGAGTGCGCAAGGTCCTCAAGATCGCGAAAGAGCCGCTCTCGCTCGAGACGCCAGTCGGCGACGTGCAAAATTCGCACCTCGGCGATTTCATCGAGGACAAGAACGCGATCCTGCCCATTGACGCCGCGATCCAGTCCAACCTCCGCGAAACCACCACGCGGGTTCTGGCCTCGCTGACGCCGCGCGAAGAGCGCGTGCTCGATGCGCTTCGGCATCGGCATGAACACCGACCACACGCTGGAAGAAGTCGGCCAGCAGTTTAGCGTGACGAGAGAGCGTATCCGCCAGATCGAGGCGAAGGCGCTGAGGAAGCTGAAGCCTCCGAGCAGGTCGCGGAAGCTGCGGAAGCTTTTTGGATAATTAAGTCGAGATTGCTCATGCCCGGCTCGACCCGGGCAACCATCGGAACAGAAGCGGCAGGCGAATGCCTGCCGTTTTCATTTTTGGGATCGATATTCTTTTTCAAGGCGCTCCTTCAGTTGCGCAAGCAAGCCAGTTCCCTTCCCGGCCAAAGGTCTGATCCACCGAGAGCGGTGTAGTCCGCTCGAACCGTCGTCACGCTCTCTTCGAATCATTGGCTGTTGAATATCTCATGGCTTTATTTTCGCAAGGCCTTCTAGTCAACGGATTTGCCTTGCCTGTTAGCTTGGATGCTGCATGCATCGCGGCATAAAACAGAAGGTTGTTTTTATCCTTTGCGTTGCAGGTTTTCCTGAGCGCGTCAGATAGGATTGAACTGCCTTAATCAGCTTTCCCGCAACGAGATACAATTCGATTGGATGATCTGGACTAAAAATTTTGGCGTAGTCATCATCGCGCTTTAATAGGGATGATAGGACGAGCGCGGGCGTCAATCCGGTTGGTGCATCGATATCGACATTACTATGGCTTGGGCAATAAGGGGATCCCGATTCTGTTCGGTCAACCGACCTTCGTTCTTGTGCATATTTTTGCGACGATCAGGTCGAAGAGGCCAAAGGGCTCTAGATACTCTTCGATGTCTCTATGCACTTTGTCAGTCGCGCGCAATGACGCCTGCGGAATGCTCGTTTGGCTATTCGTAGCCTTGATGATTCGATCGCTGCTCCTGCTTTTCCTGGAACAATGATGCGGACCATGACCTCTCGTTCATCACCTTCCGTATTAGCGGAACTGAAATATTTGAAGATCTCTGTTGACGTTTGAAGACCGTCCACCACTTGCGGATCTTCTATTGTAATCGTCTTTCCGCTCTGGACAGCTTTGACTGCAATTACCGTGACGCCATTGTTTAGCCACCAAAAGTTCTCTGACCCTTGGCGTTCAGAGATCTCTGAATTTCCTCGTTAACCTGCGTCGTGCCTTGATAATCGCGAACATTTGCATCGAAAAGGGTCTTCCGTAGGCCTCCGTCATCACCGCGAATGAATCGCGCAACCTCAGCTAGCTTAACGACCGGTCGTATCCGCCCTGAGCGCTTATGCTTTCCGATACTTGTAGATCAAAGGTCGTTACAGGTTGTCGACGAGCCAGCGACAAAACGTTCGATGCTCCCAAAAATTCAAAAGTAAACTGTGCAGCCGAGAAGAGCTTGGCGACAGCATTCCTAGAGTATCGGTCTTTCGTGCGACATTTGGATGGACACTTCCCGCGCTCCCCTCGATGCATAAACATATCGAAAACGGCAACGACGGGAAACGCGCGGCCAATTCTTTGTATACCGCTGAAAATTTACGGCGGACCGCACACCTTCATTGTAACAGATTTGAAGCTATCCACGTTCTTTGATAGGTCAAACAAATCGTTCGTCACGGCGACAAATCGATTAAGAAAGTTCGTCGAAGCCCGCGTAGTCTTTGATTGAACAATTACGATTTCAAGCGTGATATTTTTCTTTAGAGTAGAGACGTCGAAATCTTCGCGAACTAGATCACCGTTGGCAAAAATATAATTCCATCGATGCCTCCATCGCCGCCGTCTCCAACTAAACCCGATTCGATTTCCTCGTCAGATAGATCGGCATCCTTGAGGACTGCTCAACGACATAGGTCTCGAAGAACTCGACTTTGAAGCCGATGGAGATCGCTGGACACGTTGCTGCTCCAGGATTTGATCGAGGATTACCTCATCGTCGGACCCATTTTCCCTCGCCAGCCTAGTGTCTTCGTGTAGCTTGTAGTTCCTAAGCGTGATGCTATTCAATAGAAGAAAAGCTTCCATTCACAACGTCTGACAGTCCCGTGTTATAGGGTCATGGCCTCCGTATCTTGGGCTCTCGAAGGAACTTCGATGCTACCCCTCCGCCTTATTGCTTTCTTCGCCACCCTTGCTCTCCACCCCCACCTTCGCCGCCCGCTGCGGCGGCGACTTCAACACCTTCGTGGCGGCGATCTCGCAGGAGGCTCACGGCTGCGGGGGTTTCGCCGGCGGTGATCTCGCAGGCTCTCACAGGCGTGACGCAGGACCCGGCGGTGCTGAATTTCGACCGGCGCCAGCGCGGCACCTTCCACAAGACGTTCGAGCAATATGTCTCGACCCGCGTCGGGGCCGGGTGGACCAACATGGGGCGGCAGCGGGTTTTGCGAGCAAGGTCGTGATCGTCCACCGACGCGACGAGTTCCGCGCCTCGCCGATCATGGTCGACCGAGCCCGGGAGAACCCGAAGGTCGAGTTCGTCTTGAACGCCGAGGTCGACGAGGTGCTCGGCGAGGGGAGCGGCCACGTCATCGGCCTGAGGCTCCGCGACACCGTCACCGGGGACACGACCGAGATCGCGGCGGACGGCCTCTTCGTCGCGGTCGGCCACGACCCGACCACGTCTCTCTTCCTCGACTGGCTCGACCACGACGAGGCGGGCTACCTCGTCACCGAGCCCCGCTCGACGTACACGAACATCCCTGGTGTCTTCGCTGCCGGAGACGTCCAGGATCACGTGTATCGGCAGGCCGTGACCGCTGCCGGGTCGGGAACGATGGCCGCCCTCGACGCGCAGCGCTGGCTCGAGGAGCAGCGCCACTCGCCCGAGGTGGCAGCCGCGCCCGCCTAGGAGGGCGTCCGACCGCACCGGTCTCTACCCTCGGGCGGCGTGAGCTCACGCTGGCTCGACCTCGTCGATCCCTCCCGCGCGGAGGTCGACGCAGCCCTTCCGGCCGGCGCCGACCCGGACGTGCTCGAGGCATTGGCGACGCCTTCGATCCCGGGCCGGGAGCCACGTCCGCTCCTCGAGGATCACGGTTCGTACGTGTTCGGCGTCATCGTTCCGATGCTCACCCCCGAGGACGAGGCGACACCGCAGGAACTGTGCTTCGTGGCGACGGCGGAGCGGCTGATCACCGTGCGGAAGGGCACGGCGACGGGCGCGAGCTTCGACGTCGGCGCACTGCACGCGGCAGAGCAGACGGGCAGCTCCGTCGGCGCGCTCGTCCACGGCCTCTACGACGACGCCACCGATTCGTACCTCGATCTCGTCGACGCCGTGTATGCCGAGATCGACACACTCGAGGACGAGATCGACGAGCTCCGGCCATCAGAGATTCGGCTGAGGCTCGCGGAGCTGCGCCACCAGCTTCTCCATCGTCGCCGCACGGTCTCGGCAACCCGGGCGTCCATCAGGCGAATCGTCGACGGTCGGGTCGACGTCGGCGAGCCGGAACTCTTCCCATCCGAGGTCGAGCGACTCTTCGTCGATACGTACGACACGCTCGTCCGCATCACGGAGGAGCTCGACCTCGCACGCGATCTGCTCGCAGGCGTTCGCGACCACCTCCAGTCGAAGATCGCGGAGAACCAGAACGAGGTCGGCAAGAAGCTCACCGTCATTGCTTCGCTCGTCCTCGTTCCCTCGTTCATCGTCGGCTTCTACGGACAGAACTTCGAAGGGGTCTTCCACCGCGAGTACTGGGCGCTAGGAGTCTCGGTCGGGCTCATCGTCGTGTCGACGCTCATGCAGCTCGCCCTCTTCCGCTGGCGTCGCTGGATCTAGCTTCTCCGCAGATCGAGATCTGCGATCAGCAGATCTCGACCGCGTGAGTCAACGACGCTGCCGTGCCAGGCCAGATCGTGTTTGGCCGAACGCTCTACACCTCATGCGCGCAGACGGCTCGCCGGACAGATGTCCTCGAGGACGCACTCCTCGCACAGCGGCCGGCGCGCGTCGCAGATGCGGCGGCCGTGCCAGATCAGGAGATGCGGGAAACGAGCCCAATCGGGACGGGGCACCACACGCTGGAGGTCGCGCTCGATCTTCACCGGATCCTCGTTTCGCGTCAGGCCGAGGCGCTGAGACAGGCGACGGACATGGGTGTCGACGACGATGCCCTGCGCGTGCCCGAGCTCGGCGGCCACGACGTTTGCGGTCTTGCGTGCGACCCCTGGGAGCCGCACGAGCTCCTCGAGACGCCTGGGAACCTCTCCGTCGAACTCCTCGATCAGCATTCGCATCGTGCCGCGGATTGCCTTCGCCTTCTGCCGGAAGAAGCCGGTCGCGTAGATATCGCGCTCGAGCTCCTCGACCGGCACCGCGAGGTAGTCGTCCGGACGCCGGTACTTCGCGAACAGCCCTGGCGTCACGCGGTTGACGTTCACGTCGGTCGTCTGCGCCGAGAGCATCACGGAGATCAGGAGCTCGAGATCGCTGCGGAAGCGGAGCGCGATCTCGGCGTCCGAATGCTCGAGCGCGAGGCGCGCGATGATCGGGCCGATCCGGTCCCGCCGTCGGCCGAGTCCGCGGCGGCGCGCCTCGTGGACGTAGCTACGCGCCACGATGCGATTCGAAGTACTCGGTCGTGCTCCGGGCGTCGGGCGGATCGACGAGCTGGTCGAGCATCCTCGCGTCAATCGGGACCCCCATCACCTCGATGGCGGCCACCGTCGCTTCGACGTCGTACTCCGTGCGACGAAACTCGACGTCCTGCCCGAGAAGCGCCCAGTATGCGCCCCTGGCACCCTCGTAAGGCATCCCCACGCTGCCGGGATTCACGACGCGGAGGCCCGACGCGAGCGTGCGGTCGAACTGCATGCGGGTGTGGCCGATCACGAGCACGTCCGCAGCAACCGGGCCGAGGATGTCGGCGATCTCCGCGTCCGGCGTGATCCGCGTGTAGATGGGATCGTCGGCGGTCGGCGTCGAGTGGCAGACGAGCACGGCCGGCCAGGGTCCGTGCGCCGTGTCGCCGACGACGACGATCTCGTCGACGCCCTCCCCGTCGATGTCGGCGAGGACCGCTTCGAGCGCGGGGAGATTTCCGTGGATGTCGCTGATCGCCGCGACGCGCACGGCGCGACGTTACCGCGAGATCCCGAGCCTCGGCCCGGCGCAGACGAGATCGAGCGCCGGGCAGTCCGAGCACGCGAACTCGCTCGGCGTCGGACGGAAGTCCCCCGCTCTGATACGCGCGATCGCCGCGGACAGCTCACCCTCGAGCGAGGGCGCGTCGTCGACGGTGAACATCGTCGACGCGACGTCGTCGGGGCGCTCGAGGAACTGGTACGCGACCTCGACCTCCTCCGCACCTGCGCGGAGACACACGAGTGCGTAGACGAGCCGCTGGAGCGAGTACTCGGCCTCGATGATCTCGGCCGGCGACCGACCCTCGAGCGCGTTCGACTTGTAGTCGACGACGACAGCGTGCGTGCCCTCGCGCCAGAGGACGTCGAGGCGGCCGCGGACGACCACGCCGTCGTGCTCGAACGTGAATGGCCGCTCCGGCCGAGCACCGCGCAGCGCTGCGATCCGCTGGGCGAGATCCGAGCGGCAGTACGCCTCGACCATGGAGGTGATCCGCGCGAGCTCCTCCGCCGAGACGTCCGGATACCACTCGCGCACGGTCTGCTCCAGCTCGACCCCCGGCGGAACGGCCGGATCGTCGAGCGGCACCAGCTCGAGCAGCCGATGGACAGCATCGCCGATCTCGGTCGCGGCGAGTCCGTCGGTCGGCTCCCCTCGCGACGCGCGTTCGCGCGGCGGCAGCCCGAGAACGCGCTCGGCGAAGTAGCGGTACGAGCAACGCTCGAAGAGCGCAAGCGCGCTGTAGGACAGGCGACGCACGTCGTGACCGCTCGGCACGGGAATCTCGGCGAGCTCCGGCAGCTCGATGCCGAGGCGGGGCCGCCCGCTCGGCACGTCGTCGAAGAGCGCGAGCTGCAGCACGTCGTCGGCGGCGAGTTCGGTCTCGGCGACTTCGACCGCGAGCGCGGGCGTGTATCGATTCACCGTGAGCACGAACCGCGCGTCCTCGCGATCGAGTTCCATCGGGGTCTCGCCGGCCTCGACCACGGTCTCGTGCGCGCCCAGGCGGTCGAGGACCCAGCCGATCGGGGTGGCTCGGTCGGCAGTCCGTCCCGGGTCGATCGCCCCCGAGACGATCAGGCGGTCGATCGCGCGCGTCATCGCGACGTAGTAGAGGCGGAGCCGCTCCGCACGTTCCTGGTCGCGCTCAGCGTCGCGGACCTCCTCGAAGCCGAAGACAGGCTGCCGGTCTCCGCGCGTCGGGTGCACCATGCGGAAGCCAAAACGACCGTCCGAGAGAGCGACGATCTCGTCCGTTCCGCGCGGCCCGCCGGTGTCGCGCCCCGCGTCCGCGACCATGACGACCTTGAACTCGAGGCCCTTGGCGGCGTGGATCGTCAGCAGCCGAACCGCTCCACCGCCCTCCTCCTCGGCGACGGCCTCGAGCTCCCTCGCGCCCAGCGCATCCTGGTCGCGGACGAAGCGGACGAATCCCTCGATGTCGGAGCCCCGCATCGCCTCGTAGTCGCGCGCGAGTCGCCCGAGCTTGCGGATGTTCGCGAAGCGGCGAGCGCCGTCCCAGCGGGCGAGCACTGCCAGGTCGTAGTCGTGTTCCGTGACGATGCGCTCGCAGAGCTCCTCGAGCCCGACCCTGGCAGCCGCGCGCACGAGGCGTTCGTACCGTTGGAGGAAGGCCCGAAGCAGGCGCTCGTCGCTCTCGTCGAGATGCTCTGGGAACGTCCGCTCGAGTGCCGTGAACAACGGACGGCGCGGAGCGTTCCGCCGGATGAGCACCAGCGCGTCGTTCGAGATTCCGACGAACGGCGATGCGAGCACCGTTGCGAGCGCGACGTCGTCGTACCGGTTGTGGAGCAGCCGCAGGTAGGCGAGGAGGTCGACGACCTGCTGCTGGCCGAAGTAGCCGCGACCTGTCGCGCGATACGTCGGGAGCCCTTCGCGCCGAAGCGCCTCTTCGTAGCGCTCGGCGTCGGTGCCCGCGGCGAAGAGGACGACGATCTCTCCGGGCTCCGCCTCGCCCGTGTCCACGAGCTCGCGAACACGTCCGGCGATACGCCGCGCCTCACCCGTGCGCCAGTGCTCGCTCGTGCCGGAGAAGCTCGACTTGTCGGTGACGAGAAGCTCCACCGGGTGCCCGAAGACGGGGTCCGCGAACTCTGCCGACGCCGCCAGCTCCTGGTAGTCGTCGCCGAAGGCGTCGCCGAAGAGGTGGTTCACCGCCGCAAGCACCTGGGGACGCGAGCGGTAGTTCCGCGTCAGTGAGAGCGGGTTCGGCGCCTGCGCTCGGCGCTCGCGGAAGACCTCGAGATCCGCGTGCCGGAACCCGTAGATCGACTGGAACTCGTCGCCGACGGTGAAGACCTCGGTGACCTCGGGATGGGCGAGGAGATCGATCAGCTCGCACTGCAGACGATTCGTGTCCTGGAACTCGTCGACCATGACCGTGCGAAAGCGGAGCTGCGTCGCATCGCGGACCTCGCGATCGTCGCGAAGCAGGTCGCGGGCAGCGAGCTGGAGGTCCTCGAAGTCGACGACCGACTCGCGCCGCTTGGCGGCCGCATAGGCGACGCCGAAGCGCTCGAGCAACTCCTGGAGAAGCTCGCGATCGTGCGCGGCCAGCTCCTCGAGGGCGGCGCGCTCTGCCGCCTTCCGTGCCTGCTCGAAGGAGATCGCGCGGGCCCCCTTGCAGCCGAACGCCGAGAGGTCGACGAGACGCTCGGGCGCCGACCCTTCGCCGAGCACGTGGAGAAGCTCGCCGGCGTTCCGGCGCTGGGTCGCGGTCGCCGCCGCGTCCGCGGTCAGGGCCTGCGCCTCGGCGACCAGCCTCGCCACGGCGCCACTCGTGTTCGGCCGCTCGCCGAGCTCGAGGACGAGGTCGCGTCCGGCCGAGCGGAGCGTCTCGTACACGCCAGTCAGCATCCGGCGAAGGCCCTCTGCACGGTACGTCGCGAGCAGGCGGAGCCGCTCGGGCTCGCCTCCGGCACAGAATTCCTGGAGCGCGCGATCGAACGCCTCGCCGCGCAGCACCGCAGCACCGGCGTCCTGGAGCTCCCGGAAGCGCGGATCGAGACCGGCGGCGAACGGATGTGCGCGGAGCAGCCGTGAGCAGAAGCCGTGGATCGTGGAGATCCAGGCTCCGTCGAGCTCGCGCGCGAGGTCGGGACGCCCACGCTCGCGTAAGGCCGAGCGGATGCGGGTCCGTAGCTCGCCCGCAGCCTTACGTGTGTACGTGATCACGAGGATCGACTCGACGTCGACGCCGTGCTCGCAGACGGCGCGGACGTACCGCTCGACGAGCACCGACGTCTTGCCCGTGCCCGCGCCGGCGGAGACGAAGACGGAGCCATCGGCCTCGACAGCCGCGATCTGCTCCTCGTTGAGGCCGGTTCGCGACTCCATGACGGTCACGCCCGCGGCACCCTGCAGATCGGCCACAGATCGCACCACGGCGGGCAGCCGTCGCCCTTCGGGTCGTGGCGCACGTCGCCCGCCTGGATGCGCCGGGCGTTGTCCGCCGCCCGATCGCGCGCGGACTCGACCTGGCTCCAGAACGCGTCCTCGTCGAGATAGTCGTCCCTGGCGAAGCCGGGAAGATCCTCGCGGGCGCTCTCTCGCAGCATCCCGCGAGTCAACCTGCGTCCCGCGAGAGCGCGGTAGACGCCGCCGAGCGGCTCGACCCCGACGAGGTCGCGCAGGGCGAGGATGTAGAGCGGGATCTGAAGACGGAACTCGCGGTCGATCTCACGGGCCGAATGCGCGCCCTTGCCCGACTTGTAGTCCTGGACGATGCCGCGCGCCGAGAAGGGGTCGACGTCGATGCGGTCGATCTTCCCCGAGAGCCAGAGTTGATCCGCGAGCGGTAGGCCGCGCTGGAGCTCCGGTGCTGCCCGCTCCGATCCGAACGCGACCTCGAGCCGCCGCGGGAGGAACTGCACCTCCGACGCCGCCTCGTCGCGCAGAAAACCTTCGAGATCGGAGCGCAGTGAGTGCCGGAGCTCCGCCTCCTGCAACTCCGTGAGGTCGAGCCGCACGCCGGACTCGAGCGCGGCGTCCAGACAGCGGTGGGCGAGCTCGATTGCTGCCTCGAGGTTCTCGGGAGTCACACGCTCGGCGTCGAGCTCCCGTGGAAGCGACGCGTAGAAACGATTCAAGGTCGTGTGCAGCACCGAGCCGCGCAGGAGCGGGTCGGGCTCGGCATCGATCTTCTTCGGATCGATGACTCGCTCCACGAGCCACGCGGAGGAGCAGTCCGCGAAGCGCTCGAGCTCCGTCGCCGAGAACGTCTGCTTCGCGGCGAACGGCGCGACGACGGCCCCACTGCGAAGCGCGGTCGTGCGGTCGAAGGCGCCACGTGCGCGATCGAGCCGGCGCGACCAGTCGTTCGCGGCAGCGAGGGCATCAGCACCGTCTTCGTCTTCGGCTGCGAGCCTGACGAGCGCGCGCAGACGCTCCCGTGCGCTCGGCGCCGACTCGAGCGGCCACGTCAACGCCGAGAGCGACCGACGCCGCGTGACGCGCTGAACGTCGGCGGCGTCGAACAGCGACCGGACGTCCTCCCAGAACGGGCTCGGCTCGCGCGGCACACCCTCGTCACTCGCCGCCTCGCGAACGAGCACGAGCCGCCTGGTCGCGCGCGTGCAGGTCGTGTAGAAGAGGTAGCGGTCGCGCGCGACGGCGTCCGGTCGCGCGAGACGTCCCCCGAGCGCGGCCCGAAGCTCGTCGTCGAGGAGCGGTGACGGACGCCCGCGGCGCGGGAACACCCCCTCCTCGAGGCCGAGTACGAACACGACTTCGAATGCGCGGGTCCTGGCTCGTTCGTGGTCGAGGACGGCGACCCGACCCGTCGCCGGGCTCTCGGGCGCAACGCGCGTGCGTTCGAGCGCTGCGAGCACGTCGTCACGAACGACTCCGGGCTCGCTCCCGGAGAGCGCAGCGAGCTCGCCGAGCGTACGGTCCGCGGCTCTGTATGCGCGGGCGTCGATCCGTGCGTCGTCGCTCGTCGGCGGCGACTCGAGGCCCCATGCGTTGCGAACCATGAGCGCGAGCAGCGCGCGCGCGCCCGCAACGGGATCGTCGATCCCCCGCAGCTCGACGAGGGCAGGCACCGGAGCACCGCGCAGCCGCTCGCCCTCGGCTTCGACCCGCCCGTGTTCGGCGACGGCGCGTCCGCGCAGGCGCCCCTCGACGAAGTCGACCGAGCGACGCTCCAGCCCGGAGAAAGGCGAACGGAGGAACGCGAAGAGGTCGCCGCGGCTGCCGCCGAGCCACTCGTACCGCAGCACCGAGAGGAGTGCGCCGCCCAGAGGCGATTCGCCCAGCCGCCGTGGGTGCTCGACGGAGGCCGGCACTCCCAACTGCGCGAACGCCGCGTCGAGTGGCGCCCGCCACCGGTCGACGGACTCGCAGACGACGGCGACGCGCTCCGGCGCAGTGCCACCACGGAGGAGCGCCGCAACCTCGCTTGCGAGGAGCTCGACGGTGCCTCTCGTGCCGGCCGCCTCGAGGAATCGAATGGATCCGTCGAGCGGCAGGCCCGTCGTGACTTCGTCGGAGAACAGCTCGCGCTCGAGATGGAGGAGAGCGGGCGGCGTCGTCGGGCTGGGTGCGGGCGGCAGCTCCTCGATGTGCGGGCCAGCGAGCGCCGCAAGGTCCTCCAGCGTCCTCGACAGCGCCGCGAACGCCGCCCGCCCGGGCTCGTACGGAATGGACAGCGTGACGTCCGTACGCGCGACGAGCGCCTCCACGAGCGCCCATTCGGCGCCGGTGAGATCCTCGAAGCCGTAGGCGAAGAACGGCGCTCCGCTCCATGCATCCAGGTCGCCGCGCAGACGCTCGACGGCATCCCGACGCATGCCGTCACGGTCGCGTATGCCCATCCGGGCCAGCTCCTCGCGATACGCGCCGACGAGCGCGGCGAGCTCGCCGCCCAGCCCGTCGAGCTCGACGAGCCCAGACTCGAGCTCGCCGATCGCCTGGAGCAACGTGTCCGCGAACCCCGACGTCGCGGCAGAGAGGCGTAGCCCGTCCAGCTCGCGACTGCCGACCGCGCGTCGAACGGCGAGCGCGCGCTGGGTCTCGGTTGCGATCGGAAGCGCGTGGTCGGCGCCTTCGGCGACCGCCCGGAACAGGTCGTCGAAGGTCCCGATCGTTCCCGCGAGCAGCGCCGGACGACGCCGGATCAGGTCACGCTCGACGCGGTCGACGTCGACCCGGTTCGGGACGACGAGCCACGGGTCTCGTTCGAGAACGGCGACGTAGCGCTCCAGGAGCAGCGCGACCTTGCCGACATGCGCCGGCCCCACCACAAGCGACAAACCCATCGGTCCATCGTAGTCCCGGCCCCGGGCGCGTCTTCGTACGCTCTGCGCAAAGAGCGTGCAATTGGTTCGTGCCGGGCGCGCGGTCGCCCGGCACGGTGATTCCTAGCCGGCGACCGACTTCGGCCGGCGGCCCCGGCGAGCGACTGCCTGGCCTGGCATTCCGGCGGCGCAGTCGTCACACAGGTCCGCCTGCTTCGATCCACGCCGAGCGTCGGTGTAATTCAGACGCATCACCGCCCCGCGGCTCTCGGGAACCTCTCTGCTGCAGCTGTCGCATACGAGAATCGTCTTTCGCGCCACTTCATTCTCCTCGAGTTAGACCGGATAGGAGCGCGAAGACTAGAAAAGCGCGGACAAAAAAGCAAGCGTATTGCCGACGACATATTTCCTCGCCCGATCCGCGAGTAGGATCTCGACCGTGCAGACGATCGTCGTGCTCGAAGGCGACCAGACGGGACAGGAACTGCTCGACGAGGGCCTGCGCACGCTCGCGTCGGACGTCATCGGCGTCGAGCTCGAACTCGTCCGCTTCGACCTCTCCCTCGACGGTCGGCGGGCGACGGAGAACGGTGTCGTGCACGAAGCAGCCAGTGCGATACGCGAGCACGGCTACGGGCTGAAGGCGGCCACGGTGACGCCGGAAGGCGCCGGCGACGTCGGCTCTCCCAACCGCATCCTCCGCGAGGAGATCGGCGGCAAAGTCATCGTCCGCACCGGTCGGCGCATTCCCGGGGTCGTGCCGCTCGGAGGCGTCCACGCGCCGATCTCGGTCGTGCGCATGGCCGTGGGCGACGCCTACGGCGCGAAGGAGTGGCGCGAGGGCGAGGGCGACGACGAAGTCGCATTCCGCACCGAGCGCATAGAGCGGCGTATCTGCCACGCCGTCGCAGAGTTCTCGTTCCGGCAGGCGGAACGCCTGGGCGCGAAGGTGTTCGGCGGCCCGAAGTACACCGTGAGCCCGATCTACGAGGGGATGCTGAAGGAGGAGATGGACGCGGCTGCGGTGCGGCACCCGGACGTCCCCTACGAGCCCCAGCTCATCGACGCCACCTTTGCGCTCCTCATCTCGTCCAGCGGAGCGGCGATGGTGATCCCAGCGCTGAACCGCGACGGCGACATCCTCTCCGACCTGGTGCTACCGCTCTTCGGGTCGATCGCCGGCTCGGAGTCGCTGCTCGTGGCCTTCGGTGACGACTACGTCCCGAGCGCGCTCATGGCGGAGGCGGCGCACGGAACGGCTCCCGCACTGGCGGGAAAGGACGTCGCGAACCCGATGGCGATGATCCTGGCCGGAGCAGCGCTCCTCTCGCATGCCGACGACGAGAGGATCCAGACGGCAGGTCGCGCAATCCGCGAGGCCTGTCTCGAAGCGGTCGCAGACGGCATCAGGACTGCAGACCTCGCGGGCCACCACGGGACGACCGCCTTTACGGACGAGGTCATCCGGCGCACACGAACGAAGATCGACGTCTGGGCCTCGCTGTGACGGTTCCGCGACCGGCCGCGACCGCCTCTCCGTAGAGTTCGCGGCCGCATGCGTGTCGCGGTCCCGAGGGAGACGGCTGCGGACGAGCGCCGCGTCGCGCTCGTTCCCGAGACCGTCACGAAGCTCCGCGACGCCGGGTTCGAAGTCCGCGTCGAGCGAGGCGCGGGCGCCCGAGCGGGCTTCGCGGACGCGGACTACGGCGCGGCAGGAGCGGAGCTCGCGGATGCCGCGACACTGACGGGCGGCGCAGACGCGCTGGTGTGCGTGGCGTCGCCCCCGGCGGACCTCGTTACGACCCTCGAGCGTGGGACAGTGGTGATCGGCTTCCTCGAACCGCTGAGTGACGCCGAGGGCATCGAGCGCCTGCGGGAGCATGGCGTCGTCGCGTTCGCGATGGAGTCGATCCCGCGCATCACGCGTGCTCAATCGATGGATGCGCTCTCGTCGCAAGCGACCGTCTCGGGCTACAAGGCAGTCCTCCTGGCCGCGGACCGCGTGCCGCGCCTGTTTCCCATGCTCATGACCGCAGCGGGAACGATCGCGCCGGTCCGTGCACTCGTCATCGGCGCAGGCGTTGCGGGCCTGCAGGCGATCGCGACGGCGAGGCGGCTCGGCGCGGTCGTCTCCGCATTCGACGTGCGCCCTGCCGTCGCGGAGCAGGTGCAGAGCCTTGGGGCGACCTTCCTCGATCTCGGTGTGCGCGCCGAGGAGACAGCCGGTGGGTACGCGACGGAGCTCACTCCCGAGCAGCAGGCGCAGCAACAGGCGGCGCTGGACGAGCGGATCCCGGACTTCGACGTCGTGATCACGACCGCCGCCGTTCCGGGCCGCCCGGCGCCGAAGCTCATCCCTGCGAGTGCGGTCGACGGCATGCGCATGGGGTCGGTCATCGTCGACCTCGCGGCGGAGACCGGTGGCAACTGTGAGGTGACGGTGCCCGGTGAGGTCGTCGAGTACGCCGGCGTGACGGTTATCGGCACGCGCAACCTCCCGTCGACCATGTCCTACCACGCGAGTCAGCTCTACTCGCGGAACGTCGCTGCGCTCCTCCTCCACCTCGCGCCCGAGGGCGACCTCGTCCTCGATTGGGACGACCAGATCACGAGTGGCGCGTGCGTCACGCGTCCAGAGGGAGCGGCGGCGTGACCGACTTGACGTTCGTCGTCGAGCTCACGATCCTCGTGCTCGCGGCGTTTCTCGGCTTCGAGGTCGTCTCGAAGGTGCCGACGATGCTGCACACCCCGCTCATGTCGGGGACGAACTTCATCCACGGGATCGTCATCGTGGGCGCGATTCTGATCCTCGGCTTCGCCGACGACACCTTCACGAAGACAGTCGGCTTCGTCGCGATGGTGCTCGCGACCGCGAACGTCGTCGGCGGTTGGTTCGTGACCGACCGAATGCTCGAGATGTTCAAGCGGCGGCCCGAGCCGAAGAAGGACGACGGCAAATGATCTCCGACCCCGACGTCCTCGGCCTCCTCTACCTCGTCTCGATCGTCTGCTTCGTCCTCGCGCTGCGCTTCCTCTCGTCGCCGAAGCACGCGCGCCGCGGGAACTGGCTCGGCGGAGTCGGCATGATCGTCGCGATCGCGACCACGCTCGCGGTCGACGGGATCTCGAACTGGGCGCTCATCGTGGTCGCGGCCGCGATCGGGAGCGTCGTCGGCCTCGTCGGCGCGCGACGGGTGAAGATGACCGCGATGCCGCAGATGGTGGCCCTGTTCAACGGGGTCGGCGGCGGTGCGGCGGCGCTCGTCGCGCTCGCGGAGTTCCACGAGCTCGACGGCGTCCTCGCCTGGGACGAGGGGCTCTCGATCGCGCTCTCCGCGCTCATCGGCTCGATCTCCTTCGCGGGCTCGCTCGTCGCCTTCGCGAAGCTCCAGGAGCTCGTGAGCGGCCGTCCGATCGTGTTCCCGGGCCAGAACGTCGTGAACGTCGTCGTCCTCGGCGGCGCGGCCGCGCTCGGGATCGCAATCGTCGCCGGGCTCGAGGCGCAGTGGGCGATCGTCGCGGTGATCGTCCTGGCGCTCGTCTTCGGCGTCATGTTCGTCCTTCCGATCGGCGGCGCGGACATGCCGGTCGTCATCTCGCTCCTGAACGCGTTCACGGGGCTCGCCGCCTCCGCCACGGGGTTCGTGCTCGACTCGACCGTCCTCATCGTCGCGGGCATGCTCGTCGGCGCCTCCGGAACGCTCCTCACACTGCTCATGGCCAAAGCCATGAACCGGTCGATTGCCAACGTCCTCTTCGGGGCGTTCGGGCAAGTGCAGACGGGAGCTGGACACGTGCGTGCCGACGACGGCCGCACGGTTCGCGCAACCTCGGCGGACGATGTCGCCGTCCAGCTCTCGTTCGCGCGCAAGGTGGTCGTCGTGCCCGGGTACGGGATGGCGGTCGCGCAGGCCCAACACGACGTGCGACAGCTCGCCGACGTCCTGGAAGAGAAGGGCGTCGAGGTGAAGTATGCGATCCACCCCGTCGCGGGCCGTATGCCCGGCCACATGAACGTGCTCCTTGCCGAGGCGAACGTGCCCTACACGCAGCTCTTCGAGATGGACGAGATCAACCCGGAGTTCCCGCAGACGGACGTCGCGCTCGTCATCGGCGCGAACGACGTCACCAACCCGGCCGCCCGCAGCGACCCCGACAGCCCCATCTACGGCATGCCCATCCTGGACGTCGACAAGGCAGCCAGCATCGTCGTCATGAAGCGTTCGATGAACCCGGGCTTCGCGGGCATCGACAACGACCTCTACCTCGACCCGAAGACGACGATGCTGTTCGGCGACGCCAAGGAGTCCGTGCTCAAGCTGATCTCCGCCGTGAAGTCCGCGTGATCCCGGTCTTCCGCGCGGCCGACGTCGAGCAGGCGGTGTCGCCGCACGAGGCGTACGACGCAGTTCACGCAGCTTTCGAGGCGCACGCTCGCGGGACGTGGTCGATGCCCTCGAAGGTGTACGTCACGAACTACCCGGCCGGCGACTTTCGGGCGATGCCGGCGATCGGCGACGGCCATGCCGTCCTCAAGTGGGTCACGTCGTTCCCCGGGAACCCCGCACGCGGACTGCCGACGGTGACCGGGCTCGTGCTCCTCTCCGACGCCGAGCACGGAGCTCTCCTGGCCGTCCTGGACGCCGCCGCCGTGACGGCGCTGCGAACCGCAGCCGCAGGCGTCCTCGCCGCGGACACGCTCTGCCGTTCGGAGGCGTCGTCGTACGCCGTGATCGGTTGCGGCATCAACGGCGCCGAGACGGCGCGGATGCTCGTCGCGCACGGAATCACACCGCTCGTGTGGGACCTCGACGAGGGCCGGCGTCGTTTCGTGGCGGAGCGGACCGGCGCCCGGGCTGCCGGAAGCGCGGCCGAGGCGCTCGCCAGCGAGGTGGTCGTGACGGTGACGCCGGGCGCCGAGGTGCTTTACCCGGAGGACTCGCTCGAGGCCGGCCAGCACGTGTCGCTCATGGGCGCCGACGGCCCCGGGAAGGCAGAGGTCGCAGTCGCGGAGATGTCTCGCGCGCACCTGTTCTGTGACGACTGGGAGCAGGCGAGCCATGGCGGGGAGTTGGCGGCGGGTGTGGCGGCCGGCGTCGTGTCACGCGACTCGGTCACCGAGCTGGGAGCAGTGCTCACGGGCGAGGCCGACGGCCGGCGCAGCGCGGGCGACATCACTCTCTTCGACTCGACAGGCCTCGCGATCCAGGATCTCGCGATCGCGAAAGCGGCCTACGCCAAGGCCGGCGACCTCGAGCTGCAGCAGTTCGAGCTCTAGTCGACGAGGAGCCGCGGGGGCTCGAACAACTCGAGCTTCGGGTCGCTCTCACCGAGGATTGCGCGGGCCGCGAGGCGACCACACGCGAAGCCGAGCACGTTGCCGTGGCCCGAGTAGCCTCCGGCCATCCAGAGCTCGCCGGCGCCCGGGACTCGACCGACGACGGGGAGGAAGTCGAAGACCATCCCGAAGATGCCCGCCCAGCGGTAGTCGACGCGGACCGGACGACCGACGTGCTCTTCGACGAACCGCTCGAGCGCTTCCTGGACGACGGGGGTCGTGACCTCGTCGGCAGTGAACTCCGTGTCGAGCGAGACGTCCCGAAAACCGCCCGCGACGATGCGACCGTCGAGCCGCTGGTGCCAGTAGTCGAAACCGTGCCGGCCGTAGTGCGGGATCTCGAACAGCATCTCCGGGACCGGCTCCGTCGCGATCACCTGTCCGCGGGTCGGCACGATCAAGCCTTCGAGCTCGCCCAGTAGGCCGCTCGGGTACCCGTCGGTCGCGACGACGACGGTCTCCGCCTCCACTCCGTCGAGGGAGACAACGGGCGCGTGCTCGTGGATCTCGACGCCTGCCGCAGCCGCGCGCTCCGCGATCCGGCGCACGAGCCGCGCAGGCTGCAGCACGCCGTCTGGCGGATGGAACAGCGCCGCCGGGTAGCGGTCGATCGGCGCGGCGAGGTTCTCGCGCCACTCCGCCGTGAAGCCCGCGTCGCGCAGCGCCTCGTACTCCTCGAATAGCTCGTCGCGCTCCTCGTCGTCGGCGGCGAGCCGGAGGCTCCCGGTCGCCCGGAACGCGTCGCCCGCGATCGCCGAGAGCTGGTCGAGCTCCGTCTCCGTCCACCGCCAGATGTCGGCGGTCGCATCGGCCCCGATCGACTCGGCGAGAACAGGGTACGGAGCAGCCCCACCTCGGAGCGCGAAGCCGCCGTTGCGTCCGCTCGCCCCACCGGCGATCTCGCGCGCCTCGAAGAGCCGCACGCGCAACCCCGCCTCGGCCAGTGCGAGGGCGCACGAGCACCCGGTGATCCCCCCGCCGACGATCGCGACGTCGGCCCTGCCTTCGACGCGTGCAGACGGCCGCTCCGCCGCGGGCTCCTCGAGCCAGTACGAGGTCGTCGCCATGCGCCGCGATCCTAGATCGCCGCGCGGTACACGCCGTCCTCGAACGTCACGCGGCCCGCGAGCTCCAGCTCCATGAGGGCGGCGGCACTCACGCCGGGGTCCAACGCCGTCGCGCGCACGAGCTCGTCGCCGGTCAGCGCCGAACCGCGAAGCCGTGCGAGGAGCGACTCCGCTTCGGGCCCGAGTGCGACCGCCTCCGGCCGGGCTGGATCGAGGTCGTACAGCTCGAGCACGTCCGAGGCGGCCGCCACGGGCGCCGCCCCGAGCTTGAGGAGCGCGTTCGTGCCCGCCGACAGCGAGCTCGTGATCTCACCCGGCACGGCCAGGACGTCGCGGCCCTCCTCGAGGGCGAAGTCGGCCGTGATGAGCGCTCCGCTCCGCTCGCGGGCCTCGACCACCACGGTCGCGGCACAGAGCCCGGCGATAATCCTGTTCCGAGCCGGGAACCGCCACGGCGCCGGCTCGACGCCGGGCTCGTACTCCGAGATCACGAGGCCGTTCTCGGCGATGCGACCGGCGAGCTCGGCGTGCGCCGCTGGATAGTCGCGATCGATGCCGCAACCGAGGACGGCGATGGTCCGCCCGCTCGCTTCGAGCGCGCCACGGTGTGCCTCGCCGTCGATACCACGTGCCAAGCCGCTCACGACGACGAGTCCGCCAGCGGCGAGCTCACGGGCGAGCGAACGCGCCACGCTGCGTCCATAGGACGAGCACGCCCGGGCACCGACGACGGCGACCGCCGGGGCGGAGAGCATCGTCGCATCCGTCGAGCCCCGCAAGAAGAGCTGCGGAGGCGGGTCGTGGATCGCCGCGAGCAGCGGCGGGAACGCAGGATCGCGACGCCGAATCCGTCCGACCTCGCTCATGCGGCGGAGAGATCCCCCGGCATGCGGTACGAAAGCGACTCGGCGACGTGGACGGGCTCCACGACATCGGAGCCTGCGAGCGCGGCGACGGTACGCGCCACGCGAGCGACCCGCGCACGTCCCCGACCCGACAACGGCAGCCGGTCGACGGCGCTCGACAGCAGCTCGGACGCGGCCTCGGTCCGCCTCGGCGTCGCTCGTGCCAGGCGTTCGCGCGCCTCGACGACGCGCTCGCGGACAGCGTCCGAGGACTCGGCGGGCGGAGCCGCGAGCTCGGAGGCTCGAGGTCGAGGCATGGCGACGGCGAGGTCGAAGCGGTCGAGGAGAGCGCGCGACAGCCTCTCCCGATACGTGGCGAGGCGCTGCGCGGTACAGCCGCACTCGACGGCCGGATCGCCCCGCGCACCGCACGGGCACATGTTCATCGTGCCGACGAGTTGGAAGCGAGCCGGGAAGAGAGCGTGTCCTCCGACGCGGGCGACCGCGACGACGCCGTCCTCGAGAGGCTGCCGGAGCGACTCGAGGACGGAGCGCGGGAACTCCGGCAACTCGTCGAGGAGGAGCACGCCGTGATGGGCGAGAGAGACTTCGCCGGGCCGAGGACTCGGGCCGCCACCGACGATGGCGGGCGCCGACGCGCCGTGGTGCGGCGCCCGGAACGGTGGAACCGTGAGTAGCGCCGTCGCCGTCTGCAGGACTCCTGCGACGGAGTGGATTCGCGTGACCTCGAGCGCCTCGGCGTGGCCGAGCGGAGGCAGGATGCCGGAGAGGCGGCGGGCCAACATCGTCTTGCCCGTCCCCGGCGGCCCCATGAGGAGGAGGTTGTGCGCGCCTACCGCGGCGATCTCCAGCGCGCGGCGCGCGCGCTCCTGTCCGCGCAGGTCCGCGAGATCGGGAGCGAGCGGAGCCGCGTCGGCCGCGGCGAGCGGCTGGAAGGCCGGAGCGGAGATCTCGCCGCGGAAGTACGCGACGACCTCGCCGAGATGTCGCACGGGCACGGGCTGGATGCCTGCGAGTGCCGCCTCCGCCGCCGACTCCGCCGCGCAGACGACGTGCGCCAGCCCCGCTCGTCTGGCTCCCTCAGCAACGGCGAGGGTCCCCGGGACCGGCCTGACCCGTCCGTCGAGCGCGAGCTCACCGACCGCCGCGTGCTCGGCGAGCCGCTCGGGCGGTAGCTGCCTCGTCGCTCCGAGGACGGCGAGCGAGATCGGGAGGTCGAAGCCCGACCCTTCCTTGCGGAGCGCAGCGGGCGCGAGATTGACGGTGATCCGGCGGTTGACCGGCCACTCGAGCGCAGCGGAGACGACGCCGCTGCGGACACGATGCTTCGCCTCCTGGCACGCCCGGTCGGCGAGCCCTACGATCGCGAACCCCGGGATGCCCGGCTGCAGGTGGGCCTCGACCTCGACCTTCCGCGGCTCGAGGCCGACGAGCGCGTGCGTGAGCGCGCGAGCGAGCACGTCGCCACGCTAGGCGCGAAGGCGTCACCAGTGGGTGACGCCTTCGCGCCGAATCACCTACGAGCCGTTCAGGCTGCGTAGCAGAGGACGTAGAGCGTGAACGCGTGATCCTGTCCGTCCCGTGCGTTGTTCGCGCCCTTCGCCGTGAATCCCGTGACGGGCCCGGTGCCCTGGAAGACCGGCTTCATGTAGACGGTCGCGAGCTCGAGATCGTTCGCGTCCGCGCTCCAGCCTGTGCCGGCCGACATCGCCCGCTCACCGGAGTTGCAGTTCACGTCGACGGTCCGGGTGACCCACAACGTGTTGGGTCCTGGTGGGACAGCAGTCGGCCTGTCGGCGGACGAGCCCGGGACGTTCACCGAGGCTTGGCGCACAGTGACAGCGGCAATGGCACCGGCAGGGCCGGCCGGACCCGCGGCACCCTGCGGCCCTGCAGGCCCCTGCGGGCCGACGGGGCCAGCGGGAAGCTGGCCGGGCGCGAAGTCCGACCGGAGCAGCGAGCGCGCCGCGACCTTCGCGGAATTGACTGCGTTGTTCTTGATCTTGGCGTTCGCCACGGCACCGTCTTTCAGCTGCGGCGTCCCGACGCTGTTCCGAGCGAGCTGAGTCGCCGCCGCCATGCCGGTGCCGCTGAGCGCGACGAGGAGCGCCGCGCACGCGACGACCATGGCCGGCGAGGGCCGGCGCCAGAGCTTTCTCATGTCGATCTACCCCTTTCTCGTGGACCTGCCTGCGAGCCAGGCTACCCCCGGTGTCGGCCGGTTCGGACGCGCCTTACGTTTCCCGTACACAGACGAGAATCGACTCGAAGTACTCGCCCGACCGCCGCCCGGTGCGACGGTTGACGTGGCGCTCGAGACGATCGACGAGGCGCAACCCACTCCGTTCGAGAATCGTCGGGTAGAGATCGCGGCGATCGTTCACGACGACGATCACGGGGGCGTCCCGCTCGAGCCGCTGCGACTGGACGCGCAGAACCCGCCCGATGCCCTCGACGTACCCCTCGAGCGCTCGACGGCTCGTGCCGAGCGTCGCGGCGCCCAGCTCGCGATCGCGCCTGTCGTCGAGACCGAGCAGCTCGTACGCGTACCGGTGCTGCTCGTGGTAGTCGATGAGGCCCGGATAGGGCGGCGACGTGAGGATCGCGTCGAAGCTGCCCTCGAGCACGACGTCGGCGGAGTCACCGTGGACGACCTCCGCGCCGTGCGCCTTGCTGCGAACGCGCTGGAACGCGGTGATCCGCTCGAGCGTGTCCAGGAGGTAGCGGCGAAGGAACTTCTCTGCCTCCTGGACCGGGGTGCACTGGCGTCGGTGCTTGTGGCACCAGTACGGCTCACGCTGTGGCGTCCGCGGGAACTCGAGGTCGAAGTGGGTCGTCAGTCGCGCGGATCGCGCCGCCCGGGCGAGGACGACCCGCAGCACGTCCGCGTTCGCGTACCCGTCCACGAGCGATCGGAAATGCAGGAGCTCGGCGGCGGCCCGTGGCGCGAACCACTCTCGGACATAGCCGTGCGGTCGTCCTGACGACCGGCCTCTTCTCCCGAGGACGTCCCGAATGTCGGTCTGGAGCTGGAACGGGTCGTGTCGCGCCGTCTTCACGCGCATGAGCAGGCAGTTGAACGCCGCGACATCGATCCCGACGGTGTCGTATCCCGACTCGAGACATTGGACGAGCGTCGTCCCCGAGCCGGCGAACGGGTCGAGGACGCGACCACCGGGGCGCACGTACCGGCCGAGGAGCGCCTCCACGAGCTGGGGCACGAACTTCCCGAGGTACGGGTGCAGGCGATGGACGTGCTTCGTGCGCTCGCGCTCGGGCAGCTCCTGCTCCGACCACGACAGGTGCAGATCGTCGGAGAGGTCGCGGTACAGGGCGGCCTGCGTCGGAGCCATGAAGGCTCGTTCGACGGCGCGCTCGACGGTCCTACGTCAGCGGAACGCGCTCGACACGGCGACCGCGCACGCCTGCAGCCTCGAAAGCGACGTCGAGCCCAGCGACCTCCGGATGCGCTGCGAGCCACCCTGCGGCCGCGGCGCGCACGTGGCGCGCCTTCTCGTCGTCGATCATCTCCAGCGGGTGTCCGAACGCCGGCCCGCTCTTCTCCTTCACCTCGACGACGAGGACGCGGCCACCACGCCGCAGGACGAGGTCGAGCTCGAAGCGGCCGACGCGCGCGTTCGCCGCGAGCAGGCGGTAGCCGCGGAGTCGGTAGTGGCGAAGGGCGACTCGCTCGCCCCGGTTCACGCAGCCTCGTAACAGGCGGCCTGGAACGAGCGGCGGTGGAGCTCCGACGGGCCGAAGGCGCGCACAGCGACGTTGTGTGCAGGCGTGATGTAGCCGACGTGCGAGACGAAGCCGTAGTTCGGATAGAGAGCGTCGAGCCGTCGCATCACGCGGTCGCGCACGACCTTGGCGACGATCGACGCCGCTGCGATGGCGGCACTTCGCGCGTCTCCGTCGACGACGGCACGGTGAGGCGGCGCGGACGGCCCGAGGCGGAAACCGTCGACGAGGCACACTTCGGCGGGCGGGTGGAGATCGGCGAGCACGGCACGGAGACCTGCGAGGTTCGAGCGGTGCAGCCCGTTCCGGTCGATCGTCCCCACCGGCACGACACGCACGCTGATCCCCGCTGCGCAGGCGCCGACGGCCTCGAACAGCGTCTCACGCTCTTCCACCGACACCTGTTTCGAGTCGTTCAGCGACGCGAGCGGACGGACGCGTGGACCGCGGAGCTCCTCGTAGTCGAAGAGCACGCCTGCGACCACGAGCGGGCCTGCGAGCGACCCCCGCCCGGCCTCGTCGGCGCCTGCGACGAAGCGCGCGTCGAGCTTGCGGTCGAACCCGAGGAGACGCTGGCCGCTGGATCGAGCCACGCGGCCGAGAATAGACGCTAGCTCTGTCGGAGCTCGCGGACGCGCGCCTTCTTCCCCACTCTCTTGCGGAGGTAGTAGAGCTTGGCGCGGCGGACGTCGCCGATCGCGGCGACCTCGAGCTTCTCGATCTTCGGCGAGTGGAGCGGGAACGTCCGCTCGACGCCGACGCCGAAGGACTGCTTGCGAACCGTGAAGGTCTCGCGGAAGCCAGAGCCCTGGCGCTTGATGCAGATCCCCTCGAACACCTGGATGCGCTGCCTGGTGCCCTCGATCACCTTGAAGTGGACGCGCAGCGTGTCGCCCGCCTTGAACTGAGGCAGGTCCGTGCGCATATTGCGCTGCTCGAGGCTCTCGATGACGGTGTTCATAGGAGAGGAGGGCCCGAGGGCCGACGCGGCATGTTAGCGAAAGGAAATCCGCTGAGGCGGCCAGTAGGTCATGAAGACCTCGCCGATGATGTTGTTGCGCGGGACCGAGCCCCAGACGCGCGAGTCGCAGGACTGCGAGCGGTTGTCGCCCATGACGAAGTAGTGGCCCGCGGGCACGCGGAACGTCTCCTCCGGCCCTATGTCGCGGCGGTCGTTCTCGATGTACGGCTCGTCGAGGCGCTTCCCGTCCACGTAGACGTACGCCGCGCCCCGCCGCAGGCGCACCTGTACCCGCTCGTTGGGCAGCCCGATGATGCGTTTTACGAAGGTTCCGCCCGCTCCGCACTTCTGCTTCGCCGCGGGCGGCGTCTCGAACACGATGACGTCGCCCCGCGCGGGATCGCGGAAGTGGTAGATGAAGCGATTCGCGAGCACGCGATCGGAGAACCGCGCTTCGCAGCCGGCCGCCGGTCGAGCGCAGTGCAGCGTCGGCTCCATCGACGAGGACGGAATCCGATAGGGGTTAACGACCCACGCCTTGATCGCGAGCACGATCGCGATGGCGCCGACGATCGTGACGATCCAGTCGACGGCGATTCTCATCCGCCTCGGGAGACGCCCTGTGACGCGATCGAGCGGGTGGTGGAAGTCGTGCTGCGGGGCCGTGATGTCGGTTCCGGGAGGCGGAACCGGCCACGAGAAGGGCGGCGCGGGAGGCGGCGGCTGCGCGTACTCGCGTGGCATCCGCCAGTCGGCGTCGTGCTGGCCGTCCGTCAGCTCAGGCGGTCCGGTGGTCGGCGTGATGCGCTCTTCGGTGTCACTCATGAGACCGCTCTCACGTGTTCGCGTCGCCAGGCCTCGATCCTGGCGTGGTCGCCGGAGAGCAGGATCTCGGGGACTCCCCACCCGCGGAACTCGGCCGGCCGCGTGTAGTGCGGGTACTCGAGGCCGCCGTCCAGGGCGGCGGAGAAGCTCTCGACCTCGCCCGAGCCCTCGCTCAGAGCACCAGGCAGGCGACGCGCGATGGAGTCGACGAGCGCGAGCGCGGGGATCTCGCCGCCCGAGAGCACATACGGGCCGATCGACACGACGTCCGTGCAGAAGTGATCGAGGATGCGCTGGTCGAAGCCCTCGAACCGCGCCGAGAGCAGCGTCAGCGCCTCCTCCGTCGCGAGCTCCTCGACGAGCTCCTGGTCGAGCTGCCTCCCCTGCGGGGAGAGCGCCACGATGCGGTGGCCCGGAACTCCGTCGTAGACCGCTTCGAACGCGGCCGCGACGACGTCGACGCGAAGCACCATTCCCGGACCACCGCCGTACGGATCGTCGTCGACCTGGCCGGCCGTGAGGGGCGTCGAGTCGCGGTAGTTGAAGACGCGAAGCTCGAGCTCGGAGCCGAGGACCGCCGCCAACGGACGGCGCTCGCGCACCCACGCGAAGGCGTCTGGCACGAGCGTGAAGACGTCGAGGCGCACGACGCCGAACCGTAGCCGTCAGCCGATGAAGCCGGGATTGAGAAGGATGCGGCGTCCCGCCAGGTCGATCTCGCGAACGCAGTCCTCGACGAGAGGCAGCAGAGCGCCCGTGTTGAGCTCGAGCACGTCGTTGGCGGGGCCTGGCAGTACGTCTCGAACGATCCCGACCCGCACGTCGCTCTCGTCCAGGACGTCGAGCCCGACGAGGTCGGCGACGTAGTAGGAGTCCTCCGGGAGCGGTGCAAGCGCGTCTCGGCGCACGGCGAGCTCGGCGCCTCGGGTGACGGGCCGGTCGAGCTTGATCGCGTATCGCGCGCCTCCGACCTGCCGCGAGATCTCGACGCGAGCCGGCACGCCGTCGACGAGAAGCTCGGCGCCGATGTCGTACCGCCCCGGCTCCGCACTTCCGTGCTCGACGACGAACGCGCCGTCAAGGCCGTGGGGACGTCCGACGCGCCCGACGCCGACGAGCTCGTGCTCGGGGTCAGTCGGCAATCTCGAGGATGTAACGCTCGTCCGCCCGGGCACCGCCCGCGCGAACGATGCTGCGGAGAGCCCGCGCGATCCGGCCTTGCTTCCCGATCACCTTGCCGACGTCGTCCGGCGCGACATGGAGGTGGAAGACCATCGCGCCCTCACGCTCTTCGGTCTCGACGCGCACGGCCTCCGGCTCGTCGACGAGCCGCCGCGCGAGCCACTCGAGGAGCTCGGCCACCCCGCTGCGCCAACCGGAGATTCCGGCGGCCCTGATGAGCCGCGACACCGGCTCCGTCGGCTGCGCCCCCTTCGACATCCAATCCTTGATCTTGGCCTCGTCGAGGTCGATCGTGGACGGATCGGTCTGCGGGTTGTAGCGCCCGACGATCTCGATGAACCGGCCGTCCCGCGGCGAGCGCGAATCCGCCACGACGACCCGGTAGATCGGGTTCTTCTTGGAGCCGACGCGAGTCAGCCTGATCTTCACTGCCATGTGCTCAAACGAACCTTTCTGCGTAGTGGAGAGGGAAGGCTAGCGTCTCGGCGCGCTCATCCCCGGTGGGAGCGTCGGCATCTTGCCCTTCGCGACCTGCTTCATCATCTTCGCCATCTGCTTGCGGGCGGCCATGAGCTTGTTCACCTCGTCGAGCGACGTCCCGCTCCCCGCCGCGATGCGGCGACGGCGCTGCATCGAGATGACGTGGGGCATACGGCGCTCCTGGGGAGTCATCGAGAGGACGATCGCCTCCACCCGCGCGAGCTGGTTCTCGTCGAGGTCGAGGCCTTGCAGCTGCTTCCCCATTCCCGGGATCAGCTTCATGACACCCTGCAGCGGCCCCATGCGCCGGATCATCCGGTAGCTGGCGAGGAAGTCGTCGAACGTGAACTCGCCCGCGCGGATGCGCTTCTCCATCTCGGCCTGCTCGTCGACCTCGACGGCGGCCTCCGCCTTCTCGATGAGCGTGAGCACGTCGCCCATGCCGAGGATGCGCGAGGCCATGCGGTCCGGATGGAAGTACTCGAGCTGGTCGAGCTTCTCGCCGACCGAGACGAGCTTCACCGGCCGGCCGGTCACGGCCCGCACCGAGAGGGCTGCGCCTCCGCGAGCGTCGCCGTCGAGCTTCGTCAGGATCACGCCGTCGAACGCGACCCGCTCCTGGAACGCAAGCGCGACGTTGACGGCCTCCTGCCCTGTCATCGCATCGAGGACGAGGAGCACGTTCGTCGGCTTCGTCTCCGCCGCGACGCGCTCGAGCTCCGCCATGAGCTCCTCGTCGACGTGCAGCCGGCCGGCGGTGTCGAGGACGACGACATCGAGCCCGGCCTGGCGCGCCGCCTCGAGACCGAGCCGCGCCGCTGCCACCGGGTCGGTCCTGTCGAGCGCGTATACGGGCATTCGAATCTGCTTGCCGAGCTGCTCGAGCTGGTCGATCGCCGCCGGGCGCTGGAGGTCGCAGGCGACGAGGCCCGGGTGCTTCCCGTCCCGGCGGAGCATGAGCCCGAGCTTCGCCGCTGCTGTCGTCTTGCCCGAGCCCTGAAGGCCGGCGAGCAGGATCACGGTCGGCGGCCGGCCGAAAGCGAGTCGCGAATCGCCCGAGCCCATGAGCGCGGTGAGCTCCTCGTGGACGATCTTCACGACCTGCTGGCCGGGAGTGAGGCTCTTCAGGACGTCCTGGCCGAGCGCGCGTTCTTTGACGGCATTGGTGAAGTCGCGGGCGACCTCGAGGTTGACATCCGCCTCGAGCAGAGCGAGACGGATCTCGCGCATCGCCTTCGAGATCGCCTCCTCGTCGAGGCGCCCGCCGCGGCCGAGCCCGCCGAGCGTTGCCTGCAGCTTGTCGGAGAGGGTGTCGAACACGGTCGGGAAGTGTACGTCGCGGCATTCGGCTCCTAGACTCGCCCGTGACGTCGCCACCCGCGTCTGCCGACCGGCACCGTCACCCTGCTCTTCGCGGACGTGGAGGGATCGACGCGGCTCCTGAGCCTGCTCGGCGAGCGCTTCGGACCGGCTCGTGCACGAATGCGCGAACCGTGCGCCACGCGTCCGCGGCTCACGGCGGCGCCGGGATCAGGTACAGCGAGGAGATCCACGGTCACGACGAGGTCGCCTGGGTCGAAATCTCGGACGCACTAACGGACAGCGAGCAGCCTGCCACGCTCGAGTAGGCAATCCACGACGCGGCGCTACAGGCCGCGAAGACACGTGCGGGAAAGACGATCAGCGTCGTCGAGATTCAGTTCACTGCGCACAACCCGCACATCACGCAGTACAAGGTGGAGG
Source organism: uncultured Gaiellaceae bacterium (assembly GCA_963736935.1). Classification (GTDB taxonomy): domain Bacteria; phylum Actinomycetota; class Thermoleophilia; order Gaiellales; family Gaiellaceae; genus GMQP-bins7. Next base: position 95,098 of record CAVTQX010000018.1, on the reverse strand, counting down.
CGGCACCCGGGTGCCAGAAGGGTCTCGTTCGGAGGCGTGGCCGTGAGGTCGCGCCTCCGAACGCGAGATCAGCTGGCCCAGCTCGCGACCGCAGCGGGAAGTGAGATGGAGCCGATGCGGTCGATCATGTCCGCATCGGCGGCATAGAGGTTGTGGAGCGGAACCACTCGTACGTCGGGCTCACCACTGATCCCGAGCTCGCTCACGACGGGCAGCAGCCGCTGCTGGAGGAAGCCGTTGAAGGCCTGCTCGGTCTGCCAGATGTCGCACACCTCGACACCCTCGTCGGTCACTGTCGCCATATGCAGAACACCGCCGGCAGGCGGGTTCGCATCGAGGCCCAGCTTGGCCATGATGGCGTCGTACTGGTCGGAGGTCACTCCCGGCCAGTGCATGTACATCGCGACTGCCATTCCCAGTCCTCCTTCTTCCCCGCGTCGCTTCCAGGGTCCGTCACAGCGTACGCGGGTGGGTGCGCGCGTGCAACGCGCTATAGCCCTCGATCGAGTGATTCTGATCAGGCGGTCAGGAGCGCCCGCGCGTAGTCCGCGGCGTCGAACGGCCGCAGGTCGTCGACGCCCTCACCCACGCCGACGAGCTTCACCGATAGGCCGAGCTCGACGGCGATCGCGATCGCGACTCCTCCGCGTGCACTCCCGTCGATCTTCGTGAGCGCGACGCCAGTGACGCCCACCGCCTCCCGGAACAGCCTGGCTTGTTGCAGTCCGTTCTGCCCCGTCGTCGCGTCGACGACGAGCAGCGTCTCGTGCGGAGCGCCTTCGATGCGCCCGCCGATGACGCGACGCACCTTCTCGAGCTCGGCCATGAGGTTCGACTGCGTGTGCAGCCGACCGGCAGTGTCGACGATCGCGACGTCGCGTCCACGCGCGCGGGCGGCCTCGACGGCGTCGAAGGCGACGGCCGCGGGATCCGCGCCGCGCGGAGCGCCGACGAAGTCGGCGCCAGCGCGCTCCGCCCAGATCTCGAGCTGCTCCTCCGCGGCGGCGCGGAACGTATCGGCCGCTCCGACGAGCACCGAGCGTCCGTGCTCCGAAAGCTTGCGAGCGAGCTTCCCGATCGTCGTCGTCTTCCCGGTGCCGTTGACCCCGACTACCAGAACGACGCTCGGCTTCGCGTCGAGCGCAAGCGTCGGCGGCTCGCCGAAGAGCGCTTCGACCTCCTCGACGAGCGGCTCCTCGAGCGATCCGGTCACGCCGCGCGCCTCGAGTCTCTGCACGATCTCCGCGGTCGCCGGCACGCCCACGTCGCTGCGGATCAACGCTTCCTCGAGGCGCTCCCACGCCTCGTCGTCGGAGGAGTCGAATGCGGCCGATGCGAGCTCGGCGGTCAACGCGCGCCGGCTCTTCGCCAGAGAGTCGCGCATGCGTCCGAGGAGCCCCGTGCGCTCGGGCTCGTCGGCGGCCGTGACCTCGTCGCCGAGCAGCTCGGCCCAGGTGTAGCTCACGCCGTCGCGGCGAGGGGCTGTTGCTGTTGGTGCTGCGGAAGACGGCGCGACACGACCTGCGACACGCCGTCCGGCCCCATCGTCACGCCGTAGAGGATATCGGCGGCCTCCATCGTCCTCTTCTGGTGCGTGACGACGACGAACTGCGCGCGATCCGCGTACCGGCGCAGGAGCTCGACGAAACGCGCGATGTTCGTATCGTCGAGCGCGGCCTCGACCTCGTCCAGGAGGTAGAAGGCACAAGGTCGCGCGAGGAAGAGCGCGAAAAGGAACGAAATCGCGCCGAGCGCCTTCTCGCCTCCGGAGAGCAGCGAGAGCCGCGTGATCCGCTTGCCCGCTGGACGGAGCTCGACCTCGATGCCGGGCTCGCCGCCCTCGTCCTCGGGCTCGACCAGTCGGAGCCGACCCTCGCCGCCCGGGAACAGCGTGGAGGCGACCTCCTCGAAGTGCTCGGCGACGGCCTCGAAGGTGGTTGCGAAGCGCCGCTCGACCGTCGCGGTGAGCTCGGCGCAGAGTGCGTCGAGCTCCTCGAGGCTCCGCTCGAGGTCCTCGCGCTGCATCTTCAAGTCGGTGAGCCGCTCCTTCTCGGCCTCGTACTCCTCGCGCGCGAGCGGATTGACCTGTCCGAGCGTGATGCGCCTCGCTTCGAGCCTCGTCACCCTCGCAGTGAGCTCCTCGCGGTCGTCGCCCTCCGCCGGATCGACCTCACCTGCCGATTCGAGTCTCCTCGTCGCGTCGCCCGCCTCTGCGTCGATGCGCGCGATCTCGACCTCTGCCGCCGTGAGTGCGCTCGAAGCCTCGTCGAGCTCCTGCCGGATGCTCACCTCGGACGCGCCAAGTGTGCGCAGCGCCTCGCCCAGCTCTCCGGCTCGCGTGGAGCCGGCGTCGACGCGCGCACGCAGAGGAGCCTCGAAGCGGGCAGCAGCCCGCTCCGCGCCGTCGATACCCTCGCGCAACCCGGTCGCGAGCTCGACGAGCCGTGCATGCAAGCGCGCATCGAGCGTCGCGGCACGGCGACGCGGAACCTTCCCATATGCGGCCTCCGCGACGCGCGCATGGTCGGCCTTCTCGCCCGCGATCCTGATCGCCTCCTCGAGCTGGGCCCCGAGCTCCTTCGCCTCCGTGTGCAGTGCGCTGCGCCGCCCCTGCAGCTCGAGCAGCACCGCCTCGGCCGTCTCCCCCACGAACCACAGCTCGCCACGACCGGGGTCGTAGCCGAAGCCCTCGGCCGTGACGGAAGGTGCTGCGGCGTCGAGGAGCGACTCCAACGCGACCACCGGGTACTCGCCGACGAGGTCCTGGGGCGACCGCCCGATGAGAACCGTGAGGCTGCCGAGGCCCGCCGCCCGCGAACGCTGTAGCAAGGCAAGTCCGACGGCCGGGTCGTCGGCGAGGATCGCCGACGCCCGTGAACGCAGGGCCGCCGCAACCGCGCGCTCCCCGCCGGGCTGAATGTCGACCGCCGAGAGCGCGAGCCGCGCACCGTCCTCGGCGAGCGCCCGTGCCGCCGGCGGCAGGCCCTCCTGTTCCGCGAGCGCCTGGTCGAGCGCTCGTACACGCTCGCGTACGAGCTCGGTGCGCTCGAGCAGCGCGACGCGCTCCCGCTCGGCGTTGCGCGCCGCCTCGGCCGTCTCGATCGCCTCGTGCTCGAGGCGAGCTATGTCGGTGACCGGCTCGGGCTCGACGTCGGCGGGCGCCTCCGCCCGGAACCGCTCGAGGAGCGCGGTCGCAGACTCGGCGCGCAGCCCCAGCCGCTCGATCCCTCCCTGCAGCCGGTAGCGAGCGGCAACCGCCGACTCGCGTCTCCCCGCGGCGTCGGAGAGCTCCTCCTCGGCCCGTGCCCGGTCGCCGAGCAGGCCCTCGAGCCGACCCTGGGCACCGCGCCGCGAGAACGCCGCCGTATCGCGTCGCTCCTCGGCCTCCGCGCGCCGGGCGCCGGAGTCCGCGAGGTCGAGCTGTGCGATGCGTGCGTTGAGCGCCGCGATCTCGAGTCCGAGCTTCTCGGCGCGCTCGGCCGCCGTGGCCTGCATTGCCAGAGGCCGCAGGCGCTTGCGCACTTCCTCCTCGACGTCCCGCGCGCGTTCCACCTGCACCGCGACGCGTGCGAGCTTCAGCTCGGCGCGATGGCGCCGACGCTTGAACTTGCCGAGCCCGGCGGCCTCCTCCACGAACGCGCGCCTATCCTCGGCCTTCGAGGCGAGCACCTGCTCGACCTTCCCCTGGCCGACGATCGAGTGCATCGCCGCACCGAGCCCGACGTCGGAGAGGATCTCGACGAGGTCGGTTCGCCGCACGGAGGCGCGGTTCACGAGGTACTGCCCCTCCGCACCGCGCACGAGCCGCCGCGCGATCGAAACCTCCGAGAAGTCGAGATCCGGCCACGTCCCGTCTTCGTTGTCGAAGACGAGCTCGACCTCGCAGTGCTCAGCGGGCTTGCGGTCGGCACCTCCTGCAAAGAGGACGTCGTCGGGCTTCTCCGCCCTCAGCTCCGACGGTGTCAGCGACCCCGCTGCCCAGACGATCGCGTCGGCGATGTTCGACTTGCCGGAGCCGTTCGGCCCGACGATGACCGCGACGCCGGGCTCGAGTGAGATCTCGACCGGTTCCGGGAAGGACTTGAAACCGCGGATACGAAGCGTGCGCAGGTGCACCGAGGCGGCATTCTCGCCGTTGCGGCGGACGGCCCGCACGATCGACATGGCGGCTTCCTGCCGGGCCCGGATACCGAACCGTCGATCCACAGGCCGTCGAGCTCCGTGCCCTACTCGTGCACGCCACGCGTGCTCCACCTCGCCGTGGCGCCTGGTGGGACGGCTCGTGGCGTGATGCTCGCGCTGCAGCGCGAGAACTGATCGGGCATCCGGGCCGCTAGATGCGCTCGGGCACGACGCCGAGCGCCTCGAGCGCCTGACGAGCCGCTTCCTGCTCGGCGGCCTTCTTCGTCGAGCCGCGACCCACGCCGAGCTGCTCGCCGGCGACGTGCGCCGCGCAGACGAAGCGCCGGTCGTGCGGTGGGCCCTCGACCTCGAGGACGGTGTAGTGCACCTGCTTGCCCGACCGGGCGAGCGCCTCCTGGAGCTCCGTCTTGTAGTCGACGTGGCTCGAGCGGGCGTACTCGATCCGCTCGCTGAACGCCTCCACGATGGCTGGCTCGATGCGCTCGAACCCGATCTCGAGGTACACGGCCGCGATGGCGGCCTCGAGCACGGCTGCGAGGACGTTCCGGCTGCGCGAGATCCTCTGCAGCTCGTCCTTCGGTGCTTCGCGCGCGCGGTCGAGGAGCCGGTCGCCGAGCCCGAGCTCCTTCGCCACCGCGGCGCAGCTCTGGCGCGACACGACGTGGGCGCGGATCTTCGCGAGGCGCCCTTCCGAGGCCGCGCCGAAACGATCGAACACCGCTCGCGCGATCGCAAGCTCGAGGACGCTGTCGCCCAGAAATTCCAGACGCTCGTACGACGACGCCCGATCGTCCGCCCAAGAGGCGTGCGTGAAGACCTGCTCCAGTTTGTCGGCGGGGAGCTCCGAGATCAGGCGGCCGAGCTCGTGCACCCCGGCCGGTGCGTCTGACTCAGCCCTGATGCGCGATGACGTAGTCGATCGCCTTGCCGACGGTCGTGAGCTCGCGGGCGTCCTCGTCGGGGATCTTCAGCCCGAACTGGTCCTCGAGGTCCATCACGACCTCCACCAGATCGAGTGAATCCGCGCCGAGGTCCTCCTCGAACGACGCGTCTTCCGTGATCTCGCTCTCGTCGATACCGAGCTTCTCGCTCAGCGCGCCTTTGACCTGCTCGAGAATCTCCTCACGCGAAGTCGCCATGCCTGAAATCTCACCTCTCTGCCGTCGGGGTCGTGGAGCGCGCCGACTCTAACACGCCGGACGGCAAGCGCTCCTGGAGCCGCTCGACCACCCGATGCTCGACTCCGCGGGCGCCGAGACGGATGGCGTTCGCGACGGCGATTCGCGAGCTCGACCCGTGCGCGATGACAACCAGACCGTTGAGCCCGAGCAGGTAGCCGCCGCCGTACGTCTCCGGGTCGAGGCGTTCGCGGAGCCTCTTCGCACCGGGTCTGATCAGCAATCCGCCGAGCCTCCCGCGGACGGATGAGCCGAGCTCCGTACGGAGCGCGTCGAGCAGCGCCCCGATCGTTCCCTCGAGCGTCTTCAAGGCGACGTTTCCGGTGAAGCCGTCGACCACGACGACGTCTGCGCCGCCCTCGAGCAGACGCCGACCCTCCATGTTCCCCGTGAACCGGAGATCCGCGGCGCGGAGTAGCTCGTGCGCGTCGATCGTCAGCTGGTTGCCCTTCTCGTCCTCCTCGCCGATCGACATCAACCGCACCTCCGGCCACTCGATACCGAGGATCTCCTCGGCGAAGACCGATCCCATGTGCGCGAACTGCAACAGGTGCTCCGGGCGGGCGTCCGCGTTCGCCCCGGCGTCGATGAGGACGGTCGGACCGCGCTTCGTCGGGATGACGACGGCGATTCCGGGTCGGTGGACGCCAGGAAGTCTCCGGATGTGCAGGAGCGACGCGGCGAGCATGGCGCCCGTGTTTCCCGCGGACACGACGACGTCGGCGTCCCCGACGGCGACCGCCTGTACGGCGCGCACGAGCGACGAATCCGTCTTCGCGCGGACCGCGTCGACCGGGTGGTCGTCCATCGAGATCGACTCGGACGTCTCGGCGAGTGCAAGGCCGTGCGTCTCGAGCCCGGCCGGGCCGAAGAGAGTCGGGGCGATATGGGAGGACGTGGCGGCCTCCGCACCGGCAACGATCTCGTCGGGCGCGCGGTCTCCCCCCAGAGCGTCGACCGCGACCCGAATCACGGGTGGGACTTTACGGCGCGTCGATGCGGAGCGGCTCGACGTCCCGGCCCTTGTACGTCTTGCAGTTCGGGCAGACGCGATGAGGTCGCTTCGGCTGCCTGCACGTCGGGCAGACCTGCACGTGCGGGACCGAGATCCCGTGCTGCGCGCGGCGCTTGTCGCGCCTCGACCTCGATGTCTTTCGCTTCGGAACGGCCATGAGCGGCTGCGGAGTATAGCCAGAGGCGCTCGACGCCTCGGTTGCAAGACTCTGAGCAGCCGTCAACAGAGGAGGGAATCATGGAACCACGTCAGGTCGGGCGCCATGCGCTCACCGTCGCCGTACGCGTACAAGTGGCTGCGCTGTGACGGGGACGGCAACGCCTGCAAGGCCACGGGCAAGACGGCCAAGACGTACAAGGTCGTGCAGGAGGACGTGAAGCGACGGCTGCGCGTCCAGATCGTCGCGAAGAACAGCCGGGGCTCCGGGGACGCGTTCTCGACGGCCACGGACGTCGTCCCGGACACGGGTTCGGGCGGCATCGTCGACCTCCCCGGCGGCGGGAAGTCGATCGACGCGAATGACGTGGCCAGGGAGGTCGACCCCGCTCCTCACGAGCAGCGGCGACAACGGGCTCACGGCGGTCGACGGGTGGATCACGTACAAGCTCCAGCCAGAGAGCGACTTCCCGCTGAAGAACGGCTACAACGTCCAGTTCTTCGTGAAGGCGTATCGCAACGGCGATCCGAGCCTCGGCGGCGTCTACGGGACCCGGCTCGTCCAGGTGCCCACGAAGAGCCCGTAGGCCCGCTCCCGGCCGAGGCGACCTGACACGGGCGGGTCACCTCGGCGGGATCGCGACCTCGCGCGTCGGTGCCACGTGTTCGAGGAAGCGCCGGTCGTGCGACACGACAACGAGCGCCCCGTCGAACCCGTGCAGCGCGCTCTCGAGCTGCTCGACCGCTTCGAGGTCGAGATGGTTGGTGGGCTCGTCGAGGATGAGCAGGTTGACGCCTCGCGCCTGCAGCTCCGCGAGATGGACGCGCGTTCGTTCGCCCGGAGAGAGGTCCGAGCAGGCCCGGGATACGTGCTCGGCGCCGAGACCGAACTTCGCGAGCAGGCTGCGCGCTTCGACACGCGGGAGGCCCGTTCGCGCGACGAGCTCGTCGACGAGTGCGGCGTCGCCGGCGAACGCCGCACGGTCCTGCCCGATCGCGCCGATCACCGTGCCAAGGGCGATGCTCCGCTTCCCGGCGACCAACGACACCTCACCGAGCAGCATGCCGAGGAGTGTCGACTTCCCGGCTCCGTTGGGGCCGACGATCGACAGCCGCTCGCCGGGAACCAGATCGAGATCGACCGGGCCCAGCTCGAAGTCCCCGCGCCGGGCGACTGCCCCATCCAGGCTCAGGACGTGCTGCGAAAGACGCGAGCCGGAGCGGAGCGAGAGCCGCAGCTCCCACGGCTCGAACGGCTTCTCCGGAAGCTCGTTGCGCTCGAGCAGACGCGCCGCCTGTCGCACCTTCGTCTCGAGCGCGTGCGTCGCACGCCTGTCCGCACCTCCGGTCTTGTTCCCCAAGGAATCGCCTTTTGCGCGCGCTTCCGTCCGCCGCGTCGTCAAGAGCTCCGCGAGCTGCTTCCGACGGGTCCGGGCCTGCTCGTACTCGGCGACGAGCGCCAGCCGCTCCGCATTACGCGCAGCGACGTAGTCGCTCCACCCTCCGGCCCACTCGCGCAGCCGATGCGATCGCGGCCCGATCGCAGCGATCCGCCCGACAGTGCGGTCGAGCAGCTCGCGGTCGTGCGAAACGAGAACGAGCGCGCCCCGATACGTGCCGAGGAACGACTCGAGCCGCGCGAGCCCGTCGTGGTCGAGGTCGTTCGTCGGCTCGTCCAGGAGGAGGACGTCGAAGCGCGAGAGGAGGATCGCCGCAAGCTCGACGCGCGCTGACTCGCCACCCGAGAGTGCGGCCCGGTCTCGATCGAGGTCGACGTCGAGCCCGAGGTCGGCACAAATGGCTCGCGCCCGCGGCTCGAAGTCGCCGCCGCCCAGCGCGACGAATGCGTCCAGCGCTCGCGAGTAGCGCTCTTCGGCTCGCTCACCGCGGGCAAGCGCGGCCGCTGACGCCTCGAGCTCCCACTCGGCCGCGAGCACGCCCGTCGTGCGGGCGAGGGCGCGGAGCACCGACTCGTCGTGCATGCTGCGGCGCTCCTGCTCGAGGTACCCGATCGTGAGCGTCTCAGGTGAGCGCGCCACGGTCCCGCGATCCGGCTCGTCGACACCCGCGAGGATCCGTAGCAGCGTCGACTTGCCGACGCCGTTCGGCCCGACGAGCCCGATCCGGGCCCGTGGTCCGACCGTGAGTGTGACGTCGTCGAGGACGACCTGCGCGCCGTGGCTCTTGGCGATGTTCGCGAGCTGTACCCGCATCGAGCGGACCTCCGGAGACCGTGGGTGACGCGCACGCCGCGGCGTGTGCTCCAGAACGGGAATGACCGGTCAGTCCGTCATGAGAAGGCGCCGGAGCGCCGTCGTCATCGTAGACGACGCCGTAAGGGGGATGTAAGGCCGTGTAAGAGGTCCGCAAGAGATCGCGGCACCGGAGCCCGCGAGGCGTCATAAACGGTGTCGACCAAGGAGGGGTTGATGTTTTCGAGAGGAGCAGTCGGAGCGACGCTCGTGCTGGTGGCCCTCGTGCTCGTGTCCGGTGAGGGAGCAGCAGCACCGACGACACCGCCGACGAACACGGCCGAGCCCACGATCAGCGGCCGTGCCGAGCAGGGCGTCCGCCTGAGCTCGTCACGCGGCACGTGGACGGGAACGGGGCCGATCTCGTACGCCTACCAGTGGGTCCGCTGCGGAGCCGACGGCGGCCAGCCCGACGGTGGGAACTGCGCGATCGTCTCCGGGGCGACCGACGATCGCTACCGGCTCACGAGCACCGACGTGGGCTCGCGGATGCGGGTTCGCGTCACCGCAATGAACGCGGACGGCTCGCGAACGGCCGCGTCCAATCCGACCGCGGTCGTCGTCGGAGCGCCGGTGAACACGTCGACGCCCGGCGTCCGAGGAACGATGCTGGTCGGCTCGACTGTCACCGCCGACCCGGGGTCGTGGACCGGCAAGCAGCCGATCTCGTACTCGTACCGCTGGTTGCAGTGCAACATGCAGGGCGGAAGCTGCGTCTCGATCTCGGGCGCGAACGGCCAGACGTATCGGCTCGCCGCGGCGGACGTGAACCACAAGATCCGCTTCAACGTCACCGCCCGAAACTCGATCGGCGCGAGGACGGTGCTGTCCGGCGAGTCGGCAGTCGTGACGGAGCCATTGCCGAGCGGGGCGATTCGGCTGCCGAGCGGCGAGGTCTCCATCCCCGCGACGAGCGTCCCGTCGACCGCACGGCTGATCGTGTCGGTCGTCCAGTTCTCGCCGAACCCGGTCAGAAGCAAGACACAGCCGATCACGGTTCGGGTCCGGGTGAAGGACACTCGCGGGTTCGTGATCCGCGACGCGCTCGTGTTCGTCCGCTCGACGCCGAGGGTCACGGCGGGTGGAGACCGACAGGCGTCGACCGTCGACGGCTGGGTGACGTACCAGCTCGCACCGAACGGGAACTTTCCGAAGCCGAGGAACGGCTACAACGTGCAGTTCTTCGTGAAGGCGTACCGCTCGGGCGACCCGGCGCTCGCGGGCATCGCCGCCTACCGCCTCGTGCAGGTGCGGCTCTCGAGCTAGGCCATCAGAGAGTGTCCCGCAGCTCTTCGAGCGCGGCCCACCGGGGATCGGGGTCGCGCTCGAGGTGCTCGTGCGGCTCGACGTTCAGGTCCTTGCCGCACACGGGGCAGAGCCCGGCGCAGTCCGGCCGGCAGAGGATCTGATCCGGAAGCTCGAGGGCGATGGCGTCGCGCGCCCAGGTAGTCAGGTGGAGCTGGTTGTCGACCACGTAGTCCGAGCGGAGCTCGTCCCCCGGCGGTGAATCGGGGTCGTGGAACTCACGCGCAACGACATCTCGCTCGATCTCCGCGAACCCGAGGCACCGCATGCAGGCGCCGCCCAGGTGCACGCGAAGCCGGAGGTCGAACAGAGACGCGCCGGCGGGGTACGAGATCTCGACCTCGACGGGGATGCGTGGCGGCGTCGACTCGTAGCGTTGGCCACCGAGCACGAAAGGCTCGACCTCGACGTCGAGTGTCTCTCTCTTGACCTCGCCCGGACGAAGACCGAGCGTCCTCAGATCCACGATCGTCATGGGATGAGCGTAACGCCGTCCGACCACTGGGCGGCTAGCATTAGCCCTCCTGTTCGGCTGCTACCTTACGATCATGGAATCTGATCGTTGGCCCGGGCTCGACCTCAGGCATCTCGTCGCGCTCAAGACGATCGCGGACGAGGGCTCGTTCGGGCGCGCCGCCGAGCGGTTGGGCTACACGCAGTCGGCCGTCTCCCAGCAGATTGCCGCCTTGGAGCGCATCGTCGGGCTCCGTCTCATCGAACGCCCGGGAGGGCCGCGACCGATCTCCCTCACCGAGGCGGGGCAGATCCTGCTGCGCCACGCGGACGCGATCCAGGCGAGGCTTCTCGCAGCGAAAGCGGACATGGCCGCGCTCGAGGCTGGCGACGCGGGCCGTCTCCGAGTCGGCACGTTCCAGAGCGTCGGCGCGAAGATCATCCCCCGTCTGCTCCGGCGGTTCTCCGACAGCCATCCGCAGGTGGAGGTCGTCCTACGCGAGTCGCAGGACGAGAGCGAGTTGCTCGAGATGATCGAGCGCGGCGACCTCGACCTGACCTTCTGGACGCTTCCGGTTGCAGGCGGTCCGTACACGACCGTTCAGCTGCTCCACGACCCCTACGTGCTCGTCCTGCCGTCCGGGTCACCACTCGCGACGTCGAAGCGGCCGCCGACGCTGAAGGAGATCGTGCTCCAGCCGATCGTCGGCTTCAACCGCTGCAGCGCGATGGACCACGTCGAGGCGCAGCTCGCGTCGACCGGCCGGGCGCCGAACATCGTGTTCCGCTCCGACAACAACGGCACGGTGCAGGGGCTGGTCGGCGCCGGGGTCGGCGTGGCCGTTTCCCCGAGGCTCACAGTCGACGAGGACGATCCGAGCATCGAGGTGATCGACCTCCACGGACGGGTTCCAGCTCGGGTGATCGGGCTCGTCTGGCACTCGGACCGGCATCGAAGCGCCGCGGCGGAGGCATTCGTCGACTCCGCGATCGACGTGTGCCGCGAGCTCTCGGCCGAATCGGCCGCTGCCTAGCTGCTAGCCGAAGCGATCGAACTCGGCCGGTTCTTCCGGCTCGATCGGCTCGGGCCCGATGCCTGCGACAACCGTCTCCTGTGAGCGCTCGTGCAGCCGTTCGCGCCCACGCCTGACGGCCGTCAGGAACTTGTCGAGGTTCAGTTCCAGCGTCGACAGGATCGAGTCGGCCCAGTCCTCCATCTCGAGCCGCGTCTCGCGCGCCTTGCGCTTGGCGTCGTCGACGATGTCGTCGGCCTGCTTCTCGGCGAGCTTGACGATCTCGGTCTGCGAAGCCTCCCGCATCGCTTGCTCACGCGCGTCCTGGACGATCCGGTCGCACTCCCGCTTCGCCTCGGCGAGCATCTCCTGCCGCTCCTTGACGATCCAGCGCGCCTGCTTGATCTCTTCCGGGATCGTCGCCCGCATCTGATCGAGGATCTCGTAGATCTCTTCGCGGTCGAGGCGAACCTGGTCGGTGAGCGGTACGGCCTTCGCGTTGTGAACGAGGTCGTCGAGCCTGTCGATGAGAACCAGTACGTCCATGGGGCGCCAGTCTACTCGGAGGGTGAGACGGGAGCCCCCGGCTTGCCGTCCGGGTACAGCTCCGCGAAACGGCGCGCCACTGCGGGAGGGACGAGCTCGTCGACCCTACCTCCGAAGGACGCGATCTCCTTCACGCCACTCGAGGAGACGAAGCTGTAGAGCGGGTTCGCCATGACGTACAGCGTCTCGATGTCGGGCGCGAGCTGTCGGTTCAGATGGTTCATCTGGAACTCCCACTCGAAGTCCGAGATCACGCGCAGGCCCTTCACCATCGTCGTCGCCTCGTGCTTGCGCGCGAACTCGACGACGAGCTCGGAGAAGACGTCGACGATCACGTTGTCCGTGCTCGAGAGCGCGTCCTCGAGGAACGCGACGCGCTCCTCGACAGTGAAGAGCGTCTGCTTGTGGGTGGGATCGCGTACCACCCCGACGACGACGCGGTCGAAGATCGCAGCCGCACGGCGGATGACGTCGACATGCCCGTTCGTAACGGGGTCGTACGAGCCGGGGCAGATGGCTGCTATCACCTTGAGAACACCGTGATCCGCGCGGAACCGTAGCGCCGGGTGGTGACGAGGTCGAGAGGAAGCACCGGCTCCACCCGATCCGCGGTCTCGATGACGGCGAGTCCGTCGTCGGCGAGCACGAGCGGGATGAGCGCGGCAAGGCCGGACTCGTGGCGCTCCCAGTCCTCGTACGGCGGGTCGGCGAGGACGAGGTCGTAGCGGCGACCGCGGTCTCGCTCGTCCCGCAGCGCCGCGGCCGCGTCGCGCCCGATGACGACAGCGCCCGTGAGGCGGAGCTTCTCCAGGTTCGCCTGGATGACGCGCGCAGCCTGCCGGTCGTGTTCGACGAAGACGCAACTCGCGGCGCCGCGGGAGAGCGCCTCGAGCCCCATCGCTCCGGAGCCCGCGAAGAGGTCGAGCACGCGCGCGCCGTCGACCGAGCCGAGGATGGAGAACACCGCCTCGCGCACGCGATCGCCGGTCGGACGCGTAACGACGCCCTTCGGCGCCTCGATCCGATGGCCCTTTCTCGAGCCGGCGACGATCCTCACGAGTCGCCGAGGTGCTCGGCCTCGCCGAGCAGACGGTCGACGGAGTCGGCGAGGAACCCCTCGCCCGGGAGCGAGCGTGCGACGTCGCGCGCTCGCTCGAGCAACGCCTGATCGCGGCGGAGGCGGACGAAGCGCAGATCGGAGTAGCCCGATTGCCGCGCTCCGAGAAGCTGACCTTCGCCGCGGATCTCGAGGTCGCGCTCGGCGAGCTCGAAGCCGTCGGTCGTCGAGACCATCGCCTCGATGCGCTCCGCGGCCGTCTCGGAGAGCTCCTGCTTCGCCCGAGAGACGAGCAGGCAGTAGGACTGCTCCGCCCCGCGCCCCACCCGACCGCGGAGCTGGTGGAGCTGCGCCAGGCCGAAACGATCTGCCTCCTGCACGATCATGATCGTCGCGTTCTGGACGTCCACCCCGACTTCGATCACGGTCGTCGCGACGAGGACGTCCAGCTCGCGGGCCTTGAAGCTCGCCATCACACTCCGGCGCTCGGCCGGGCGCAGGCGTCCGTGCAGGCAGCCGACTCGGTAGCCTCGGAGCTCGGCCGTGCGCAGCCGCTCGGCTTCCTCCTCGGCGGCCCGGGCCACACGCGTCTCGGACGCCTCGATCAGCGGGCAGACGACGTAGGCCTGGCGCCCGTCGTCGAGATGCCGCCGCAGCCTTGAGTAGGCCTCCGAGCTTCGGCCCTCGTCGACCCACGCGGTGACGATGGGCTTGCGGTCCGCCGGCGGGAGCGCGAGCTCGGAGACCTCGAGATCGCCGTACACGGTGAGCGCAAGCGTCCGCGGAATCGGCGTCGCGGTCAGGTGGAGAACGTGCGGACTGCGGCCCTCGACGAGCGCCGTCCTCTGCGCGACGCCGAAGCGATGCTGCTCGTCGACGACGGCGACCGCGAGGTCCGAGAAGTCGACTTCCTTCTCGATGAGCGCGTGCGTGCCCACCACGATCTGTGCGTCCCCCGACGCGATGAGCTGGCGCGCGGCGGTGTGCTCCTTCGCGCGAAGCGAGCTCGTGAGGAGCGTGACGCGCACACCGAGCGGCGTGCAGAGCTCGTCGATCGTCAGGAAGTGCTGCTCGGCGAGTGTCTCCGTCGGGGCCATCAGAGCTCCCTGTCGCCCAGCCTCGACGGCACGCAGGAGCGCGTGCAGCGCGACAACGGTCTTGCCCGACCCCACGTCACCCTGCAGGAGTCGCTGCATCGGAACCTCGCGATCGAGATCCGCGTCGATCTCGCTCATTGCACGCTCCTGGTCGGCGGTGAGCGCGAACGGGAGGGACTCGCGATACCGGGTCATGAGCTCGCCCGGGGAGCCGAGCGGCTGCGCAGAAGCGATCGCACGGGCTGCGGCGTCCCGCAGGAGCGCCAGTCGGAGGATCAACAGCTCGTCGAACGCGAGCCGCGTGCGGCCCACCTCTGCCTCCGGGAGCGATCGCGGTCGGTGAACCACGGTGAGCGCGTCCGCGCGCAGCGGAAGGCGCTCTGACGCGAGCACGGCCGCCGGAAGGTCGTCTCCGACGTCCCGGACGAGCTCGAGCGCGTGAGCGTGGACGTGTCGGAGTGTCTTCTGCGCGACGTCCTCCGTCGCGGGGTAGACGGGCGCCAGGTCCCCGGTCTCGGCGTCGCCGTCGAGGTCGTACGAGGACACGGCGAAGCCGTGCCGGTTGGCGCGTCCGCGGATGCGGAGCGACGCACCGGGCACGAGCTTGGCCCCGAGCCACGGCTGGTTGAACCACGTGGCTCTGATCTCTCCCGTCTCGTCGGCGACCTTCGCGGTCAGGATCGCCAGTCGGCCCCGCCGGCGGCTCGACGCGGATCGGACGACGACCTCGAGGACCGCCTCCTCGTCCCCGAAGAGGTCACAGATCCGCTTCGTCGGGGCGGGTTCCTCGTAGCGCCGTGGCCTCTGCCAGAGGACGTCGTCGACGGCCGTGAGCCCGAGCTTTCCCAGTCGCCGAGCGATCGTCGGCCCGACTCCTTGCAGGGACTCGACCGGAGCTGCCAGGCGGTCCGATCTCGGCGCCGACCGCGATCGCGGCCAGCTCTCGGGCGCGTCGGTGCCGGCGAACCCGCGCACGGAGATGCGAGCGATCGTCCCCATCAGACCGGAGACCACTATAGGTCCCGCGGTCGACTCTCAGCCGTCGATCGCGAGCGTGTAGAGCCAGCCCGGTTGCCACCGGAACGAGCCCTCGACCAACTCGTCGAGCGGCGTTCCCTCGAGGATGTGGTCGAAAGCCCACTTCGTCGCGGAGTGGCCGATCACGGCGATCCGCCGCTCTGCGTAGGTGGCCGGAAGATCCTGGACGAAGCTGCGCACACGCGCGACGACGTCGACGTAGCTCTCACCCCCCGAGTACGGGTCGAGCACATGCTTGGTGCGCTCGACCTCCAAGCGCGCGATCGCAGTGCCGTTGAGCATCCCGTAGTTGCACTCACGGAGACGCCAGTCGTGGAAGATCGGCAGCCCGCGGCCGCCGAACGCGATCTGCGCCGTCTCGACCGCGCGCCCGAGGTCAGAGCAGAAGACGGCGACGATCTCCTCGTCGGCCCGGCGGTCCCCCAGCTCTCTTGCCTGCCGCCGCCCGAGCGGTGAGAGCTGACCGTCGAGCCATCCGGACGCGACCCACCGCTCGTTGTCGGTCGTCGTCGAATGCGTCTCGAAGAGGATCTCGACCTTGGAAGCGCGCCGGCGGCGGGCCACTGCTCAGTCCGCCTCAGTCCGAGTCTTGGAACCAGAAGAACCCGACGGCCCCCGGCCCCGCATGCGTCCCGACGACCGCGCCCAGCGTCGAGGTGAACTCGATCTCGGCGCCCGCCCGGACGCGCCAGACCAGCTCCGAGAGCGTCCCGACCCACTCCTCGGCATCCGCGTGCGCGATCGCGATGCGGAGACCCGGCCCGTCGGTCGTCGCCTCGACGAAGCGGCGTTCGATCTCGGCGAGCGCCTTCTGCTTCCCGCGCACACGCGCGACCGCGACCACCTCTCCATC
The DNA here is from genome assembly GCA_963736935.1 of uncultured Gaiellaceae bacterium. GTDB lineage: Bacteria > Actinomycetota > Thermoleophilia > Gaiellales > Gaiellaceae > GMQP-bins7. Next base: position 78,992 of record CAVTQX010000018.1, on the reverse strand, counting down.
CTCGACGCTCAGCACGGGCCGCAGGTTGAGCAGACCTCCGGCGATCGCCTGCGCTTTACCGATGCGGCCGCCGCGCTGGAGGTACTCGAGCGTCTCGACGGTGAACAGCACGTCACATCCTGCGTGGAAGCGCTCGATGAGCGCCGAGATCTCCTCGTCGGTGGTCCCGCGCGCGAGCCTCCGCTGGATCGCGTGCGAGAGCATCGCGATCGCGAGGGACGCGGTCTGCGTGTCGACGACACGCACCTTGCCGCCACTCTCCTGCGCAGCGAGCTCGGCGCTCTGGAACGTGCCCGACACCCTGGAGGACACGTGCAGCGAGTAGATCCGCTCGTACGCGCCGAGCTCCTCGTATGCCGAGATGAAGTCTTGCGGTGTCGGCTGCGCGGTCGCGGGCGTGACCGGGGAGACGCGGAGCTTCTCGTAGAACGCGGCGGGACCGAGCTCCACGTAGTCGCGATAGGTCTCGTCGCCGAAGCGCACGTACAGCGGCACGAAGCGCATGTTCGGGAAACGCGCCGCCGCGTCGGGATAGTCCGACGTCGAGTCGAGGACGATCGCGGTGTTCTCGCTCGTCAGGTTCACCAGCTCACCTCCCGGCTGCCGCACGGATTGCGACGAGGAGCGCGTCGATCCCCTCGTCCTTCCGCACGAGGGCAGCACCCGCGCTCGACGCGGCATCGTACTCGTCGCGCCCGGCGGAGGCGCTCAGGAAGACGACCGGCTCGGGCAGCTCGGCGGCGACGGCCGCACCGTCGACGTCGGGGAGGCGGTAGTCGAGTACGACCACGTCGGGCTGGTGCTCCGCCGACGCCCGGACCGCGGCCGCACCGTCGCCGACGGCCGCCACGACGTCGACGTCCGATCGGGTCCCGAGAAGGAACACGAGGGAGTCGCGATAGACCTCGGAGTCCTCTACGAGGAGGACGCGAATGGGCTGCGTCGCGTCGGTCACTGAGCGACGACGAGGAGTGGATAGTGCGGCTGGCCGCCCTCGTGGACGTCGAGCGCTTCGAGGTCCGGGTGACGCTCTTCGAGCGCAGTCAGCAATCCGTCGAGCTGCGGCGCGTCCTCGCCGGTGAGGATCGTGAGGTAGCTCTGGCCGCCTGCGAGCACGCGGTCGACGACCTCGTGGACGACCGCGTCGAGCTGCGGGCCGGAGGCGATCGCGACGTCGTCCACGAGCCCGAGGTAGGCACCCTCGTGGATCTCGACGCCGTCGAGGTTCGCATCGCGCGACGCGACGGTGATCTCTCCCGTCACCGCTGCCTCGAGCTCTTCGCGCATCGCCTGCTCGTTCTCGTCGGGCGAGGACGTCGGCACGAACCTGCTCATCGCCGCGAACCCCGCCTGCACGGACTTCGACGGGACCACGCGCACGTTCTTCTCGGTGAGCCCCGCCGCCTGCTCGGCGGTGAGGACGACGTTCGAGTTGTTCGGGAGGACGAGAACGGTGTCCGTCGGGACTGCTTCGATCGCCTCCAGGATGTCGGCAGCCGACGGGTTCATCGACTGGCCGCCCTCGATCACACGGGTCGCGCCGAGGCTCTCGAACAGGCGCCGGTTCCCGCGCCCCGGGCAGACGGCGACGAGACCTGTCTCGAGCGTGGCGAGGCTCGGAGCCGGCGCGCTCTCGAGCAGGCGCTCCTCGCGCTGCGCGGTCTGGACGTGCATGTTCGCGATCTCGACGCCCTCGACGGCACCGAGTGCAGTGCCGAGCGTGAGAGCGCGGCCGGGATCGTCCGTGTGCACGTGCACCTTGAGTGCGGTCGGGTCGCCGACGACGAGGAGCGAGTCGCCGATCTCCTCGAGCTGGCCCTCGAGCACATCCTTGTCGAGCTGCTCGCCCTCGACGACGAAGACCGTGCAGTAGCGATACGCCGAGAGCTCCTGATGAATCGCGTCCAGGCCGAGCGACTCGCTCTCGACCGACGCCTCGGGCAGCTCGTGGCCCGTCGCTCCGTACACCATCCCGCGCGCGATCTCCACGAGGCCGGCGCCGCCCGCGTCGACGACGCCTGCGTTTCGGAGGACCTCGAGCAGCTCGGGCGTGCGAGAGAGCGCATCCTCGCCCCGCGCTAGCACGACCTGCAGGAGCGCGTTCGGATGGAGTCCACGGTGCTCCTTGCGCTCGCTCTCCTCGGCCATCTCGCGAATGACGGTGAGCATCGTCCCCTCGACCGGCCGCTTCACGGCCCGGTACGCGGTGTCACTCGCGCCGCGGAACGCCCGGCTCAGGAGAACGGTGCTCACGCCCTCGTGCCGGCCGAGCACCTCGACGAAGCCGCGGACGACCTGCGAGAAGATGACGCCCGAGTTCCCGCGAGCGCCCATGAGAGCGGCGCGGGTTACGTCCTTCGCGACCGCCTCGCTGTCGGTCGCCGTCGACGCGTCGAGCGCCTCGACGATCGATCGCAGCGTCAGCGTGAGGTTCGTTCCCGTGTCCCCGTCGGGCACGGGGTAGACGTTGAGATCGTCGATCCGGCGGCGGTGCGCCTCCAGGTTCTGGAGCGCGCTCCGGGCGAGGTGGCGGACGACCTCGAGCTCCATCAGTGCCGGACTCCGTCGATGTGGACCTCGAGCGACGCGATCGGGAGCCCGACCATGCGCTCGAGCTCGTACTGGACGCGCGCTCGCACGGTCGACGCGACCTCCGCGAGCTTCACGCCGTGCTCGACGATCACCCTGAGCTCGACGACGAGACCGCCGTCGCGCAGGTCGACGTCGACGCCCTTCTTGAGACCCCACGGCACGACCCGCGAGAGGCGTCCCCGGCCGGCGAGAGCGACGACCCCGTAGCTCTCGGCGGCCGCGGCACCGACGATCTGAACCACCGCGGAGTGCGCGATGGAGATCCGTCCGCGCTCGGTCGTGGCGATCACGAGCGGCCCGCGCTCCATGAGGCGCGAGCCTACTAGGCCTAAATGGCCTTCTGGACCTTGCCGGCCTTGAGGCAGCGGGTGCAGACGTAGGCACGCGTGGCTCGGCCGTCCAGCATGACGCGGACGCGCTGCAGGTTCGGGTTGAAGCGGCGCTTCGTCGCGACCATCGAGTGGCTGCGGCTATGACCGAACCCGGGCTTCTTCCCACAGATGGCGCAAACCTTGCTCATGAGCGGCTGCGGAGTGTAGCGGTCAACGCGCCGCGGCTGCGCGGAGATGTGCGAACAGATCGGCCATCTCCAGCGCGCTGCGCACGGCCTCGCTGCCCTTGCCGACCCGCGCCTCGGCCTGCTCGACCCGATCGAGTGTCAGAACCCCGAACGACACCGGGACGCCCGTCTCCAGCGCCGCGAGCTGGAGGCCGCTCGCGGCCTCGCTCGAGACGTAGTCGAAGTGCGGCGTGTCGCCGCGGATGACGCACCCGAGCGCGACGATGCACGCAAACCGGCGAGTCTTCGCAAGTGCTGTCGCGGCCAGCGGGAGCTCGAACGCGCCGGGCACGACCATGATCGTGATCGCCTCGTGCGGGACCCCGGCCGCGGACAGCTCTGCGAGCGCTCCATCGAGGAGCTGGCTCGTCACATGTCCGTTGAACCTTGACACGACGACGCCGACCGCCCGGCGACCGCCTTCGGCGACCCCCTCGAGCACGGCGTAGCCGTCCGGGATGTGGAGATCACCCGCGGCATGCTCCTGCGAGAGCTCGACGTGCATCGGCGTCTCGTCGATCTCGACCTCGCCTTCCTCGACCACCGCGTCGTCTTCGTCGACCACCGCGTCGTCTTTCTCGATCGACTCGTCGACGACCTCGCTCTCGGTCTCCGTCTCGACGGCTGCCATCGGCGCTTCGTCGACGGAGCCGTCCGAGCTTGCCGCCGTGCCCCAGGCGGGGGCCTCGCCCTCGGTCGGATCGGCGCCCTCGACGTCGAGCGCCTCCGGCTCGACGCTCTCGGCGTGCTCGGCACTCTCGGCGCCGGCACCCTCCTCGCGCGCCCAGTCGTGGAGAACGTTCTCGCTCGTCGTGTCGATGTCGCGGCTGCTCATTCGGATTCCTCCGGCGTCTCGGCCTCGAGGCGTGCGCCCTGGTGGTGGAGCCTCGTGATGGTGTGTCCGAGCTTCTCACGTTTCGCGGCGAGGTAGCGCTCGTTCTCCGCCGTGGGCTCGATCTCGAGCGGCACCTGCTCGACGACGGTGAGGCCGAATCCGTCGAGACCGGTCAGCTTGCGCGGGTTGTTCGTGAGGATGCGGATCGTCGTCAGTCCGAGGTCGGCGAGGATCTGGTTGCCGATCCCCCACTCCCGTGCGTCGGGCGGGAACCCGAGAGCGAGGTTCGCCTCGACGGTGTCGAGCCCGTTCGCCTGCAGCTCGTAGGCGCGAAGCTTGTTCAAGAGCCCGATCCCGCGTCCCTCCTGACCCATGTAGAGCACGACGCCGCGGCCTTCCGCCTCGACGCGCGCCAGTGCCAGCTCGAGCTGGTCGCCACAGTCGCAGAGGAGCGAGTGGAACACGTCCCCGGTCAGGCACTCGGAGTGCACGCGGACGAGGACGTCCTCGGCGCCTTCGATATCGCCTTTCACGAGGGCGAGGTGCTGTTTGTTCGTGAGTACCTCGCGGTACGCGATCGCCACGAACTCGCCGTATTCGGTCGGGAGCCGGACGGATACGACGCGCTCCACGAGCTTCTCCGCACGTCGGCGGTGTTCGATGAGATCCGCGACCGTGACCATCTTCAGGTCGTGCCGTCCGCAGTACGCGACGAGGTCCGGCACGCGGGCCATCGTCCCGTCGTCGTTCATGATCTCGCAGACGACGCCGGCGGGGATGACCCCGGCGAGCCGCGCGAGATCGACGGCCGCCTCGGTCTGGCCCGAGCGCTGCAACACGCCGCCCGGCTTCGAGCGCAGTGGGAACACGTGACCGGGCTGCACGAGGTCGTGGGCCACGGAGTTGGGATCGATCGCGACCTGGATCGTGCGCGCCCGATCGTGGGCGGAGATGCCGGTCGAGACACCTTCACGGGCCTCGATCGAGACCGTGAACGCCGTGCCGAGCGGGGTCTCGTTGTGGTCGGTCATGGGCCGCAGTTCGAGCTCGTCACAGCGTTCCGGCGTCAGGCAGAGGCAGATGAGCCCGCGCCCGTGGGTCGCCATGAACGCGATCGCCTCGGGCGTGACGAACTGGGCGGCGATCGTCAGATCGCCCTCGTTCTCGCGGTCGGCGTCGTCGACGACGACCACGAAACGCCCCGAGCGGATGTCCTCGATCGCCTCGTCGATGGTCGCGAACGGCGACGACGTATCCGGCTCTGTGAGGTCGACGGTCACGCGCGGATCGTAGCCCTCAACGGGAGATCAATCGCTCGACGTACTTCGCGAGCACGTCCGCCTCGAGGTTCACGTCCTGGCCGGGGCGAAGCGCCGACAGCGTCGTGACGGCAAGGGTGTGCGGAACGAGCGCGACCGCGAAGCCGTCGCCGGCGAGCGCCGCGACGGTGAGCGACACGCCGTCGACGGCGACCGACCCCTTCTCGACGCAGTACCTCGACACGGCGTCCGGCGCCTCGACGAGCACACGCATCCCCTCCCCCTCCACTTCGACGGACCGGATGCGGCCGACTGCGTCGACATGACCCTGGACGTAGTGCCCGCCGAGTTCCTCGCCGGCTCGGATCGCAGGCTCGACGTTGACCTTTTCCGCCGGCTCGAGCGTGCCGAGCGTCGTGCGTCCGATCGTCTCGGGAACGGCGTGGAACGCAATGGTTCCGTCGGCGATCGCGGTGGCGGTCAGGCAGCAGCCGTTGATCGAGACCGAGTCGCCGACACCGGTGCGGGCCGCCGTCTCCGGCGCACGTACGACGAGGGACTTCCCGCCGGCGGCGTCCTCCGCGCCGACGACGACACCGACCTCGCGCACGATCCCCGTGAACACGCCGTGAGGGTAACTAGGGCTCGTTGAGGTACGCCTGGATCAGGACGTCGTCGCCGATCGGACGCGCCTCCATCCTCGTGAGCTCGAGAGGACGCGGCAGCCCTTCGAGCATCCCTGGCCCCTCGCCCGAGATGCGAGGAGCGACGAACACGAGCAGCTTGTCCACGAGACCGCGCTCGAGGAATGCCGCCGCCAGCGTCGGGCCACCCTCGAGGAGGACCGACTGGACGCCTTCGGAAGCGAGCTGCTCGACCTCCTCGCGCAGCGGACCGGATCGCAGCTCGAGCTGCGAGTCGCCAGGAAGCGGCCCTTTCCCGAACGCGAGCCGGCGCGGCTGCCGGACGACGGGCACGTCGCGTGCATCGAGGCGCGGATTGTCCCAGCGCACCGTGCCCATCCCGACCGCGACGGCGTCCGCTTGTGCGCGGAGCAGGTGGACGAGCCGGCGCGAGTCCTCACCGGTGACCCAGCGTGTTCCCGGTACGCGGACGCGCCCGTCGAGCGCGACCGCCACCTTGTACGTGACGAACGGACGCCCGGTCGCGACCCAGGTCCGCCACTCCTCGATCTGCTGACGACATCGGAAGCCGAGCTGTCCATCGGCGAGTTCGACGTCGACGCCGCTCTCCCGAAGCCGGTCGAGGCCACCACCGTGTTCCGGATGTGGATCGAGCTGCCCGCCGACGACACGAGACACCCCGGCGGCCAGAAGCGCATCGACGCACGGAGGCGTCGTCCCGTGATGCGCGCAAGGCTCGAGAGTGACGTAGACCGTCGCGCCGCGTGCGCGCGCCCCCGCCGCCTCCAGTGCGACGACCTCGGCATGAGGGCCCCCCTTGCGCTCGTGCCACCCCTCGGCGACGATCTCGCCGTCGGCCACGACCACCGCCCCGACGATGGGGTTCGGATTGGTCTTCCCGCGGCCGTTCTCGGCGAGCTCGAGCGCGCGTTCGAGGAACCGGGCGTTCACGGCGCGGATCCTACGGGTCCGCCCTACGCTCACCGCGTGCGCCTTCCCCCCGCCCTCGTCGACACGTGGAGCCGCGAGCCCGCATGGCTCGACGCGTTGCCGCGGCTCGTATCCGAGTGCGCCGAGCGGTGGTCGCTCGAGCTCGAGGATCCGATCGACACGCCCCACTCGTTGGTCGTTCCGGCGGGCGAGCTCGTTCTCAAGCTGAACGCGCCGTCCCACACCGAAGCCGACACCGAAGCCGACGCCCTCCAGCACTGGGGTGGACGGGGAGCGGTGCTGCTGCACGCCCGCGACCGTGCGCGCGGCGCCCTGCTCGTCGAGCGCTGCGCCCCGGGCACGGAGCTTTGGAACTCCGACACGGACGCGACCGACGTCATCGCCGGGCTACTCCCTCGACTCCAGATCCCGGTCTCCGCAGCGCATCCGTTCACGCATCTCGCGACCGAGGCTGACCGGTGGGCCGAAGACGTGCCGCGTTGGTTCACGGCCGCCGGCGGTCCGTTCGAACGGACGCTGCTCGATGCCGCGCTGGACGTCTACCGCACCGTCGACCGGTCGGCGTCCTACCTCGTGAACCAGGATCTCCACGGCGGGAACGTTCTCAGCGCGTCCCGCGAGCCATGGCTCGTGATCGACCCGAAGCCGCTCGTGGGCGAGCGTGAGCTCGAGGCGACGGGTCTCCTCCGGAACGCTGACTCGGTGTCCCGCTGGCTCGACGTCCTCGCCGCTCTCGGCCTCGACCGCGAGCGCGCCCGCGGCTGGGGCGTCGCGCACAACCTCGCGTGGGCATGGGACGAGCGGCACGGCTGGCTCGACGGGCATGTGGATGAGGCGAGGACGATCCTCAACGCACGGTGAGGCGTGCGACGAAGAACCCTGCCGTGCCGTGGACGTGCGGCAGCGTCTGGAGGAACTCCGGGCGCCGCGGATGCAGGAACTGGGGCCACTCCTCTGCGAGCGTCGGATCGACACCGAGCCCCGAGGAATCGACCACAGCTTCCGACTCCTCGGTGTTGATCGTGCAGACCGAGTAGACGATCGTGCCTCCGCCGCGAACGCGCTCGGCGGCCGCCCGCAAGAGCTCGAGCTGCAGCTTCGGAAGCGGCATGGCGCGCCACCGGAGATCGGGGCGACGGTTCAGCACGCCGAGCCCCGAGCACGGTGCATCGACGAGTGCGCGATCGAAGCCCGCGAGCTCTGCGGGGAGTGTGCGGCCGTCCGCGACGACGACCCGGACGTTCGCCGCGCCCAGCCTGCCCGCCATCTCCTGCAGCTCGCGCGCGCGACCCTCGTTGAGCTCTACTGCGGTGACGTCACCGGCGAGCATCGTCGCCTTCCCGCCCGGTGCTGCACAGAGGTCGAGGGTGCGCTCGCCGTCGCGCGCGCCGACAGTCAGTCCGACGAGCTGCGACGCCGCGCTCTGCGGCCAGATCCGGCCCTGGGCCAGCGCGCGCTCGTCGACCCGATCCACGTGCCACGCACCTGGAACCTCTCGATCGGGCGTACCGGCGATCTCGCCCTCGACGAGCCGGACGACGGTCGAGCCGGGCTCGTTCTGCGCACGCATGAGTCCCCGCGCTCCGTCCGGCCCGAGCTCCTGCCACCAGGTCTCCGCGATCCAGTCCGGATACGAGTGCGCGAGCGCCGCCTCGGCTGGCGTCGAGTCGGGCAGCAACGCGACGAGCGGGCGGATCCCGTCCGCGAGCCGGCGCAGGACGGCGTTCGAGAACGCCACCGCCCGCTCGAGACCGGCACGTCGCACGAGCTCGACGGACTCGTTCACCGCCGCGTAGCGCGCGACCCCGTCGACGAACGCGAGCTGATACGCGCCGAGGCGAAGCGCCGCCCGGACGGGAGCATCGAGTCGCGCGACCCGTCGTCCGCCGAGCGCCTCGATCGCGTGGTCGAGCGTGCGGACGCGCTGGACCGCGCCGTACGAGAGCCGCTGGGCGAGCGCGCGGTCGCGGTCGTCGAGCCCGGCGACCGCCGCGCGGAGAGCGCGGTCCGCGTACGCGTCGTCCTCGAAGACGCGCCGCAGGACGTCGAGAGCCGCGGCGCGTGCCGGGCTTACGGTCGGAGACCGCGAAGCCATGCCTCGTACGCCATGCGCCGTCCACCGTCGGGCTGCACTTCGACCGGCTCGAACGATCCGTCCTCGGCCACACGAGCACGCCACACCGTGAGGCCGCGACCGTGGAGGTCCGCACGCGCGCCGATGTGCGGCGAGAGAGCACGTACGTGATCGACGAGTTCGACCGCAGGGCGTTGGAGATCGAGACGGCGATCGTCGGCCGTGATCTTGGCCGCATAGGTCGGCTCACCCAGCTGATTCTGGAACACCGGTTCGTTCGCGGCGAGGACGTCGCCGAGGAGATCGACTGCAACGACCCCGGCCCGCTCGAAGACCGCACCTGCGTCGTCGTCCGTGGTGACGAGGAACGACTCCTGTGCGGCGATCGGACCGGCGTCGAGCTGCTTCACGAGCCGGATGATCGTGACGCCCGACTCCATGTCCCCGGCCATGAGCGCACGCTCGACGGGCGCCGCACCGCGCCATCGCGGCAGGAGCGAGGGATGGACGTTGAGCCACAGCCGCTCCGAGAGGACGTCCTCGGGGACGATCAGTCCGTAGGCGACCGCGACGACGACAGAAGCGCCGAGGTCGAGCCCGGGCGAGAGCTGCGCGGGCTCGAGCACGCGGATACCAAGTCGCCGAGCGGCTGCCTTGGCGGGCGACTCCAGGAGCTTTCGGCCCCGCCCCGACGGAGCATCGGGTCGCGTCAGCACGGAGGCGATCTCATGGCGCTCCGCAAGGCGCTCGAGGACGTCGGCGCCGAACGCCGCGGTCGCGGCGACCGCAATCGACTGTGTCAACGCGCGCCGAGGACGGGCTGCGGCCTGAGCGCCGCGAGCGCCGCCCGGCGCGCCTCGTCGTCCGTGCGATCGATGATGAGCACGCCGTCGAGGTGGTCGAGTTCGTGCTGGACGACCCGCGACGACGGAGCCTCGAGCTCGAGGCTCACCGGCTCGCCCTTGGCGTCGACGCCCTCGATGACCACCCTGGTCGAACGCTCGACGGGCACGAGCACCCCGCGGAGGGACAGGCATCCCTCGTCGTCGACCTCCGTCTCCTCCGATGTCTGGGTGAGGACCGGGTTCACGATGACGCGATCCTCGTCCCCGTCGACGAAGACGAACAGTCGGCGGAGAACGCCGACCTGAGTCGCGGCGAGGCCGACTCCGTTCGCCTCGTGCATAAGGGTGGTCATGCGCTCGACGAGGCGCTCGAGGTCGTCGTCGAACGTCTCGACTTCCCGTGCCTTCATCCGGAGAGCCGTATCGCCGTACTGACGGATCCGCGAGAGCGCGAGCAGCCGCCGCGCCTCCTGCTCGAGCGCCTGCTCGTCCTCATGGTCGTGACCGTGGCTCGTGGTCGTGACCGTCGTGGTCGTGGTGCTCGTGATCGTCGTGCTCGTGATCGTGGTCGTGGTGCTCGTGATCGTGGTCGTGGTCGGCCATCGCGCGGCGAGTCTAGCCGCCGCGCGACAGCCGTTTTCGATCAGCCGATGCCGGTGGTCTGGCGGCCGATCTCGACACCGCCGTCGTCGTACGCGACGACAGCGACCGGTCCGATCGCCTTCTTCAGATCCGACGTCCTGGCGCGATACGCGAAGACCCTGAGCTCGTCCGAGCCCACCCTCGCACGCTTCAGTTTCACGGTACGACTCGATCCGTCGCTCATGTGAACGCGGACGCTCGCAACACCGGGCGCGGCGAGACCGATGAGCCGCGCGTCGCGAACCGTCTCGATCGCCGGCCCGCCCTCGAACGCGAGGCTCGCCGAGATCGCACGTCCCCCGAGCGGGTCTTCCGCGGAGTTGCACCCGCCCCCGCCCATGAGCGGCGCGTCGACCGGCGCGTCGGAGAGGCAGAACTGCCCGGTCGAGGTGATCTGGGCGAACACGCCCCGTGCCGGCAGCCCATCGGCCGCCGGGATGTCCGCGACCCGCATCGGGCGTGCGTCGACCAGGGCGGCGTCGAGCTCGTCCGCGCTCCTCGACCAGTCGAAGCTCCCGGCGACGACCGCTCCGACGAGGACGCCGGCTGCAAGCACCGCGGCGGCGGCGATGGCAATACGCCTACGACGCATGGCAACCACCCCAGTGGTACCCGGTGTGCGCCTTGCAGTGCGCCTTCTTGACCTGCGACGACCACCAGTTCGTATACGTGACCGTGTCCCGGTTGCGAATCGTCGCGTGCCATGCATAGGTCACGTTGTCGATGAAGGTCACGGTCGTCTCGTAGCCCGAGGTCGCCTTGTTGAACGAGTTCCGCGTCCAGCCGGACTGCCACGAGCTCGCGGCGGAGTCTCCCGGGTTCCAGTACCGCGGCCCGCCGTACGTCTCCACGGCCAGCGCTGCGCCGGCGAAGGCGAGCGCGGTCGTCAGGGCGAGCAGAAGAACGAGCTTCCTCATGCGCAGCTCCTCTCGATCCGTCGAACGTCCCTGCGGGTGTAGCGCCGTCGGACGCCGGGCACAATTGGCCGGAATGGACGTGATCCGTTTAGGCCAGGTCGGCTAGAGCGACTGCGGATCGACGTCGACGACGGCCGTCAGACCGTCGCGTCGCATCGCCGGCGCGGCGCGCGCGAGCACGGCCGCCGCGCGGCTCGCGAGGGCGCGTGGCGCGTCCGTCTTTGCCAGCAACCGCGCGCGATGGCGGCCCCGAAGCCGCAGGAGCGGAGCCGGGCCGAGGAGCTGCACGGACGGAGTCTCGAGGGCGCCCTTGAGCTCTTTGAGAGCACGACCCACGTCGCCGGGGTCAGGGCCTGAAACGACGAGCGCAACAAGATGTGAAAAGGGCGGGTAGCCGAGCTCCTCCCGCCGTCGGAGCTCCTGGGCGAGGAACCCGTCGACGTCGTGCCGGACCGCGAAGGCGAACGGCGTCGCGTCCGGCTGGAACGTCTGCACGATCACCCGTCCGGGGGCGTCCCGGCCGCTGCGTCCGGCCAGCTGCGTCACGAGCTGGAACGTGCGTTCTTCGGAACGGAAGTCGGGGAAGGCAAGACCCGCGTCGGCGTCGACGACCGCCGCGACCTCGACGCCGGGGAAGTGATGGCCCTTTGCGACCATCTGCGTTCCGATCAGCGCGACCGAGCGAGCAGCTGCGAAGCGTTCCAGCGCATCGCGGAGCGCACCCGGCCGTGACGTCGTGTCGGCGTCCAGTCGGATCCGCTCGAGGCCCGGCACGCGGCGAGCGAGCTCCGTATCGAGACGCTGCGTTCCGGCGCCGATCCTCGCGAGCTCGACGGAGCCGCACTCGGGACACGTCTCGGGGAGCTCCGTCGAATACCCGCAGTGGTGGCAGTGCAGGCGCGTGTCGTCATGCACAGTGAGGGCGATGTCGCAACTCGGACACCGTCTCGTCGTCCCGCACGAGCGGCAGTGGAGGGCTCCCGAGATGCCGCGGCGATTGAGGAGGAGGATCGCGCGGCCACCCCGCTCGGCGACGCCCGACAGCTCGGCGAGGAGCGGCGCCGACAGCGGATACCCCGCTTCCCGGCGAAGATCGACGAGCTTGACCGAAGGCAGCGGAGCTCCGATCCTGACGGGAAGCGCGAGACGCTCGAGTCGAGCCCAGCTCTCCGCCCGCGGAGTCGCGCTGCCGTAGACCGCAAGCGCACCCTCGATGGCAGCGCGCTTCGCCGCCACGGTGCGCGCGTCGTACCGCGGGTCCGAGTCCTGTTTGAACGACGCGTCGTGCTCCTCGTCGACGACGACGAGACCGAGCCGCTCGACAGGCGCGAACACGGCCGACCTCGCGCCGACCACGACGCGCGCCGCGCTCGACGAGATCCGCTCGCGCTCGTCGCGACGCTCGGCATCGGTGAGGCCCGAGTGGAGCACGGCGACGCCGTCCCCGAAGCGCGCACGGAAGCGACCGACGGTCTGCGGCGTGAGGGCGATCTCGGGCACGAGCACGATGACGCCGCGGCCGCGCTCGAGTGCCACCGCAGCGGCCTGGAGGTAGACCTCCGTCTTCCCGCTCCCCGTCGGGCCCTGGAGCAGGACGTGGCCGCCGTCGGCGTCCAGCGCGGCGACGATTCGGTCGACGGCCTCGCGCTGCGCCCCGGTGAGGGCTTCGGGCTCGAGCTCGCCGCCGAGCGCATCCCGCGCCGACGGCTTCCGAACCGGCCCGCGTCGTGTCCGTTCGTGGGGCGCGACGAGCGTCAGCGCGCGGGCCGGAGTCGAGCCGTAGTAGTCGGCGATCCACAGCGCGAGCTCGACGAGCGCCGCTGGAACGCGATCGACGACCTGCCCTGCATCCGCGACCTCGATTCCCTCGGGGGCGGTGACCCCCGTCTCCACCACCACGCCGCGGACGGTGCGCGCACCGAGCGTGATCGAGACGACGTCGCCCTGGCCGACGTCGTCGGGAACCGCGTAGGTGAAGAGCCGTGCGAGCGCCCGCGCCGTGACGAGGGGATAGATCGAGGCGAGAGGCACCGCGGGCGAGCGTAGCCGCCGAGCCCGCGAGCGCCCGCCCGCGGCCTCGAAGATGCGGGGCTATAGTGCGGCGCCGGAGCCGTCACGAAGGAGGCGACATGGCCCAGACGCACGGGCACTCGGTCGACGAGTACCTCGAGACGATCTACTTCCTCGCCTTCCCGATCGGCGAATACCGGCCTGCGACGGGCTCGACCGCGATCGCTTCCCGGGTGGCGGAGATGCTCGGGGTCTCGCGCGCGTCCGCCGGAGAGATGCTGAAGCGGCTCGAGGCCGACGGCCTCGTCGAGCGCGGCGAGCAGAAGGAGGCGATCCTCACGCCCGAGGGCGCCGAGCGCGCAAGACGCGTCGTGCGCAAGCACCGCATCATCGAGCGGTTCCTCACGGACTTCATGGGCTACACGGCAGCCGAGTCGCATGTGCACGCCGACGAGCTCGGCGACACGTTCACGGACGAGATGATCGAGCGGATCAACGACCGCCTCGGCGGCCCCGACCGCTGCCCGCACGGATGGCCGGTGGACACCGAGTTCGAGCAGGCGGAGAACGCCGAGCTCGTGGCGCTCGCGGAGCTCGAGGTGGGTCGGGACGCGCGGATCGTCCGACTCGCCGAGCACGACGGTGACCTGCTCCATTGGTTCTACGACGAGGGACTCGTCCCCGGCTCCCGGGTCGCGGTGGTGTCGGCTCAGCCTGCTGCAGGGCAGCTCACGATCGCGGTCGAGGGTGCCGAGCGCGCGATCAGCGAGCGCGCGGCGGACGGCATCTACGTCCGCGCCGCCTAGGGCCTTACGAATCACTCACGGTCTCCACACACGACGGTGCCACGATGCGGCCCGCAAGCAGGGGAGATGAAAGGAGAGCGGGAGGAATGACACTGAATCGACACACCGTCGGCGGGCTCGTGGCGACGGCGGCCGTGCTCGTGGCGGCCGGGGCGGCACTCGCCGCGTCCCCGACCCCCGCAGACCGAAGCGGACGCTGCGACGCACGCGTTGCGCGGATCGCAGAGCGCCGCGGTGTCACGGTCGAGCAGCTGACGGCAAACGTCAAGGCGCGGCTCCTCGCCCGGATCGACGCTGCCGAGAAGGCGGGCCGCGTCTCATCGGAGCGGGCCGAGAACCTCCGCGAGCGGGTCGCGGACGCGAGCCTCTGCGGCGCCAGGCATCACGTTCGGGCGCATGTCGTCGCACGCGGGGTGCTGCTGCACTACGCCGCCCGGTTCCTGGAGCTCGATCGCGAGGAGCTGCGCGCGCAGCTTCCGGGCACGTCGCTCGCGGCGCTCGCCGAGAAGCAGGGCAAGAGCGTCTCCTCGCTCGAGGCGGCGATGGTCGCACCGGCAAGGGTGCGGCTCGCGAAGGCCGTCGCGAACGGGAAGGTCACGCAGGCGCGAGCCGACGCCGTTCTCGACAAACTCGAGACCGCCGCCGACAGGCTGGCGAAGCACGTGTTCCCGACGAAGTAGCGCTCACACCCGGCTCGAGCACGACGAAGGCCCGCTTTCGCGGGCCTTCGTCCGGAGGGCAGTCGATCGAAGGGAGTTACTGCACCCTCGACCCAATCGCACGGGCGTGAGAAAGCCCTGTGAGTTCCCTAAGAGTTGTCTAAGAGACCGGCGTCTCGGCGAGCAGGCCGGCCGCGGCCCGGAGCGCCTCGGCCTTGTCGGTCCGCTCCCACGTGAAGTCGCGGTCGTCGCGGCCGAAGTGGCCGTACGCCGCGGTCTTCGCGTAGATCGGGCGCATGAGGTCGAGGTCGCGGATGATCGCGCCGGGCCTGAGGTCGAAGTGGTCGCCGACGAGCTCCTCGATCCGGTCGAGCGGGATCGCCTCGGTCCCGAAGCATTCGACGTTGACGCTCATCGGATGCGCGACGCCGATCGCGTACGCGACCTGGATCTGACAGCGGTCGGCGAGGCCGGCAGCCACGACGTTCTTCGCCACGTAGCGCGCCGCGTACGCCGCGGAGCGGTCGACCTTCGTCGGATCCTTCCCGGAGAACGCACCGCCGCCGTGGGGCGCCGCGCCGCCGTACGTGTCGACGACGATCTTCCGGCCGGTGAGCCCGGTGTCTCCCATCGGGCCCCCGATGACGAACTTGCCCGTCGGATTGACGTAGAGAAAGTCCTTGTGTCCGAGGCGCTTCGGGTCGAAGAGGTCGCGGAAGTCCGCGTTCAGAATCGGCGCGACGACGTGCTCGAGGAGATCGGGCTTCATGAGCGACTCGACGTCGAGTCCGTCGCGATGCTGCGTCGAGATGAGCAGCCTCTCGATCTCGATCGGCCGCTGGATCCCGCTCTCGTCGACCTCGTAGCGGATCGTCACCTGCGACTTCCCGTCCGGTCGAAGGTACGGGAGCACGTTCGCCTTGCGCACCTCGGCGAGCCTCTTGGTGAGCCGGTGCGCGAGGAGGATCGGCATCGGCATGAGCTCGTCGGTCTCGCGCGAGGCGTAGCCGAACATCATTCCCTGGTCGCCGGCGCCGAGCAGGTCGAGCGGATCGGTGTCGCCATGCTGTGCCTCGTACGACTCGTCCACTCCCTGGGCGATGTCGGGCGACTGGCCGTCGATGGCGACGACGACGCCGCACGTCTCGAAGTCGAAGCCGTACTTCGCGCGCGTGTAGCCGATCTCGGCGATCCGGTCGCGGACGACGGCGCGCACGTCGACGTACGTGTCGGTCGTGATCTCCCCCGCGACGACCACGAGGCCGGTCGTGATCAGGGTCTCGCAGGCGACGCGGGCGTTCGGGTCGTCGGCGAGGATCGCGTCGAGGACGGAGTCCGAGATCTGGTCGGCGATCTTGTCCGGGTGCCCCTCGGTGACCGACTCGGACGTGAACGAGAACGTGCGCGCCACGGGTCGGAAGGCTACCTGTGTTGGTCCGCAGATCCGCAGTCTGCGAATGCAGATCGCGGATCGCGAACGTCAAGGACGCTCGCGACGAAGGTCCGCATTGAGGAGGCCGCGAGCGAGCGCAGCGCGCTACTCGGTGGTGGGCGCGCGGCTCATCAACTGCTGGACGAGGTCGGTCAGCGAGGTGCCCTCGAGGACGGCGCACACACCTTCGGTGATCGGAAGCTCGATGCCGAGGCGGTGCGAAAGGTCGCGCACCACGGGCGCCGTCGTCAGGCCCTCCACGACCATTCCGATCTCGGCTGCGGCCTCGTCGGGGCGCGCTCCGCGCGCGATGAGCTCGCCCGCGCGGCGATTCCGCCCCGACGGCGACCAGCACGTGACGATCAGGTCGCCCATGCCCGCCAGTCCGGCGAACGTGTCCGGACGGGCGCCGGCGGACTCCGCGAGCCGGCGCATCTCGGCGAGCCCGCGCGCGACGAGCGCGGCTTTCGAATTGTCGCCGAGCGACAGGCCGTCCGCGCCGCCCGCGGCGAGCGCGATGACGTTCTTCGCAGCGGCGCAGAGCTCGACCCCCGCGATGTCGTCGCTCACGTAGACGCGGAACAGGATCGAGTTGACGGCGACCTGGAGGCGGACTGCGAGCTCGAGGTCGTCGCTGGCCACGACCGCCGCCGCCGGGAGCCCGCGGACGATCTCGTCCGCGATGTTCGGGCCTGAGAGCACGGCAACCGGCCGCCCCGAGACGAGCGTCGAGAGCCGCTCTCCCGTTGCCGGATCGAGCCCCTTCGTGAGGCTGAGCACCGGCGCGTCGCCGGGAAGGTCGGCCACGACGTCGCCGAACACGCGGCTCGGGACGGCGACGGCGACGAGCTCGGCATCGGTGTACGGCGCGTCGTCGATCAGCGCCGCCTCGACGCCGGCGAGGTCCGCCGTCTGTGCGTAGCGCGGATTGCGCCCGGTCGCGGCGATCGCCTCGACCTGCTCGAGGTCACGCGCTGCGAGCGTCACCTCGTGCCCGTTGTCCCTGAGCAGGCACGCGAAAGTCGTCCCCCACGAGCCTGCACCGACGACGACGGCTCTCACTCGCTGGTCACGAAGTCGATCGACACTGGAACTCCCTCGAGGCCGAAACGAGCGCGGAGCTCGTTCTCGACCCAGTAGCCGTAGTCGCGCGTGACGAGGCCGCGGTCGTTGACGAACAGGCGGAAGCGCGGCGGCCGCGAGGTCACCTGAGTGCCGTAGAGCAAGTTGAGGCGTCGTCCCCGCCGCCCCGGCGGCTGGCGCGCCTCACGGAGCTCCTGCAGCGCCCTGTTGAGCTGCGCCGTCGGGATCCGGCCCGCATAGCGCTCGAACACCGTCTCGACCAGCCGAAGAAGTCGCTCGAGCCCGCGCCCCGTCTGGGCGGAGACGGCGATGACCGGCGGTCGCTGACGCATGCGTCTGAGGATCTCCGGTCGCGCCTCCTCGAGGCGGATCTCGGTGAGGTCCCACTTGGAGAGAACCACGACGGTCGCGCACTGTGCCTTTCGCGCGACGTCCGCCACGGCGAGATCCTGGTCGACGATGCCCAGGGTCGCGTCGATGAGGACGAGTGCGACGTCCGCTCGCTTGGCCGCTTCGAGCGCTCGCAGTTCCGAGTAGTACTCGATGCCCTGGCGTTGCTTCCGCTTGCGGCGGAGGCCCGCGGTGTCGACGAGGACGAACGTCGTGTCGTCGCGTTGCAGCACGGTGTCGATGGAGTCACGCGTCGTCCCCGGCACCTCCGACACGATGACCCGCTCGCGCCCCACGAGCGCGTTCAGGAGCGACGACTTGCCGACGTTCGTACGACCGAGGATCGCCACCTTGATCGCCTCCTCGCCGACGGGCCGCTCGGCACGGCCCGGAAGCCGTCCGACGATCTCGTCGAGGAGGTCGCCCGAGCCGTGCCCGTGCAGTGCCGAGATCGGGATCGGGTCGCCGAGGCCGAGCCGGTGGAACTCGAGCGCTTCGAGGTCGCGGCGCGGGTCGTCGAGCTTGTTCGCGAGGACGAGTACCGGCCGCCGCGACGAGCGGAGGATCTCCGCGAGCTCCTCGTCGCCGGGTGTGACGCCCGCCTTCGCGTCGACGACGAAGAGCACGAGGTCCGCCTCCTCGACCGCCTCGCGCGCCTGCGCGGCGATCTGCTTTCCGAACGGCCCGGAGTCCATGCGGTCGACCCCACCCGTGTCGATGAGCCGGAACGTCGTGCCCGACCACTCGCAGAGGAGCTCCTTGCGGTCGCGCGTGACCCCCGGCGTCTCGTGGACGACGGCAGTTCGCGTGGCGGTGAGGCGGTTGATCAGCGTCGACTTGCCGACGTTCGGGAAGCCGACGATTGCGACGGTGCCTGCGATCTCGACGTCGGCCGAGGTGTCCGTCATGACGGCGGTGTGGCGTCGCGCGGCCGTCCGAGCCCGTGCACCTGCGCGAGCCACTCCCAGAGACGCCGGATCTCGCGTTCGATCTCGACCGATGCCTCCTTGTAGCCCTTCCCGCCTCGGGGAAGCCCCTCGAACGTCAGCGGGGTGCTCCACGCCACGGAGACCGGCTTGAAGGTCCCGAGCCGCCACTCGTACGAGCCGTAGATCGCAGCGCAGCTCACCGGTGCGCTCTCGTTGATCGCCACCATCGCCGCGCCGGGCTGCACCGGTCCAGGGACGCCGGAGCGCTGACGCGTTCCCTCGACGAAGAGTCCGAGCGCATGGCCGGAGCGAACGATCTCGCGCATGGTCCGTACGGCGTCGCGATCCGACTCACCCCGCCGCACGGAGAAGGCCCCGAACGAGCGCATGAGCTGTCCGAGCCCCGGAACTCGATGCGCCTCGACCTTCGCCATGAAGTAGAGGGTCCGCGGAGCGGCAGCACCGAGCGCGGGCGGATCGATCCAGCTGAAGTGGTTCGACGCGACGACGAGCCCGCCCTCGAGCGGCACGCGTTCCGCGCCGTAGACGCGCAGCGGCGCGGCGATCTTCACCGCCGTGCCGATCGTCGCGCGGCCGACCGTCCAGATCGCGTCGGTCTTGTTCATCGCCTCGCCTCTACGAGCTCGGCGATGTGGTCGACGACCTCGTCGATCGTGAGCGCCGTCGTGTCGAGGAGAACTGCGTCGTCGGCGGGACGCGTGTTCACCGCGTCGCGCGCGTCCCGCGCTCGCAAGTCGGCGGCGAGCGCGTCCACGTCGACGCCGGGCCGCTCGGCGCTGCGTCGTCGCGCACGCTCCTCCGGATCAGCGAGGAGAAAGACCTTCAACTCGGCGTCTGGGACGACGACGCTGCCGATGTCCCGCCCCTCGATGACCGAGTCCCCGCCGACCGCCAGGATGCGCTGGCGCTCGCGCATGACTTCGCGCACCTCGGGATGGCGCGCGACAGTGGGCACGAGCCGGTCGATCTCCGTCTCCCGGATTGCCGCCGTCACGTCCTGGCCGTCCACCTGCACGCTGCCGTCCTGAGCGAAAGACACCGGGTGCTCGACCGCGAGCGCGGCGAGCGCTGCACCCTCGGACACGGCCGTCCCGTCCCGCCGCGCGAGCCACGCAAGCGCCCGGTACATCGCGCCCGTGTCGAGGTGTCGAAATCCGAGCCGCTGGGCGAGCCTGGACGCGACGGTGCTCTTCCCCGAGCCGGCTGGCCCGTCGATGGCCACGATCATGTCGCGGGAGGGTAATGAACGGCGCCCGGAACGACCTGCTCCAGCACGTCGAAGAACCCGGGAAAGCTCGTCGAGGCCGCCTCCGCCCCGCGGAGCTCGACGCCCTCGCGCGAGGCGACCCCCACGATCGCCCCGAGCATGGCCAGCCTATGGTCTCCCCTCGAGTCGACGACGCCACCTCGAAGCCGCGCCGGAACGCCCCTGATCCTGAATCCGTCGTCGGTCGCGCGGATGTGGCCGCCGACCCTCCTGAGCTCCTCGACGACCGCCTCGATCCGGTTGGATTCCTTCGCGCGAAGCTCCTCCGCGCCGCGCACGACGGTCTCCCCGCGGGCGTGACACGCAGCGACCGCGAAGATCGGTAGCTCGTCGATCAGTGACGGAACCTCCACTGCCGTGACCGTCGTCCCGACGAGTTCCGACGCGCGAACCTGGACATCGCCGGCCGGCTCGCCGCCGATCAGGCGTCGGTTGTAGATCGCGACACGAACGCCCATCCGCTCGAGCACGTCCAGTAGCCCGGCGCGGCGAGGATTGAGTCCCACGCCGTGCACCGTCACCGCCGACCCCGGGACGATCGCGGCCGCCACGAGGAACGGCGCTGCGGACGAGATGTCGCCCGGGACCTCGACGTCGGGGAGTTGCAGCGAATCGGCGCCCTCGACGGTCACGCTCGACGGCCTCCGCGTCACGCGCGCGCCGGCATGCTCGAGCATGCGCTCCGTGTGGTCGCGCGTCGCGACAGGCTCGACGACCGTCGTCGCGCCGGCCGCCTGGACGCCCGCGAGGAGGATCGCCGACTTCACCTGCGCCGACGCGACCGGGAGCTGGTAGTCGATCGCGCTGAGCGGCGCGCCGTGCACGACGAGCGGCGCGTGACCCTCGGTCGTCTCGACGGTCGCGCCCATCCGGCGGAGCGGCTCGGCGATGCGCTCCATGGGGCGCGACGAGAGCGAGGAGTCGCCCATGAGCTCGGTGCGGCCCTCCTGGCCTGCTAGCACGCCCGCGAGCAAACGCATGAGCGTCCCGGCGTTGCCGCAGTCGATCGCGTCCGCCGGCGCCTGCAGGCCATGGAGGCCCGCTCCGCGCACACGGAGCGTGTCAACGTCCTCCTCGATCACCTCGGCGCCGAGCGCGCGGACGGCGGCGACCGTCGCCTCCGTGTCGGCCGACCGACCGAACCCCGAGATGCGCGTCTCTCCGTCACAGAGCGCTCCGATGAGAACGGCGCGGTGCGAGATCGACTTGTCGCCCGGCACGGCGACATGACCATCGAGGGCGGAGACGGGCTCGATTCGCACCGGGCGAGTCTAGAGTCGGCCCGACGCTGCCCAGCGGGTCCAGGGACAATCCCGCGATGCGCATCTTCTCCGGGATCCAGCCGACGGGCGTGAAGCACCTCGGCAACTACGCCGGCGGGTTCCGTCAGTACGCCACGACGCAGGAGCAGGGCGAGGCGTTCTTCTGCATCGTGGACCTGCACTCCGTCAGCGTCGAGTACGACCCCGCGGACCTGCGCGAGCGGACGCTCGACCTCTTCGCGATGCTCATCGCCACGGGCCTCGATCCGGAGCGGTCGACGATCTTCGCGCAGAGCCACGTCACCGCGCACCCGGAGGCCAATTGGCTGCTGTCGTCCGTCACGAGCTTCGGCGAGCTCCGTCGGATGACGCAGTTCAAGGAGAAGTCGGAGGCGCGGGACTTCGTGTCGGCCGGCCTCTTCACCTACCCGGTGCTCCAGGCGGGGGACATCCTCCTCTACCAGACCGACGTGGTCCCGGTCGGGATCGACCAGCGCCAGCACATCGAGCTCACACGCGACGTCGCCGAGCGCTTCAACTCGCGCTACGGCGAGACGTTCACGCTTCCACGCGGCGTCTATCCCGAGATCGGCGCGAAGATCATGGACCTGCAGGAGCCGGAGAAGAAGATGTCGACCACCGGCGGCACGACCAACGGCACGGTCTACATCCTCGATCCCGCCGACGAGATCCGGCGCAAGTTCAAGACCGCCGTCACGGACTCGGGCCGCGAGATCCGACACGCGCAGGACAAGCCGGGCGTGTCGAACCTCATCGAGGTCATGACCGTCGCGACGGGCGAATCGATCGCAGAGGTCGAGACCCGGTACGACGGACAGGGGTACGGGACGTTCAAGAGCGAGGTCGCCGAGGCCGTCGTCGCACTTCTCGAGCCGTTCCAGACACGGTTCCGCGAGATCCGCGAGGACGAAGCGGAGCTCCGCCGCCTCCTCGCGCTCGGGGCCGGGAAGGCACGCGAAGCCTCGGAGCCGACGCTCGTTGCGATGTACGAGCGCATGGGCTTCGTCCAACTGCGCTAGAGCCGGACCGCGCGGCGGAGCTCTGCGACCTCGCTCACCGTGAGCTCGCGCCACTCGCCGGCCTCGAGCCCGGCGAGATCGAGACCCGCATAGCGCGAGCGGTGCAGACGACGCACGGGCAGGCCGACCGCCTCGCACATCCGCTTGACCTGGTGCTTGCGTCCCTCGTGGAGCGTGAGCTCGATTCGCTGCGGGCCGAGGCGACGCGCTCCCGCGGGTGCCGTCGGACCGTCGTCCAGCTCGACGCCCGCACGCAGGCACTCGAGCGCCTCGGGCGACGGCGATCCGTCGACCACGGCCTCGTAGACCTTCGGGACGCCGTAGCGCGGATGCGCGAGCCGGTGCGCCAGATCCCCGTCGTTCGTAAGGACGAGCGCTCCCGTCGTGTCTGCGTCGAGACGGCCGACCGGCACGACCCGCGGGTCGGACGGGACCAGCTCCACCACGGTGCGACGACCATGGGGATCACGCGCCGTCGTCACGACCCCGGCGGGCTTGTGCAGGAGCACGTGTGCAAGGCGCTGGCGCTCTACCTGCTCGCCGTCGACCTCCACGACGTCGCGCCGACCGACCATCGTGTGCAACTCGCCGCGCACGCCGTTGACGCGCACACGTCCCGCGCGGATGAGCTCGTCCGCACGTCGACGTGACGCGACGCCGGCGCGCGCGAGGAAGGCGTTCAGTCGCATCGGAGCATTCTGGCTAGGGTGTTGCGGCCTTGAGCCAGATCGACAGGTGGAAGGACGCCGAGCTCGCCGTCTTCGGCGCGAACGTCCAGCCCGTCCAGCTCGTCGCGATCACGAGCTACACGGCGAGCACGTTTCCGTGCTCCGCGACGGCGCCTGGCAGGTGTGATCTAGGACGCGCGGGCTTCCGCGACCTCGAGCAGGCGTTCGCGCAGCTCGGTCGCGTCGGCTCCGAGGTCGTCTAGCCGCGGCAGTGCGGCGAGGCTCTCGAGCCCGAAGACGCGCTCGAAGAGCGGCGTCGTCCGGTACCGGACCGCGCCACCGGTCTCGCGTCCCGCCTCGGCGATGAGGCCGCGCTCGATGAGACTCGCGACGGCCGAGTCCGCGGCGACACCGCGGATGCGCGCGACGTCGGGGCGCGAGCACGGGCCGAGGTACGCGACGATCGCGAGCGTCTCGAGGGCGGCGGGCGACAGCCCGCGCTCCACGGGCCGCTCGAACATCCGCGCGCAGGCTTCCGCGGCGTCGCGGCTCGCGCGGAACGCGTAGCCGCCGGCGACTTCCTCGAGCACGATCCCGCTGCGCCCCTCGGCGTACCGCTCGCGAAGCAGGCCGACCGCGGTCTCGATGCGCTCCGGGTCGTCCTGCGTCGCGTCGCTCAGCTCCTGGATGGAAAGCGGCGCCGACGCGACGACGAGCAGCGCCTCCACCGTCCGGGCGAGACGGTCGACCGGATTGGCGGAGATCAGGCGGAGCGTGCTTTCCATTCGGCTGTCCTTTCGCTGTCGGATCTGGAAACCCTTATCGGGGCGAAGGGTTGCGCTTGGCTCAACGTGATCTCGCCCCCCTTGCGCAGTTCGAGAAGGGCAAGGAGCGCGACCGCCTGCTCGACGCGCGACAGTCCCTCCACCTCGTTGTCGAAGTCGAAGAGCCGACGCCGGGAGAGGAGCGCGCGGAACCGCTCGAGGAACTGCGAGACGGGCGGGAAGCGCAGCGCCATGTGACCGAGCGAGACCGTCGGCGGGGGCGCGGCGAGCGCGCGGATCGCGTCTCCGAGGGCAGCCGGGTCCTGCCGGGCGAGGCGTCGTTCGGAACGTGGCGCGAGCGGCGCGGGCCCGAGCCGGAAGAAACGGTCGCGCTCGCCGCCGAGGCGCTCGAGCAGCCACAGGGCGGCCTCCTTCATGCGCCGGTACTCGGCGAGGCGTCGCGCGAGCTCCTCCGCGGCCTCCTCGGGCTCGAGCTCGCCGAGTTCCGCAGCCTCCTCCGGGAAGAGCGCGCGGGCCTTCAGCTCGAGCAGGGCGGAGATGAGAACGAGGAACTCGCCGCACGCCTCGAGGTCGAGCTCTTCCCGCTCCGCCATGCGCTCGACGAAGGCGAGCACGATGCCCGCGATGTCGATCTCACGTGGCTCGAGCTCCTCCTTCAGGAGCAGCGTGAGTAGGAGGTCGAAGGGTCCTTCGAATGCGTCGAGCTCGAGCTCCAGCTCCCGGACGGGCATAGGCAGCACGCGCCGCAGGCTAGCCGCGCGGCCGGACGCGCCAGGAGAGGCGGCTAGCGCAGCCTGCCGGCGATCGCAAGTGCCTCGTCGAGCGAGAAGTCGCCCTCGAGCCGCAGAGTCCGGCCGTCCTCTTCCCAGACGAGAACGTCCTGCGCGAGCCGCGCGCTCTCCTCGATCACGAAGCCGTGCTCGTCCAGCAGCAGCACCCCGTGCTCGGCGCCGCTCAGGAAGAACGCAGGCCGACCGCGCACCGTTGCCTGCTCTACCCGGGTTCCGGCAGCGGCGAGCTTCTTCAAGATGAAGTCCTCGTCGACGCGGATCCGCGGAGTCTGTGCGACGAGGAGCCGAACCGCGTCGGGGCTTCCGTACAGGAACCACACCGAGTCGCGCGGGCCGAGGTACACCCGATCCGGCTTCTCCTCGAGCTCGAGGAGGTCGTAGCCTGCGCGTCGCCGGGCGTCGGTGAGCGACACGCGTTCGCCGAGTGCGAACTCGAGGTCGAGCGCCGGAGGCTGCGGCTCGACCGCGGGCAGGTCGTCCACGACCTCGATGCGCGCCGCGCCGATATGGAAGAAGCGCGCGAGGGCGGAGCGCGCATCGGGCACAGCGAGCGCCGCCAGGACCACCGCGACGAGGATGGCCGCGAGCACGACGGCGACGCGCAGGCGCGACGTCCGAGCGGGCCTCTCGAGCGCGTGGAGAATACGCGGCGCGAGATCAGGCGCCTCGGGGACGGCAAGGTCGCGGCCGAGGGCGACGAGAGCCCGCTCGAGCTCGCTCACGGCTCCACCTCCAACCGGAGGCGCTCGAGAGCCCGCGCCGTCCGCGACTTCACGGTCCCGCGCCGGACCCCGAGTACCTCGGCGGTCTCCTCTTCGCTCAGCTCGAGAAAGTAGCGGCAGGCGAGCACGTCGCGGTCGCGTTCGTCGAGGCTGTTCACCGCCTCGAGCAGCTCACGCCGCCGCTCCTCCCCGAGGGCCAGAGCCTCCGGAGACGGGACCGCGTCTCCGGAGGCCACCTCGGCGGCCTCGCGCAGCGCCAGGGCCTCGCGGCGCTTCGACGACCGCCGCCGGTTGTGCGCCTCGTTGGCGACGATACGCAGGAGCCACGGCCGGAACTCGGCACCGGGACGAAAGTGCGGCAACGCCCTCCATGCCTTGACGAATCCGGTCTGCGTCGCCTCCTCCGCATCGGCGGCGGAGCCCGTGAGCAGATACGCGGTGCGGAAGGCAATGCCCTGGTACGCGCGCACGAGCTCTCCGTACGCGTGCTCGTCGCCGCGCCTCGCGCGTTCTGCGAGCACGGCATCGCTCGGCGGCCGGTCCTCCACCGACCATTTCTACACCGCCTCCGCCGCCTCGGTTCCCGCGGGTTCAGCTGCCCGCGGGAATGAGCCGTCGGGATCGCCGGACCACGAGGACGCCGAACACGCCGAGAACGGCGAGTGCGAGGACGCTGAAGCCGATCACCTGCTCGGGCCTGGACGCGCCGCCGCCTGCTCCGGGCTCACCGATCGCGACCGGTCCGTAGGTCACCTTCGAATCGCCGAAACCGCTGAGGATCGTCACGCGCCAGTCACCGGCGGACGGAAAGACCACGTCGGCGTGGTAGACGCCGGGCTCGGCGTCGGCCGCCGCGAGGAACTTCGTCGACTCGCCGGAGCCGGTGTCCTCGATCATGACGACGGGCTGCAACCCCTCGAGGGGCGTGATCCCGTGCCGCTTGACGAAGATCGTCGGCTTCCAGGTCGTGCCCGCGGACATCCCGTCGGGCAACGGCTCGAAGCCCACACTTGCCCACCCTCCGGCCGACGCGAGCGTCGGCAGTGTGAGGGCGCAGACGATCGCACCCACAACGACGAAGACACGCATCGAGCACCTCCTTCGGTTCGCTTACGGCTCCTACACCGCTCGCGCCGCCAGAGGTCCCGCTACCGGCCCTTCGGCACCGCCATGGTCTCGACCTTCGCCGGCGTCGCGGTCCCGCCGCGCTTCCAGCGTCTCTGCCAAACGACGAAGAACGCAGCCGACAGCACGATCGCCGTAGCCGCGACGAAGACGTTCAGGCGAATGCCGGCGATCTCGTGCGACGGGTCGATGCGGAGCGTCTCGATCCACAAGCGGCCGACGCTGTAGACGAGTACGTACAGGGCGAAGAGCCCACCTGGCCGGATGCGTCCCTTGAAGCGGCGCTCGATCAGCAGGAGCAGGCCGGCCGCCGCGAAGCACCAGAGCGCCTCGTACAGGAACGTCGGGTGGAACGTGGCCCGGTCGACGAAGTCGATCGGGCGATTCTGGGGGTCGATCTCGAGCCCCCAGGGAAGGTCCGTCGGCTTTCCGAAGAGCTCCTGGTTCCACCAGTTGCCGAAGCGGCCGATGCCCTGCGCAACGAGCAGCCCGGGCGCGACACAGTCGGCGAGACGCGCAACCGACGCGCCGGAGCGGTGGGCGACGATCGCACCGACGACGCAGCCGAGACCGATCCCGCCCCAGACGCCGAGTCCGCCCTTCCAGATCGCAAGCGCGCCCCACCACTCGTCCGGAAGCTCGTCCCAGCTCGTGATCACGTGGTACAGCCGCGCGCCGATGATCCCGAACGCGACGCCCCACACGGCGACGCGGAAGATGAGGTCCCAGTCGCCGCCGCGTCTCGTCCAGCGGATTCCGGTGATCGCGACCGCGGCCGCGATGGCGACGAGGAGCGTCAGCCCGTAGAAGTGGATCGACAGCGGCCCGAGCTCGATCGTGCTCGAGCTCGGCGACGGGATCGACAGGAGCGGAAACACCGGCGCGCATTGTGCCCACACGCCGGGCGGCGTGTAGGAAGAAGCTGCGCCCCGACCCTAGAGGAGGATCTGGAGCGCGAGCTCGACCGAGCAGCCGCGATCGAGCAAGCTCACCGCGTCGTGCAGGTCGATGTCGTGGCTCGCCGCGAGGACGATCGCGGCCTCGGGGTCGTACCCCGCCCGCTCGAGCGCCTCGTGACGCCACTGCTCGATTCGATCACGCTCGGAAACGCCGACTAGCTCGAGTTCTGCCGCAGACATGCCGCCGCCCTTCGCCTTGGGGATCGGTGTCACTCGCCTATTCGTCCAATAGGACGTATCGGACGTCCCCTTTCTGGGGGGATTGCGTTGAGGAGGCGTAAACGTTCCGTGAGCGGCCGCGCGGACTCGGCTTCGACGCCGCGGCCTTTGTGTCTGCGCCCGCCTCCCGCAGAATGTCCGCGTGACCGAGGCCGCCTCCCCACCGTCGGCCTCGGCCGAGCTCGTCTCGTTCGTCCCGCGCCTGACCATCGACTGGCTGCGGAACACGCCGGACGAGCTCTGGCGCGAGGTCGAGGGAACCGTCGCGTTCATCGACATCTCGGGCTTCACCGCCATGTCCGAGAAGCTCTCGAGCCAGGGACGAGCCGGGGCCGAAGAGGTGACCGAGGTCATGAACGCCACCTTCGCGGCCCTACTGGCGGTCGCGTATGCGCAGGGCGGCGGGCTCCTGAAGTTCGGTGGGGATGCCCTCTTGCTGCTGTACGAGGGCGAGGAGCACGCAAGCCGGGCAGCGCGTGCGGCGTTCGAGATGCGCCGCACGCTCCGTGCCATCGGGCGGCCGCGGACGTCGGCGGGCGCGATCCAGCTGAAGATGCACGCCGGGCTCCACTCCGGCACGTTCCAGTTCTTCCTGGTCGGCGAGTCGCACCGCGAACTCCTGATCAGCGGGCCGTCGGCGTCGGCGACGGTGACGATGGAGGCCACGTCAGAAGCGGGCGAGATCCTCCTGAGTGCCGGTACGGCCGCACTGGTCGAGCCGGACGCCCTCGGCGATGCGAAGGAGGGGGGCACACTGCTCCGGGCCGCACCGGACGTCCGCGGAGCGGTCGAGCCGCTGCCCGCGGTGGAGGGTGTTCCCGTCGAGGTCGCCGTCCCTGCTCCGCTCCGCGCCCAGCTCCTCCAAGTTGGCCCGCTCGAAGGCGAGCACCGCCACGCCGCGATCGCCTTCGTGAAGTTCGCCGGAACCGACGAGATCATCGCCACCGAAGGGCCGGAAGCCGCCGCGGACGCACTGGACGTACTCGTCCGTGCCGTCCAGGCTGCGGCGGACGAGCATCGCGTGACGTTCCTCGAGAGCGACATCGACCGGGACGGTGGCCGAATCATCCTCGTCTCGGGTGCTCCGCAGACGTTCGGCGACGACGAGGAGCGCATGCTGCGCACCGTCCGCGCACTCGTGGACGCCGGCCTCCCGCTTCCGGTCCGCGTCGGGGTGAGCGAGGGCCGCGTGTTCACGGGCCAGGTCGGAGCCAGCTTCCGGCGGACCTACACCGTCCTCGGGGACACCGCTGCACTCGCAGCGCGGCTCATGGCGCGTGCGGGCGAGGACGAGATCTGGGTCTCGGCAGGTGTACTGGAGCGCGGCGGAGCCGCGTTCACCTCGACGGAGCTCGAGCCGCTCTCACTCAAGGGGAAGGCCGAGCCCGTCCAGGCGTTCGTCCTCGGCGAGCTCGGGGCAGCTCCCGCGAGACCGGTGCAGGCAGCGGGCGAGGAGCTGCCGTTCGTCGATCGCGAGCGGGAGCGCGCAGTGCTCGGCGCCTCCGTTGCACCCGTGCGGATGGGCTTCGGAACGCTCGTCGAGCTCGTCGGCGAGCCCGGGATCGGAAAGTCGCGGCTGGCACAGGAGCTCCGGGAGAACTGCGCAGACATGCGGCAGATCTCGCTGCGCTGCGAGCAGTACGAGGCGTCGACGCCCTACTACCCATTTCGGCCTTTCCTCCGCGGCCTGCTGGACGTGGAGCTCAATGGCGGTGGGGAGCACAACCGCGCTGCGATCGCCGAGCGACTTGCCTCGGTCGACGAGGAGCTCGTCCCCTGGGCGCCGCTCCTCGCCGGTCCGCTCGACGTCGAGGTCGAGTCGACGGTGGAGGTGAAGAGCCTGGACCCAGCGTTCTGGCGAGCGCGTTTGCACGGAGTCATGGGGACGCTCCTCGGGCATCTGCTGGACTCGCCGACGCTGCTCGTCTTCGACGACGTCCACTGGATGGACGACGCCTCGTCCGAGCTCCTGCGCTACCTCGGGACGCAGCTTCCGACCCGACCCTGGCTCGCGTGCACGACGCGCCGGCCGGGAGACGGCGGGTTCGCCGCGGCCGAGGGCACGCCGCCGCTTCCAGCGTTGACGCTTCGGCTCGAGCCCCTTCCCGTCGAGGACGCAAAGACACTCGCTCTCGCCGCGGCCGGCGGCCGCCGGCTCACCGACGACGAGCTCGCGGCGCTGATGGAGCGCGGTGCGGGCAACCCACTCTTTCTCCAGCGCCTTGCCAGCGTCGGTGCGGCAGCAGACGAGGCAGATGAACTTCCCGAGTCCGTCGAAGCGCTCGTCGCCACGAGGATCGACCAGCTCGCACCCGGCGATCGCGCCCTGCTCAGGTGGGCGTCGGTGCTCGGTGTCTCGTTCTCGGGATCGCTGATAGCGGAGGTCCTCGAGGGCGACACCGAGGTCGGCGCGGCCGCCGAGGCCTGGGACCGGCTCGGCGAGTTCGTCGAGCGCGACCCGAACGTGCCGGGCGCCTTCCGCTTCCGCCACGCGCTGATCCGCGACGCCGCCTACGAGGGGCTCTCCTACCGGCGGCGACGCGAGCTCCACGGTCGCGTCGCCGAGGTCATCGAGCAGCGGCAGGGCGACCGCCCGGAGGACGCAGCCGAGCTGCTCTCGCTCCACTACTTCAACGCCGGTCGCTGGGACGAGGCATGGACGTACTCGCGTCTGGCGGGCGACCTCGCACGGGAGGTCTACGCGAACGTCGACGCCGCACGCTTCTACGAACGCGCGCTGGAGGTGAGCGCCAAGCTCGACGATCTCGCGGAGGTCGAGCTCGCACGGACATGGCGCGCGCTCGGCGAGGTGCGCGACGCGGCGGGCGACTACCGCGGCGCCATCGACGCGCTCAGAAGCGCGACGGCGCTGCTCAAGGACGACCCCGTGGGTCAGGCCGAGCTCTACGAGGAGCGAGCCTTCGCCTGGGCTCGGCTCGGCTCGTACAGCACGGCTCTGCGGGAGATCACGGCCGGTCTGAAGCGGATCGAGCCTTGCCAGACGGTCGAAGCGCAGCATGCCGCGAACAGCCTCCTGGCGCGCCGGGCATACATTCACCTACAACAGGGCCGGCCGCGCGACACGATCGCCATCGCCAGGAAGGTGGTGGAGGATGCGGAACCGCTCGGCCCGAGCGTGGCGCTCGCCCGGGCGTACTCCGCTCTCGAGGGCGGCTACCTCTTCATCGGCGAGCCCGAGAACGCCGTGTACGAGGAGAAGGCGCTCGAGATGTTCCGGGACCTGGGTGCTGCCAGATCAGCCGCCGTGATGGAGATGAATCTCGGCGTCAAGGCGTATTCGCAGGGGCGTTGGGGTGAGGCTGCCCGGCTGTATGCAGGCGCGCGCGAGGAGTTCGAGCGCGTCGGCGACGTGACGCAGGCAGCCTACGCTGCGGCCAACCTCGGCGAAATGCTGGTCGTCAGGGGCGGATACGGCGAGGCCGAAACACTGTTGACCGAAGCCGCGCGACACGCTTCGCGCGTCCGAGTACGTCTACGCCGCCATCTTCTGCGAGATCCAGCTGGCACGGCTCGCCCTCGCAATGGGCGATCTGCCGACCGCCGTCGCGGATCTCACGAGGCTCGTGGAGGAAGCGCGGTCGATCGGAGACGTCGGGCTTGCGGTGGAGGCGTGGGTCCACCTTTCCGATGCCATCACCCGCAGCGGCGATCCCGGCCGTGCCCTCTCGGAGCTCGGCGAGGCGCGGCGTCTGCTCGACGATGACTCATCCCCGCTCGGGGCACCCATCGCCCGCATCTCGGCCCACGCCTTGATGGAGCAAGGGGATCTCGAGCGGGCCGGTGAAGAGCTCTCGGGCGCCGTGGCGGTCGCGCGCGAGCAGCGGCTCGTCTACGAGGAGGCCCAGGCGCTGTTCGCACTCGAACGGCTCGCACGGATGAAGGGGCTGGACGACGAGGCGGACGCCGCGCTCCACGAGGCACGAAGCCTCATGGAGCGCGTCGCAGGTTTTACGACGGGCGACGATGCCTAGCGGCATCGTCGCCCGGTCGAGCTCTACCCCATTCCCCGCCCGCCGTCGTACGACGAGTACACGAAGTACTCGAAGTCGACGAACGCGTGCGCTGCCACATCGTCGCCGCGGACGGTCTGACGCCCTTCGACGATGCACGACGTTGCGCCTGTCGGGAGCACCTTGTCGGTCAGGAGATCCGTCGGCGAAGACCCGCGCGGATCCTGCAGGCAGTACGGCATCGGCTGGAAGTTCGTGAACGGCTCGCTGTCGTCGTACACCAGCGAGATCTGCTTGGCCGGACCGAGAGCGCTCTGTGCAATCGTGCCCTTCAAGTCTTCGAGCAGATAGAGCTGCCCACAAGACGCTGGCGGGCAGGCGTTGATGGGCGCGAAGATGAAGTACGGGTGGCCGTTGCTGGTGAACGTCTCCTGCGTGTAGTGCTGCGCGACCTTCGTCGAGTCACCGCCGGCAGCCACAACGTAATTCCCTGACCCGGCGGTGTCGCCGCCCTCGAAATCGAACACCGTGACGGGAACGACGGCGAAGTCCTGGTTGGTCTTTCCTGCCGCGGTCAGCGGCGCCACCGAAATGCCCTTCGAGTCGGGGCTCGAGGAGGTGATCTTGCTGCACCCGCTGACGAGCGTAACGGCCGCGACCTGACGTACCGCCCACGCGACCGCGTTGTCCGGGTCCGGAGCACTCGGCGCTGCAACGCAGAGGCGGTAGTTGCTGCCGATCGTGAGTCCCGCGAAGTTGTAGAGGCCATTCGCGTCGGTTGTTGCAGGGACACCGACGTTCACGAAGGTCGTCGCGCCCGTCTGCCGCTGCAAGGTGACCTTCCACCCTGGCTTCTTGACGTCATTCGTCGGCGAGCCGGGGTCTGCCGTGAAGGCACCACTCTGATCGCGGTCGTGGTAGACCCTGCCCGAGATACCCGCGCAACCGAGCTGTGGCCACGACGTCTGGGAGGGGTCGCGCTCGAAAAGGTTCGCAGTGCCCGTCGTGTCGTTGAACTTGTTCGCCTGTTTGCCGACTGCGGAGACCTCGCCTGGTTGCGCGGTTGTCTTCAAGGGAACGGTGACGGTGGTGGTTGCACCCCTCGCCAGGTTGAGATTGTCTCGCGCGACGATGTCGCGCGTCGCATCCGATGAGAGCGTCCAGCCGCCCGGCGGCGCCGACTGAACGGAGCCGAGCGGGAAGTAGATCTGGATGGAGCCGAGCGCCTGGGTCTCTGCGGTGTTGGTGATCCTGACTGTGGTGCTGCTCGCGGGCAAGCAGGTGACCGGCGAGATGGCCAGCGTGAACGTCTTGTCGCCGGCACCGCTCGCAATCGGGATCGTGATCGCGGCGACCGTGCCGACAAGGGCGAGTGCGACGACCCACGCCGCTCTCCGATGACTCCGATAGACCGTGCGTACCTGCTTGGTCATTCCCCACTCCTCTGTCCGCAGTGCCCCATGTGCGCACGGAGCGCACCCCAGTTCGTAGCCGGGGCATTCTAGAGGTGTCATGTCATGACAGCAAGGGCGGCCGCGTCGTCGCTTGCAATGCGTGGCCGGGGCATAGGATGATGCCCCCGTGCCGCTCCGCCGCGATGCGAAGGTCGAGCTCCTGAAGAAGGTCCCGCTCTTCGCCGACTGCTCGAAGACGGAGCTACGCGCGCTCGCGAAGACCGCCGACGAGCTCGATCTCCGCGAGGGAACGGTCATGACGCGTGAGGGAAGGCCGGGCCGGGAGTTCTTCGTCCTCGTCGACGGGAGCGCTCTCGTGACCAAGAAGGGGAAGAAGGTCGCAGAGCTCACGGGAGGCGACTGGTTCGGCGAGATCGCCCTCCTCACCGACACGCCGCGCACCGCAACCGTCACGGCGACGTCGGCCGTCGACGTCCTCGTCATCACGGATCGCCGGTTCAGGACTGTCGTCGAGACGATGCCGTCGATCGCGCTGAAGGTCCTGTCGAGCGTGAGCGAGCGCCTCACGCAGGACGCGCACAGCTAGCGGCTAGAGACCGGGGCGGCGAGCGAGTCGTTCCAGCGTCGGGCGCTGCACGCCCATCGCTGCGAGGACGATGACGAACGCGCCGACGGCGATGACGACGTCACCGACCGAGTAGACGTTCGCGAGCGGTAGCCAGTCCGGCGCCGCCCAGCGATCGACGAGCCACGGCAGGCTCGGGTCGGACATCGCGGTCGAGTTGGCCCGGGTCACGGCCGAGCGTCCGGCGCCGTGCATCGCGTCGTAGCTGACCGGCATCGTCCCGCGGTTCGCGAGGATGGCCGCGAGGTTGAGGAGCATCCCTGCCGCGACGACCGGCACACCGGAGATGCGCCGGTTGAGCGCTGCCGCCACGACGAGGAGTGCATACGACGCGATCCAGAGGACGGACGCAGCCGTCTCGTGTGTCTGCCAGGGCAGACCGGCCACCGGGAACGCGACGATCTGCAGGCCGATGGCCGCGAGGAAGAGCCACGGCGCCCGGAGCCTGATCTCGGCGAGCCGCCCGACGCTGCCACCGAGGACGAGACCGAGACCGAGCGCGAGCAGGACCGGGAACGCGAGGACCACGACTAGGCGACGCGCAGCTCGACGACGGCGGCGAGTGGCCGGGAGTCGACGAGACCGGCGGTCTCCAGGTGAGCGTGCAACGCAGCGACGACCGCCGGGTCGAACTGCGTGCCCGCATGACCGCTCAGCTCGGCCAGGGCCTCCTCGGGCGTGGCCGCGTCGCGGTAACTGCGGTCGGTCGTGATCGCGTCGTAGGCGTCGGCCACGAGGATGAGCCGCGAGCCGAATGGGATCTCCTCTCCGGCGAGACCGTGCGGGTAGCCGGAGCCGTCCCAGTGCTCGTGGTGGTGCTTGATCCAGACGTCCACCGGACGGATGTCCATGCCGTCGAGAAGCGACGCACCGAGCTCGGGGTGATGCGCCAGCTGTCGCTCCTCGTGCGGTGTGAGCGCGCCGGGCTTCTGGAGCACGCGGTCCGGGATGGCGATCTTGCCGAGGTCGTGCAGGCGGCCCGCGAGCTTGAGCTGCTCGACCTGCTCGTCGTCGAGCTCGAGCTGACGTGCGATCGCCTCCACGAGAAGGGCGACACGGTCCGAGTGCGCGCCCGTGTACTCGTCCTTCGCGTCGACGACGCGAATGAGGTTCTCTGCGGCTCGCAGTCGCGCATGGCGCTCGATGCGGCGCTCGAGCTCCTCAGGCGCCTGCGCCTCGGCGACCGAGGGGCTGTACATGCAGAAGCGGTTCTTGCCGTTCTGCTTCGCCCAGTAGAGCGCGGTGTCGGCTGCGCGCTCGAGGCCCGCCAAATCCCCCGCCTGGTCGGGGAAGGTCGCGACTCCGACACTCACCGTCGCGCTCGCACCGTGCGAGAACTCGGCGACCGCGAGCCGACGGTAGAGGGACTCGACGTGCGCGCGCGCCTGGCGCTCTCCGCAGGCGAGGACGATTGCGAACTCGTCGCCGCCGAAGCGGAACGTGCCGAGGCAGTCACGCTCCGTCCGTAGGAGCCCGGCGACCTCGACGAGCACCTGGTCGCCGAGCGGATGACCGTAGGTGTCGTTGATCTGCTTGAAGTCGTCGACGTCGACCAGGCAGAGACTGACGAATTCGCCGCTCTCGGCCACCGAGTCCAGCGCCGTCGAGAGCCCGAGCTCGTAGCCCCGGTTGTTGCCGATCAGCGTGAGGCTGTCGGTGTGCGCATCGCGGGTCGCGCGGCGGGAGGCGAGCGACGAGCGCTGGTAGAGCGTGACGGTGAAGAGCGGTCCTGCCATGAGCACGAGCAGGCGTGGATCGGTCACCCAGAGGGCCGCAGCGAGGGCCGCGAGGAACGCCTGGATCGCGAACGCCGGCCCGACGAGACGGACCTCCTCCTTCAGCAGCGGGAGGACCGGCATCCGCTGGTGGAACGAGATCGCGAGTGTGATGAACGCGAAGTTGACGCCGACGAACGCCGCCCCGCCGAGCAACGCGTCGACGGTGATCGCCACCGGGTCCTCGGTTGGCGGCCCGAGGAAGAACACCGGAAGCGCGGCGGCGAAGGCGGACAGCGCGTACACGGCCGTGTTGAACGCCGTGCGCTCGAGTGGCTTACGCTCCACGACCTGCGCGATGCACGCGCTGACGGTCGCCACGAGCACCGCCTCCTGCCAGCCGAAGAGGATGACGGAGGCGAGGATGAAGACGAACGCGAGCGAGACCGTGCTCAAGTCGTCCTCCTCGAGGGGGACGGGCTTGAGCTCGGCGAGGAGAGCGAGCGCCAGGAAGAGCAGTACGGCGAGCCCTTCGGCACTGCTCGGGGGATCGATTGACAGACTCACCGCCGCCCCGACCACGACCGGAGTCGCGAGCGCGAGTGCGCCGGCGATCAGGGCGCGCAGCCGGGGCGGATAGCCGGTGGTTTCCTGCTTGGACATACCGTTCCCCTCAGTGCCGGGGCTCGGCTAGCTCCAACGCCAGCCGGCGCCTGAGGCGATGACGAAGGCAGCGATGCTCGAGAGAGCGATCACGAGCCTCGTCCAGCGGGCCTGCCACTTGAACATGCGCATTCACTCCTTTCGGCTTTCGAGTGGTCGCAGAGATGCGCGGTCTCAGTAGGTCACACGGACGGGGGCTGCAGCACCCCTCCGACGGGGGAGCCCGGTCCCTCGAACGAGGGATCGCGTACCGGTCAGCCGGTGATCAGTTGCGCGCCAGCGGGTGCTACGAGATGGCGGCTTCGCCGAGCAGCGCGCGCACCTCGGCGAAGAAGTCCGCCTCGGGCTTCACCCGATACTCGGAGCCGAGCGCGAGCGTCCGCTCCCCGACCGAGGTCTCGAGCGCGACGTACACGGGTGCCTCGCCCGGGTAGTCGGACACGAGGGCCGCGAGCTCTCGGATGAGACCGGCGGGCGCCTGCCGCGCGTCGATCCGCAGCCGCACCTCGCGACGAACGAGCGCGGACTCGAAAGCGCTCACCTCGCTCGCGACGAGCTTCGTCTCCCCCGCCTGTTTGTGGTCGACGCGACCCTTGACGACGAGGATGCGGTCGGCCTCGAGCAGCTCGCGCGCCGTGGCATAGGTCGAGTTGAAGACGACGACCTCGGCACTCCCCGTCGGATCGTCGAGCGTGACGAAGACCATGGGCTCGCCGCGCTTCGTCGTCACCTGCTTGAGGCTCGAGACGATCCCGCCCACCGTGACGAACTCGCCGTCGCGCCGTCGCTCGAGGTCGGTCAGCGCGCAGTCCGTCTTCCGGCGCAGCTCGGCCCGGACCCGCTCGAGCGGATGCTCCGACACGTAGAGGCCGAGCGTCTCCTTCTCGAGGCGGAGGAGCTCGCGCTCGTCGAACTCGGTGGTCGCGATCGGCGGATGGTGAGCCTCCATCGCCTCCTCGGCCTCGCCGAAAGCGCCGTCGAAGATCGACGCCTGCCCGGCGAGCCGGTCGGCAGAGATCCGCTGCCCGTGCCCAAGCGCTGCGTCGAGCGCCGCCAGCATGCCCATCCGGCTCGCGCCGGTCGAATCGAG
The DNA here is from genome assembly GCA_963736935.1 of uncultured Gaiellaceae bacterium. Classification (GTDB taxonomy): domain Bacteria; phylum Actinomycetota; class Thermoleophilia; order Gaiellales; family Gaiellaceae; genus GMQP-bins7. Next base: position 42,027 of record CAVTQX010000018.1, on the reverse strand, counting down.
CGCGCCGCACTTCACGAGCGACTCGAGGGCCCGCTTGTTCAGAACCTGCGGATCGACGCGCTCGGTGAGCTCCCAGATGGACTCGAACGGCCCGCCGTCGGCGCGCACGCGAACGATCGCTTCGGCGGCGGTCTCACCCACGTTCTTGACGGCGTTCAGCCCGAAGTGGATGACGCCCTGGACGACCGCGAAGTCCTGCTGCGACGAGTTGACGTCCGGCGGGAGCACGTCGATCCCCATGTCGCGGCACGCGTTCACGTAGAGCGGAACGCGGTCCTTCGTGTTCATGACCGAGGAGATCAGTGCGGCCATGTACTCCTTGGGATGGTTCGCCTTGAGCCACGCCGTGCGATAGGCGATGAGCGCGTAGCACGCTGCGTGGGCCTTGTTGAAGGAGTAGTCCTGCGACGACTCCATGTCCTTCCACAGCTGCTGGGCGACGGCCGGCGCGACGGTGTTCTCGGCGCAGCCCTCGAGGAACTTGTCCTTCAGGGACGCCATGAGCTCGTGGATCTTCTTGCCGATCGCCTTGCGCAAGGTCTCCGCCTCGGCCGGGGAGAAGCCGGCGAGCTCCTTCGCGATCTGCATGTACTGCTCCTGGTAGACGCAGATGGCGTAGGTCTGGCCCGTGATCGCCTCGAGCCGTGGGTCGGCGAAGGAGACCTGCTCGCGCCCGTTCTTGCGCGCGGCATACGTGGGGATGTACCCCATCGGCCCCGGGCGGTAGAGGGCGACGAGGGCGATCAGGTCCTCGAACTGCGTGGGCTTCACCTGTCGGAGCGCGTCGCGCATTCCGGACGATTCGAACTGGAAGACGCCCGCCGAGTCGCCTCGGGCGAGCATCGCGTACGTCTTCCCGTCGTCGAGCGGGAGCGTCCCGATGTCGACGCCTCCGACGAGCTCGACCGCCTTGTCGATGACGTCGAGGTTTCGCAGGCCGAGGAAGTCCATCTTCAGGAGGCCGAGATCGACGACGTCCCACATGCCGAGCTGGGTGACGATCTCCGAGTCGGCGCCCTTCTGCTGCAGGGGCACGACCTCGATGAGGGGCTGCGCGCCGATGACGACGCCCGCCGCGTGGATCGAGTCCGCCCTCGTCAGGCCCTCGAGCGGTCGCGCGAGCTCGACGATCTCCTTCGCCACCGGATCGGAGTCCACGGCCTGCCGCAACTCGGCGCCTGGCTTGAGCGCAGCCTCGAGCGTCTGGCCCGGGCCTTCCGGGACGAGCTTCGCGATGCGGTCGACCACGCCGTACGGGATGTCGAGGACGCGGCCCGCGTCCCGGAGGGCGGCGCGTGCGGCCATCGTCGAGAACGTGATGATCTGCGCGACGCGGTCGCGGCCGTACTTTTCGGCGACGTAGGAGATGACGCGATCGCGGCCTGCGACCGAGAAGTCGATGTCCATGTCCGGAAGGTCCTTGCGCGCCGGGTTCAGGAAGCGCTCGAAGAGGAGCCCGTAGCGCATTGGGTCGACGTCCGTGATCTCGAGGCAGTACGCCGCGAGCGACCCGGCGGCCGAGCCGCGGCCCGGCCCGACGCTGACACCGTTCTGTTTCGCGAAGTGGATGAAGTCCCAGACGATGAGGAAGTAGTCCGCGAACCCCATCTCCTTGATCGTCTTCAGCTCGAATCGGAGACGGTCCGTGAGCTCGGGCGTGGACCTGCCGTAGCGCTTCACGAGCCCCTGTTCACACAGCTGGACGAGGTAGTCGAACGAGTCACGTCCCTCGGGGACGGGGAATGTCGGAAGCAGGATCCGTCCGAGCTCGAGCTCGACGTTGCAACGCTCGGCCACCTCGAGTGTCCGCGCCATCGCGTGCTCGAGGCCCGGAAAGTCCCCCGCCATCTCCTCGGGCGTCTTGAAGAAGAACTCGTTCGTGTCGAACTTCCAGTGGTTCGGGTTCTTCAGCGTGTCGCCGGACTGGATACACAGGAGCGCCTCGTGCGCGACCGCGTCGTCGGCGTCGAGGTAGTGGACGTCGCCGGTCGCGACGAGCGGGAGGCCCGTCTCGTCGGCGAGGGCGATCAGATCGGGGTTGATCTGCGCCTGCTCGGCGAGGCCGGCGTTCTGGATCTCGACGTAGGTCGAGTCGCGGCCGAAGATCTGGGCGAGCCGGTCGAGGTCGGTACGCGCGTCGTTCCCCCGACCCTCGGTGAGCGCGCGCGAGACGCGCCCGGAGAGGCAGCCGGAGAGCGCGACGATGCCCTTCGCGTGGCGCTCGAGGAGCTCCCAGTCGACGCGTGGCTTGTAGTAGTAACCCTCGAGGTAGCCGAGAGACGAGAGCTTGATCAGGTTCGCGTACCCCTCGTTCGTCTCGGCCAGGAGTGTCAGATGCGCATACCCCTTCGTCTGCGCGTGCCGGTCGTCGGCGACATAGAACTCGCAGCCGATGATCGGCTTGACGCCGGACTTCCGTGCCTCGCGGTAGAGCTCGACGGCGCCGGCGAGCGAGCCGTGATCCGTGAGCGAGACGGCCGGCATCTCGAGACGCGCGGCCTTGTCCACGAGCGCCGGGATCCGACAGGCTCCGTCGAGGATCGAGTACTCCGAGTGCACGTGCAGGTGGACGAAAGGCGGAGCGGCGCGACCCACGGGAGGGCCATCGTACTGTCCCGGTCCGACGGGGTCCGGGCGCCCGGAAGGGCCCGCTCTAGGCGGCTTCGCCGGACCAGAGCTGGTCGGCGAGGGAGCGCCAGACGTCACGCAGGTCGGCGCGACCGGTCACGCGCTGGAGCTCCCAGTACGCGCGCACGAGTGCGCCGAGGTCGGGCTCGAGGCCCTCGCGCCGACCCTCTTCGAGCACGCGGACGTACCAGGTTCCCTGGTCGACACCGAGCTCCGATGCAAGCGTGAGCGCACGGTCGCGGAGCTCGATCGAGGAGTCACGCGGGTGGGCCATGCCCCGGCTATCGGCACGGGCGTGACCTCGTTTGAGACGCTCCCCCCGGACGGGGTAGCGGCGCAGGCAGACTTCCGCGTCGTGCGCCCGCCGACCGTCATCGAGGAGGGACGCCTCATCGCGGGGCGTCATCCGTGCGCCTGGGGGCCGGACAGCGCGTGGCTCGAGGTGGGGCAGCTGGCAGAGGCGGGAGTGACGCTCTTCCTGGATCTCACGCAAACCGGCGAGCTCGAGCCATACGCATCGCTCGTCGAGCCGCCCGCCCGGTACGTCAACCGACCGATTCGCGACTTCTCGATCCCCGGCCGAGAGGAACTCGTCGCCATCCTCGACGAGATCGATGTCGAGCTCGATGCGGGAGGGATCGTCTACGTGCACTGCTGGGCCGGCTGCGGCCGCACGGGCGTCGTCGTCGGGAGCTGGCTCGTCCGACACGGGGCCGATCCGAACGACGCGCTCCGCCGCATCGCCGAGGCCCGCGGGCTCGGCTGTCCGCAGACCCTCGAGCAGCGGCTGGTCGTGCTCGAATGGGAGGCGGGCCGCTAGCCCGCCCCCGTGACTCCCTGAGACGAGTGAGCGAGGGCGGAGCGATCCGCTCCGATACGCCACATGAGGATGCCTGCCGGCTCGCCGTACCAAGTGGTGTTTGCGTCGAGGGAACGCACGTCCGGCCATGCTCTCGCCTAAGAACGAGGCGAAGCAGGAAGCGCGCTTCGCCGCGCGTCTCGACGTGCTCAGCGAGCGCGTCGACACGCTGGCGTCCACGGTCGCCACCACGGCCTCCGCGATCGCCAAGAAGGACGGCGAGATCGCGACCCTCCGGCGCGACCTCGAGCTGCGCGACCAGCAGCTCCAGTCCCTCGCGGCGCGCGCCTCGCAGGTCGCGAGCCCGTCGGACCCGCAGGAGCTACATGCGCTCCGGCAGGCCGTCGCTGCCCTGCAGTCCGAGCGCGCCACGAAGGGGAATTCGAAGCAGCTCGACGAGGTCATGTCGAAGCTCAACCTCCTGGCCGAGCGGCTCGACACGCTGTCGGCCACCGTCTCCACGACCGCCGCCGGACTCGCCGGTCGAGACGGGGAGATCGCCGCGATCCGCAAGCACCTCGGGACGACGCAGGTCGCTGGCCACGCTGCGCCCACGGCGAACCCCGACATTGACCGCCAGGTACGCGAACTCGGCGTCAACGTCATGAGCACGAACGCTCGACTCGACGACCACACGGCGGAGCTCGAGGTAGTCAAGGCACGGCTCTCGGAGCCACATCCGCATGCCGAGGAGCTGCGCGCGATGCTCACCGCGCTGCGCGCACGAGTCGAGGCGCTCGACAGCCTGCGTGCGGGTGTGACCGAGGAGGTGCTGGACGAGCGGCTGGCGGAGCCTCAAGCGACTCTCGCCGCGCTCGGGCGACGGGTGGACGAGCTCACCTCGGGTGTCGAGTCGGCGACTGCCGGCTTGGCCGCGGAAGACGTGAAGCTCGAGGCACTCCAGCGCCAGGTCACCGATTCGAGCTCAGCGGCCGAGTCGACCGCCGAGCTCCGCGAGCGACTCATAGAGACCGAGACCGCGCTCGAGGCCGTAGGGCGGCAGCTCGACAAACTCGGCTCCCTGGTCGAGTCGGGGACGGCCAGCCTCGCCGACAACGGCCAGAGGCTCGACACGCTGGAGCGCCGGCACTCGGAGTCGGCCTCGCGGATCGAGGCTGTCGCCGACGATCTCCGCGCCGCGCATGCCGGGGTGAGCGAGGAGCGTCTCGACGAGCGGCTCGCACCGACGAGTACGGCCCTGCAGTCTCTCGAGAAGCGGATCGACGAGCTCAGCTCTGGCGTCGAGTCCGCCACGACGAGCCATGCGGACGAGGAGGAGAGACTCGAGGCTCTGCATCGGCAGGTGACGGACTCGAGCTCGCGGATCGAGTCGATCGCCGACGATCTCCGCGACGCGCTCGCCGCGTTCCCGGAGGCGACTCCTGATCAGCTCGGCGAGCTGGGCACACGCATCGACAGCGTCGAGAAGCGCATCGCGTCGGTCGCGGCCGAGGTCGCGCGCGCAAGGACGCTGTGGCCCGTTGCGCTCCGGTCGCTCGAGGCCCGTCTCGACGACGTCGCGCCGAAGCACGCACCAACGGATTCGGCGGCCAAGACGGCGGTGGCACATGACGAGAACGGGCAAAGCGACGAGCCCGAGGGGATGGCCGACGATCTGCTCGCTGAGCTTCGCGACAGCTTGCAGGCCATGGAGAGCGTCGCGGCGGAACTCGAGCGCACCACCAACGGCCCCCCGCCTCACGACTCCGCCGAGACACCGGACGCACAGCAGGCTGTCGCGGGAGGCGCGCGCGTCGTCCCACTTCGGACGACGGATCCGTAGGACCGACCATGCTGCGGCCCCTCGACACGATTCTCTTTGCGCTCGGCCGCTACAGGCCGTGGGCGCGCGAGCGCATGGTCTACCGGGCTCTCGTCGTGCTCGCCGTCGGCGGGCGGGCTCGCCCGCGCTAGGGCGCGACGAAGTACGCCATGAGGATCGCGTCGACGAGCTCGCCACCGCGCTCGTAGTGCCGCTTGCGGTAGCCCTCGCGCTCGAACCCGAACGTCTCGTAGAGACCGAGTGCCGGCTCGTTCCAGGGAAAGACGTGTAGCTCGAGCTTGCGGACGCCCGCGTCTCGCGCCCATGCGACCGCGGCATGCAGGAGCGCGGTGCCCACACCGCGCCGCCGGTGGCTCACCGCGACCATGAGACCGAGATCGGCGACGTGTCGGCTCGCGGGGTGCGGATCCCGCGCCAGCGAGAGTCGACCGACGATGCGACCGGCGTCCTCGGCCACGAACACGGCGGCATCCGGGTAGCCCTGAATCGTCCGGAGGTACCGCCGCTCGTCCGCGATCGGCCGCCACGGACCGGTCCCGAGGATCCATCGCCCCTCCTCCCGACCGACGTTCTCCGCTAGCTCGACGAGCGCGCCGGCGTCGTTGGGGGTCGCGCGCCGGACTGCGGTCATCCGACGACGATCCCTGTGCCGCCGCGCCGCGGGTCCCCCGCGGCCGCGAACGTCCCGCCCGTGGTCCGCTCGACCGCCTGGACGCCGCCGAAGAAGAGGTTGAGCCCGTCCCAGCGGTTGACGTCCCAGGATGGGGGCAGCGCCTCGACCTCGACGTCGGGCCAACCACCCTCGATGTGGACCGTCGTCCCCTCCACGTGCAGCCGCGGCGCCCGGATGGCCTCGGCGACGTGCATCCCCTGCAGGAACCTCCATGTCACGAGCGCGATGGCGCCCGCGAGGCGGACGGAGCCTGCGCTTCCGATGACGAGCCGCGGCCTCCCGGACTCGAGCACGAGCGTCGGGGTCATCATGCTCGCGAGGCGGTCGCCGGGCTCCTTCGGCCCGCGGCCGATGACGTCGAGCTCTCCGAGCATGTTGTTCAGTTGCGTGCCGCCGCGGAAGACGCCCGACCCGGAGCCGAGCGTGGACGAGATGCCGGCGGCGAGTCCGTTCGCGTCGATCACGGAGATGTGGGTGGTGCCCGGGAGGGGTCCCGACCCGAGCGGCCCGTAGGCGTCCGCGACGGCACGCGCCTCCCCTTCGAGGGGCGGTTGCCCGTCGTGTGTGTCGAGGAGCTCGAGGATCCGCCTGACGACCGCCCCTCCTTGTGTCGGCACCGAGCGGAGCTCGTACCCGAGGATCGCGAGCTCGAGCGCCTCCGTCTCGAGGACGCGGTAGCCGCGCAGGTCGTCCGCGAGCTCGGGAAGCAGCTCGATTAGCATCTTCGCCCCGGCGTCGCGGACGCGTTCGAGCGTGTCGCAGGCGTCGGCCGTCCGAACGCGCGCCGGATCGCCGTAGATGCGACGTCCTCCCTCGTCCCGCTGGAGGATCCCCGCGAGGATCGTGTGCAGGAACAGGCGTTCCTCGTCGCGCTCGAACCCGTCGCGCGCGAGCGCGATCGCCCGGTCGACGAGCACCCCCCACTCCCGGGTCGCGAAGCGCTCGTGGACGAGCTCGAGTCCTGCGAGCAGTCCCGGGACCGCGACGGATCCCTCACCGACGTGGAACACCTGCGTACCCGAGTCCCCGAAGTCGATGAGCAGCTCCTCCATCTCCCCGAGGCTCGCAGCGGGGACGCCGAAGAAGCAGTCGAGCATCGTCGTCGCGCCGCTCGGCTCGTGCACGAGCGCGAATCCTCCGCCCGCAGGTCCGGTCAACGGCCCTTCGGTCACGAAGGCGGTGAACGCCGCGGCGAGGAGCGCATCGACGGCGTTGCCGCCGTCGCGGAGGACGCGTGCGCCGGCCTCGGCCGTCAGCGGATGACCGGCTGCGATCGCGCCTCGCACCCGGGAACCGTACTGCGGCCCGCGGCCCGCGTCCGCCGACCGCGTCAGCCGGCGTTCAGGAAGGAAGGCAGCTCGGGATCCGAGGACCGGCCCGCCTCGTGCGTCCGCTCGAACTCCGGCGGTGCGGACCTTCGCTTCATCCCGCCGAGGCCCGTCGCGACGACCGTCACCCACACCTGGCCGGTGAGCCGCGGGTCGACGGTCGCGCCGAAGATGATGTTCGTCTCGTCCGTGGCGGTCTGGCGCACGACCTCGGCCGCCTCGTTGACCTCGACGAGCGACAGGTCGTCGCCGCCCGAGATCGAGAGCAGGATTCCTCGGGCGCGGACGATCTCGGCGTCGATGAGCGGCGATCCGAGCGCCCGCTCGGCCGCCTCCCGGGCGCGGTTCTGCCCGGTCGCGTACCCGATGCCCATGAGCGCCGAACCGGCGTCCTGCATGACGGTGCGCACGTCGGCGAAGTCGAGGTTGATGAGGCCGGGCGTCGTGATCAGGTCGCAGATCCCCTGCACGCCCTGGCGAAGCACGTCGTCTGCGATCTTGAACGCGTCGACCATCGAGGTCGAGCGGTCCAGCACCTCGAGCAGCCGGTCGTTCGGGATCACGATGACGGTGTCGCAGGCCGTGCGCAACTCGTCGACCCCACTCTCGGCGGCCGCGCGGCGGCGCGTGCCCTCGAACCGGAAGGGCGTCGTGACGATCCCCACCGTGAGCGCGCCGACGTCGCGGGCGATCCGCGCGACGACCGGCGCCGCGCCGGTCCCGGTGCCGCCGCCCTCTCCTGCCGTGACGAACACCATGTCCGAGCCGCGAAGCGCATCCTTGAGCTGGTCGATCGCCTCCTCCGCAGCCGCGCGCCCGACACCCGGATCGGCACCCGAGCCGAGCCCCTGCGTGAGCCCTTCGCCGATCGCGATCTTGATCGGCGCATCCGAGATCGCGAGCGCCTGGCGGTCGGTGTTGACGGCGACGAAATCGACCTGCGCGATACCCGCGTCCATCATGCGGTGGATCGCGTTGAGGCCGGCCCCGCCGACGCCGACGACGCGGATCGCGGCGATGTACGCGGCGCCCTTCGGCGGCGGCACGCGATGGAGCCTCGGCGCGGGCTCGAGGATCGTCTGGAAGTAGCGAGCGGCGGCGCGCGACGCGGCGGCCTCGGCCGTGACGGCGTCCGGCTCCTCCTGCTCGACCTCGACCGGCGCGGGGGTGGCCGACGGCTTCGGCGTCGGCTCGGGCTGCGGGTCCTTCAGGAAGTCGGGGACGTGCTCGACCGTCTCGTCGAGCGCAGCCTCGGCCCGTGGATCGGGCTCCGGCTCGGGCGCGCCGCCCTCCTGGGCGCGTTGCGCAGCCTCGGTCTTCCGGAAGAGCTCGGCGAGCGGGCCCTCACGCATCGTCGCGCGCTTGCGCGCCATCGAGAACCTCCTTCGCGAGGTCGCGGTAGGCCTGCGCTGCCGGCCCGGTCGGGTCGTACTTCAACACCGAGTTTCCCTTCACAGGAGCCTCTGCGTAGCGGACGGTCTTGCGGATCCGAGTGTCGTAGATCAGATCGCCGAAGTGCTCCTCGAGAATCTCGATCGCCTCGCGCGCGTGCAGCGTCCGCCCGTCGTACATGGTGGGAACGATGCCTTGCACGTGCACCCGTGGGTTGAGGTTCTCGCGCACCATCGCGAGCGTGTTCTCGAGCTGCACGAGTCCGCGCAGCGAGAGGTACTCGCACTGCACGGGCACGATCACGCCGTCCGCGGCCACGAAGGCGTTGATCGTGAGCAGACCGAGCGACGGCGGCGTGTCGATGAGGATGTAGTCGTAGCGGTCGCGCACCTCGACGAGCGCCTTGTCGAGGGCGCGCTCGCGGCCGATGAGCGCGGACAGGGCGAGCTCGGCCCCGGCCAGGTCGATCGACGCGACGGCGATGTCCACCTCGACGGTCTTGATGACGTCGGAGATCGGGACGCGATGGACGAGCACGTCGAACATCGAGCGCTCGATCGCGTCGGGGTTCATGCCCTGGCTCATGGTCAGGTTGCCCTGGGGATCGAGGTCGATGATGAGGACGCGACGCCCCCGTTCGTGGAGCGCCACGCCGAGGTTGAGCGTCGTCGTCGTCTTGGCGACGCCGCCCTTCTGGTTCGCGAGCGCGATCACCTGCGCCATCAGAGCGCCCTCGGGCTCGGGCGCCGGCGCAGGAGCGGCCGCGGGGACGGCCTGCAGACGCGGCGGCTCATCGACCGGCTCGACCGGCGCGTCCTCGACGGACTCGGAGACCGGCTCGGGACGCGGCTGGAGACGCGGAAGGAGACGTGACAACGCCATGCCGCGTCACCTTCCCGGCGAGAGTCGAAACTCCTTCCGGCTCGGTCAATCCTCGCCTTCCCAGTAGTCGAGCGGCTCTCCGACGCGGGTGACGATCCCCAGACCGACGAAGAACACCTTGCCCGAACGGGGGTAGTAGCAGACCTCCCGGGGGTCGCGAGTCCCGTACATCAGGAGCGTCATGCCGGCATCGCCTCCCCGGAAGGCATGGGCGACACCGGTTCCTGCCGGACGGCAGACGATCGAGCCGGTGCGAACGGCGTGCTCCTCGATTCCGCCCTCCTCCCAGAGGAGCACATGGCCGTCGCCCTCGACGACGACGAAGATCTCCTCCTCCGCGGCATGGCAATGCGGTGGGGCGTTCAGCTTGCCCGGGAAGACCTCGGCGTGCCGGATCCCCGTCTTGACGGAGCCCAGCTCGCGCCCCGGGTAGCGGACGCGCCGGCCGATCGTCTCCGTGTCTCGCTCGGCCGGCTCGAGATCCGGGACATGGACGATCGTCTTCGGCCGCGGCGAGAGCTCGCCGACCTCGGGCGCTCCGGCCTCAGCCTCGCGCGTCCACGGATGGTCGTCCTCGGCGCCGACCGGCGCCCACGTCTCGCCGAGCCACGCGACTCCGGCCCGCGGTAGCCAGGTGATGCCCTCGGCGTAGGTGCGCTGCCCGAACGCGAGGACATCGAGCCCCTCCGGGCCGGCCTGGAGCGTATGGCCGTTCTCGAGAGCGAGATGGAGAAGGCAGTCGCCGGCGCCCACCTCGTAGCCGACCGGGTCGCCCTCGCCCTCCCACTGCACCGAGACACCCGAGCCGCCGAGGACGTAGAAGATCTCCTCCTCGGCCCCTTCGAGATGAAGCGGCGTCGACCACATACCCGGGTCGACCTGGATTCGTTTGAGGCCCACCGTTCGAGAGTTCCGGCCCGTGAGGCTCCACCATGTACCCGCGATGTGGCCACGCTCGCCGCGCCACGTGCGGGCCTCGTCCCAATGCGAGATCACCGCTCGATCATGTCACGCGCGAGAGCGGCGCGAAGGTCCGCGACGGCCCCCGCGCCGGCATCACCTCCTTCCTGACGCGCCCATGTTTCCGCCTCCACGAGGAGCGCGCGAAGCTCGTCGACGAGCACGCTCGGTCGGGCTCCGGCACGGTCGAGCGCCTCGATCCGCGCGAGGCGCTCGAGGACCGCGCGTGACGCTTCCATGCCTCGACCGTAGACCCGGGCGGATCGCCGCCGGGTAACGGATTCGAGCCGAATCTGCGTCAGACCGCGACGGCGCGCGGCGAGGGCCGCGGTTCGAGCCCGAGGAGCTCGCGGTCGAGGTCGAGCGCGAGGCGGTCGCGATCCCGAGAGCGAAGAACGGCGACGACGGCGCGTCGCGCAGCATCCGCGGCGGCGGGCGTCGCCGCCTCGCCGGAGGAGAGCGCCGTCAGTTCCGCGTAGAGCTCCTCGCGGGAGCGGGCGTCCTCGGCGAGCAGGACGCAGGCGCGCATCGGCCAGGTCTCGCCGAGGAGGGAGTGCAGCGCTGCGCGCACCTGCTCACTGCGGAACGGCTCGGACTGGAAGAGCGAGAGCTCCCAGCGGTCGAGCGCCTCGGCGAGCTCCGGATCACCGTCCGCCTGCCCGAGCGCGGCGAGAACGTCGACGGCGATCGGGGCGCGGAACGCGTCGAGTCGCGACGACTCGCCCGGCGGCTGCGTCGCTGCGATGGGCAGGACCGGCTGGATCCCGAACGGCCGGCCGTCCAACGTCTCGAACATGACTGGCCCGGCGGCGACGGCGGCCATCGTCGTAAGCCGCAGGGCACTCGTCGCGTCGGCGATCTCCTCGGCTGCCTCGGGCGGCGGCTCGGTTCCATCGAGCTCGCAGCGCAGCTCGACGACGACCGAGCGGTCCGGGAGTCGTCCGAACTCCTTGGGCAGCAGGCCGCGAGACTCGGGCCAGTGCGTCGCCAGCTCGCCTGCCATGAACGGCCGCACGGCGAGGCCTGGCGCCAGCTCGACCCGCTTCGCGATCGAGATTCCGACGAGCGGCGCGATCGCGACGTACCGTCGTCGGTCCCCGAAGAGCGAGAGCTCGAGCTCCGCGTACGCGGTCTCGAACGCCTCGTCGTCCCAGTCGAACCCGCCGCAGCTCTCCGCCGTCGAGATCAGGAGGCCGAGGAGGACGGTTCTGAACAGCGCTTCGTCCCCACTCGCGCGCGCACCCGCGTGTGCGCGCGCGAAAATCGCGGCGGCCGGCTCTCGCCGAAGCTCCTCGACCGCGAGTCGCGCGTCCTCCCGGGCTCCGAGCTCGTGCTCGCGCGCCTCGATGAACGCGCGCACCAACGGTTTCAGCTCGTACAACGACGGACCACGGCGCTCGACGTGCTCCTCGAACGCGAACGGGAGCTCGGCGCCCTCCTCGAGCTCGCGCCCGAGCACGACGAACGATCCGAGTGCGAACCCGCGGAGGAGCGGATAGAGGTGAGGCGCGCGCACGGGCACGTCCTCCGGTTACGCGGCCCGCGTTCCCTCTCCTGCGTTACGGGCGCAGCACCGCGCGCCGCGGGCCTGCCAGGAACCCGGCCCGGACGAGGAGCGGCATGACGTCCGACTCGGTGACGGCAACGCCGTCGAAACGTTCGACGGCGAGGCGCTTCGCGCCGCCCGCGCGGACGTGGGCGACCAGCGCGGCGAGCGCAGGCTCGAGCCACTCGGGATCCGGGTCGCGTAGCGGAACGAGCGAGCGGCCGCCACGCTCGACGAAGAGCGCCGCCTCGCCGTCGAGCAGCACGACCCACGCGCCCGCGACCCGCGCGGCGCGGGCGCCGGAGCGCCTGGGCCACGGGAGCGCAGCGCCGTAGGGCTGAGCCGGATCCGCCGCCGCGAGCACCAGGACCTCGAGATCGTCCCCTCGCTGAGCCGCGCGGAGCTCGCGAAGGCGTTCCACCGCGCCGGGGAGCGCGAACTGAGCGCCTCCGAGCCCTTCGACGAAGTACCCGCGTCGGCAGACGCCGAGCGTCTCCAGCGTCTTGAGCTCCGCGTAGACAGCGCCGTATCCGCCGCGGATTCCCTCCCCCCGAACGCCGTCGCGCGTGACGATGCCCTGCCGCTCGAGGAGGAGCTCGGCCAGCGCCCGGCGATCCGTCGTCGAGGCGAAGAGCGCGGACGTGAGCGACCACCTTCCCTGCGTCGGCGAGGCGGTGGTGCGCCGAGTGCGCGCGAACCGCCGCCCTGCCCGGTCCGCCTGCGGCAGCTCGTATCGGCGAGACGCCCGCAGCGGCGCCCACGAGTCGTTCGTCACCTCACCCGCCCACACGAGCTCCCAGAGCGACGTGAGGACGTCCTCGGGCACACGGCCTGCCGCCTCGACGAGGTCTCCCCAGAAGAGCGCGCGCTCAGCCAGCGCTGCCCGGATCACGGCTGCCAGCCCGGTCTCCGGCAGCGCCTCCGCCGCCGGCGGCCCGAGGAGCGCCGCGTCGTCGCGGAAGTACATGGCGACGCGCTCGAGACCGGCGCCGACCCAGACGACCTCGCCCGACGCGCACAGCACGTCGAGGTCGGCGGGCCGGAATCCCGCGACGCGCCTCGGCAGCACGTCGCTCTCCCAGAGCGTCGCGGGGAGCGCGACACCCTGGAGCGGCACGAGCGCCTCCCGGAGCCCCTGCCGCCGCCCGATGCCGTGCCAGGAGGGGAGAAAGCGGCCGAGGGTAGCCTGCTCGGCGGGTTCCACCTCGCGCCGGAGCACCGCCAGCGTCGCGCGCCGAATCCGGCGCAGCACGTCGGTGTCGCACCACTCGCGCTCCGAACCACCGGGGAGGAGCTCGCCGCGCACGACCTCGTCGGCCTGCTCCAGCGCCGAGAGCTCACCGTCGACGCGAGCGTCGTCGAGGTCGAATCGCGCCACGAGCTCGGACGTCGTGAACGGCCCGTGCGTCCGCGCGTACCGGCGCAGGAGTTTCCGCAGCGCATGCTCGACCGGCTCGAGGAACACTTGCGGGACGCCGCCCGGCGGTGCAGCGCCGAGGGCGTCGCGGACGAGGCCGGCGTCCTCGATCGCGGCGAGCAGCTCGAGCTCGCCGAGGCGGACCCGAACCGCACGGCGCTCGCGAATGAGCGTCTCCGCGAACCCACGGTCGTACTCGCCGTCGAGCAAGGGTCCGGCGCGGCGCAGGACGTCGTGCAGCTCGTCGACGTTCCGCGGCGTCGGACGAAGGGACGCCTCGACCTGCTCAATGGCGCCCGGGTCGAGGAGCTCGCGGAGCTCCTCGACGCCCATGAGCTCTCGGAGCAGATCGCGGTCGAGCGACAGCGCCTGCGCACGCCGCTCCTCGGGCGGCGTGTCGTCCTCGTACATGTACGTGGCGACGTAGTCGAAGAGGAGCGAGGACGCAAAAGGCGACGCCGACGCGGTCTCGACCTCGACGAGGTCGAGCGAGCGCATCCGGATCCCGCGCAGGATCTCGTGGAGCGCCGGCAGGTCGAAGACGTCCTGCAGGCACTCGCGGTACGACTCGAGCACGATCGGGAACTGCGGGTACCGCCGGGCGACCTGCAGGAGGCTCTGAGCCTTCAGGCGCTGCTGCCAGAGCGGTGTGCGCTGTCCCGGTCGACGGCGGGGGATGAGGAGCGCGCGGGCGGCGTTCTCACGGAAGCGGGCGCCGTACAGGGCCGACTGCGCAAGCTCGACGAGCAAGAGCTCCTCGACCTCTCCGGGATCGAGGGCGAGGTCGGCCAGCGGCGGCGGCACGTCGGCGTCCGGGAAGTGGAGCGCGATCCCGTCGTCCGACCACAACGACTGGACGTCGAGACCGAGCGAGTCGCGCAGACGCGCGCGCAAAGCCATTGCCCACGGCGCGTGCACGCGCCCGCCGTACGGCGAAAGGATGCAGACGCGCCAGTCCCCGATCTCGTCGCGGAAGCGCTCGACGACGATCGTCCGGTCGGACGGGACGACGCCGGTCGCGGCCTCCTGCTCGCGGAGGAACGTGACGAGATTCCGCGCGGCCAGCGCATCGAGGCCGTAGTGCTCCTCGACCCGTGCGATCGCAGCGTCGTCGGCGAGAGCCGACAGCTCACGGGAGGCCCTGCCGACCTTCTCGCCGAGCTCGGCGGGCCTCCCCACACCCTCGCCCTTCCAGAAAGGAGCGATGCCCGGCGCGCCCGGCGCCGGCGACACGATGACCCGATCGCGCGTTATCTCCTCGATCCGCCACGTCGACGCGCCGAGGACGAACGTCTGACCCTCGCGGGCCTCGTACACCATCTCCTCGTCGAGCTCCCCGACGCGGCCGCCGCCGTCGACGAGAAAGACGCCGAAGAGCCCGCGGTCGGGGATCGTCCCGGCATTGGTGACGGCGAGCCGCCGAGCGCCGGTCCGACCGCGGATGGCGCCGGCCGTGCGGTCCCAGACGATGCGCGGCCGCAGCTCTGCGAAGTCGTCGGAGGGATAACGTCCCGCGAGCATGTCGAGGACGTTCTCGAGGTGCGCGCGCGACAGTTCGGCGAACGGGTACGCGCGCCGCACGAGCTCGTGCACCTCGTCGACGGAGATCTCCTCGTCCGCGCAGATGGCGACGACCTGCTGCGCGAGCACGTCGAGCGGATTCCGAGGGATGCGCGTCTCCTCGATGTCGCCGTCGCGCATCGCGCGCGCCACCACCGCGGACTCGAGGAGGTCGGCCCGGTACTTGGGGAAGATCCGGCCCTTCGAGACCGAGTCGAGGTCGTGTCCGGCCCGGCCGACGCGCTGCAGTCCACGCGCGACCGACTTCGGGCTCTCCACCTGGATCACGAGGTCGACGGCGCCCATGTCGATGCCGAGCTCGAGCGACGAGGTGGCGACGAGGCACGGGATCCGGCCCGCCTTCAGGAGCTCCTCGACGACGAGCCGCTGCTCGCGCGCCAGCGACCCGTGGTGCGCCCGCGCGAGCTCCTCGCCCGCGAGCTCGTTGATCCGGAGCGCGAGGCGCTCGGCGAGCCGGCGGTTGTTCACGAAGACGATGGTCGACCGGTGTTGACGGACGAGCTCGAGGATGGCCGGGTAGATCGAAGGCCAGATCGAGCGGCTCGCCCGCTCGACTCCGACGCCCATCTCGACGCCTTCGGCCATGACCGGCACCGACAGCTCCGCGGTCGAGGGCAGCTCGCGCATGTCCTCGACGGGAACGACGACCTGGAGGTCGAGCGCCTTCCGCACCCCGGCGTCCACGAGCTCGATCTCGCGCCCGCCGCCTGCGACGAAGCGGCCGATCTCCTCCATGGGTCGCTGCGTCGCCGAGAGCGCGACGCGTTGGAAGGGGCGCTCGACCAGGCGCTCGAGCCGCTCGAGCGACAGCGCCAGGTGAGCTCCGCGCTTCGTTCCCGCGACCGCGTGCACCTCGTCGAGGACGACGGTCTCGATCCCTCGCAGCGTCTCGCGCGCCTGCGAGGTCAGGAGCAGAAAGAGCGACTCCGGGGTCGTGATGAGAATGTCCGGCGGCGTGCGCAGCATCCGGCGTCGCTCGTCGGCCGGTGTGTCTCCGGTGCGCACGGCGACCGAGAGCTTCGAGTCGAGCCCCGCGAGCGGGCTGCGCAGATTCCGCTCGATGTCGTAGTTGAGCGCCTTCAGCGGCGACACGTAGAGCAGGCGGAGCCCTTCACCGGGCGTCTCCGTCAATCGGTCGATGCCGAGGAGGAACGCCGCGAGCGTCTTCCCCGAGCCGGTCGGCGCCTGGATGAGCACGTGCCCGCCCCGCGCAATGGCCGGCCACCCGAGCTCCTGCGCCGGGGTCGGCGCCGCGAACGCCCGCTCGAACCAGGTCCTCGTGCGCTGCGAGAGCACGTCGAGGGCAGTCATTCGCCCAGGGTATCCGTCCCCGTCTACCATCCGAAGCGTGCCCGAGGCGCTCTACTTCACCGATTCGGACGAGGCCAACCGACTGATCGCGTCCGAGCCGCTCGCGCTCCTGATCGGATTCGCCATCGACCAGCAGATCACCGTCCAGCAGGCGTTCTCGGGACCGCTCAAGCTGAAGGAGCGGATCGGCACGCTGGACGCCCGCGCGATCGCGACGATGGATCCTGCGACGCTCGAGGCGGCGTTCCGTCAGACGCCCGCGATCCACCGCTTTCCGCGTGCGATGGCGGAGCGGGTACAGGAGCTGTGTCAGGTCGTCGCAGAGGAGTACGGCGGCGATGCCGAGCGGATCTGGACGGAGGCGACCGACGCGGCCGACCTCCGCAAGCGAATCGGTGCGCTCCCCGGCTACGGGAAGATGAAGATCACCGGCTTCGGGTCCGTGCTGGCGCTCCACTTCGGAGTCGAGGCGGCGCAGGCGCTCGTTCCCGAGCACCCGTGTCTCGGGAAGATCAACTCGCCCGAGGACCTCGTGGAGTACCAGGCGGCGAAGCGTGCGCACAAGGCGGCACTTCGCGCCGCAGCCGCCACGGCGTGACATCCGGCTCGCCGCAGGCCCCGATCACGCTCGAGACACTGACGGACGGCGGACAGCGCCCCGCCGACGTCGCGCGCGGGATCGCGACGTTCCTCACACGCGCGCGGACGACGCTCGACATCGCGCTCTACGACGTCCGCTTCGAGACCGACGCGGGGGCGCTGGTGCTCGCATCCCTGCTTGCGGCGGTACAGCGCGGCGTCGCAGTCCGCCTCGTCTACAACGTGGCGCACCCGGGGCCGATCCCCGTGCCTCCGCCGCCGGAGACCGCGCCCGAGGCGATCGAGGCGCTCCCCCTCCAGACACGCGCGGTCGCCGGCGTTCCCGACCTCATGCACCACAAGTTCGTCGTGCGAGATGGCCAGGCGGTGTGGGCCGGATCGACGAACTGGACGGACGACTCGTGGTCGCGCCAGGAGAACGTCATCGTGACGCTCGAGTCACGTGAGATCGCCTACGCGTACACGCTCGACTTCGAGCAGCTGTGGGAGTCGGGCGAGGTCGAGCGGACGGGGCGGGTCGACCCGCGTCCGGAGGACGTCGGCGCGGCCCGGGTCCGTGCCTGGTTCTGCCCCGAGCACGGAGAAGCGCTCTCGCATCGGGTCGCGAAGCACATCGGCAAGGCGCGGCAACGGGTGCGGATCGCGTCGCCCGTCATCTCGTCCGGGCCGATCCTGGCGACGCTCGTCGAGGTCGTGAACGAGCGGCGCTGCGACGTGGCCGGGGTCGTCGACGACACGCAGATCGACCAGGTCTTCGGCCAGTGGCGGACGAACGGCGTGAGCGAGTGGAAGGTCCCGCTGCTCCAGCGTGTCCTCGAGGGCGCCGCATTCAGCGGGAAGACCTCGATCCCGTGGTCGCCGACGTCACTTCACGACTTCATGCACGCGAAGGTCGTCGTCGCCGACGACACCGCCTTCGTGGGCAGCTTCAACTTCTCGCGCTCGGGCGAGCGGAACGCCGAGAACGTGCTCGAGATCCGCGACCCGGCGATCGCCGATCGGCTGGCGACGTTCGTCGACGAGATTCGCCGGCTGTACCCACGCGCGACCGTCCCCGGTGATCCAGTAGGGTCGCCGCGATGACGATCGAGGACGTCCTCGCCGCCGATCTCGCGACCGGGCGGTCGGTCCCGACCGCGGTCGCCGGCGAGCCGTACGAATCCTGGCGTGTCATCTCCGACGACGGCCGCGTCGAACTGGGGATCTGGGAGGTGACGCCCGGCTCGTTCAGGGGCGAGACCGACGGGATCTACGAGCAGATGCACTTCGTCGCCGGCAGCGGCACGATCACGGACGCGGACGGCGTCGTCACCGAGATCGGGCCGGGCGTCGTGATGCTCTGCCCTGACGGTTGGTCGGGCGTCTGGGACGTGCGCGAGACGATCCGCAAGACGTACACGATCGTCAAGACCCGCTAGACCGTGGTCGACCCGCTCGAGCGCTGGCGCGAGCTCGGGCTCCCGGACAAGCCGGACTACGCCGGGCTGCTGACGTACGCGGGCATGCCCTACACGCAGGACCCCGCCGAGCTCGACGGCGTCGACGTCGCGATCGTCGGCGCCCCGACCGACGACCTCGTGTCCGACCGCCCAGGCACACGGTTCGGGCCGCGCGCGATCCGCGCCGCGAGTTGCCCGCCGGGGCCACATCTCGAGACGAAGGTCGATGCCTTCGCCGAGTTGCGCGTGGTCGATTTCGGTGACGCCGCCGTCCTCCCTGCCGATCCCGCTCGCACGCACGCGCAGATCGAGCGGACCGTCGGCCAGGTCGTCGCCGCGGGGTCTCTGCCCGTGATCCTCGGAGGCGACCACTCGATCACGGAGCCGAACGTCCATGCGGTCGCGGCACGGTACGGCCCGGTCGGGCTCGTCCACTTCGACACGCACACCGACACGGGCAGAGAGGTCTTCGACGTCGAGCTCTCGCACGGCACGCCGATGTACCGCCTCGTCCGCGACGGCCACGTCGACGCGAGCCGGTACGTCCAGATCGGGCTGCGCGGCTACTGGCCCGGCGAGACGGAGTTCGCGTGGCAACGGGAGAACGGCATCACGTCGTTCTTCATGCACGACGTCCGCGACCTCGGGATCGGGGAGGTGGTCGAGCGGACGGTCGCAGCCGTCGGCGGCGGGCCGGTGTTCCTCACCGTCGACGTCGACGTCCTCGACCCCGCGTTCGCGCCCGGGACGGGAACGCCCGAACCGGGTGGCATGACGTCGGCCGACCTGCTCTGGGCGTGCCGCCGGATTGCGGCGCGCCTCGAAGTCGTCGGAGTGGACGTGGTCGAGGTCCTTCCCGCTGCGATCGGCTCGGCGGACATCACCGCCCTCGTCGCAGACCGAGTCGTCCGCGAAGCGCTCACGGGGATCGCCCAACGGAGGGCGTGACCCGAACCGAATGCTTACGCGCTGATAACCGCCTGCCCTCAGAACCCGAACGGCCGGGTGTCTGGATGCAGTTCGGAACCAGCGTCAGGAGGGACGTCGTGAAGGGATTCGCATTCATCGGACTCGGCCTCGTCGCGATCGCCTTCGCGGCCGTGCTCGGACCGGTCGCTTTCGCGGGCAAGCCGAGGACGGCAGACGAGGGCTCGGGGATCTCGCGCGCCGACCTCGTCGGCGTGAACTTCGTCGAGAACTGCCGCTACTCGCACCAGGCGCCCGACGACCCGATCGTGTTCCCGGGTCAGCCCGGGCTCTCGCATCAGCACACGTTCGTCGGCAACCGCAGCACGAGCGCGTTCTCGAGCTTCGGGTCGCTTCGCTCGAGCGCCACGACCTGCATGCGCTCGGACGACACGGCGGCGTACTGGGTGCCTGCGCTCTACCAGGGAACAACCGAGGTGCTGCCCGCCGCAGCCACGGTCTACTACCGGCGCGGCACGGTTGCCGAGGTGAGTCCGTTCCCGAACAACCTGCGCATGATCGCCGGCGACGCCAAGGCGACGATCCCGCAAGGGATGCGGGTGACCTTCTGGAGCTGCGGGATCGCCTCCGGCGTGGAGCGGTCGACGGAGGTGCCCACGTGCCCCGACACGCGCCGCTCCTTCCTGCGGCTGCACATCCGCTTCCCGGAGTGCTGGGACGGCCGGCGACTCGACAGTGCCGAACACAAGAGCCACATGGCGTATGCGACACGTGGCGCCTGCCCGTCGACGCATCCCGTCGAGGTACCTCAGATCACGCAGATCTACCGCTACCCCTCGCGCGGCGGCGACGGTTTCACGCTCGCATCGGGCGGCGTCTACTCGGCCCACGCCGACTTCCTGAACGCGTGGAAGCCGGGAGCGCTCCGCAAGCTCGTGGACGACTGCCTGAACGCGCTCGTCCACTGCGGGCGCGGATAGGTCCATGACGCCGGGGAGCGTCCGCACCGCTCCCCGGCAACGGTTTACGACACGCTCACAGAAGGCGGCTACGGTGGCTCGCCGTGCGCCTCCCCGTCCTCTGTCTCGCGATCGTCACGACGCTCGCTCTGGCCGCCGGAGCGGGCGGCGCGAACGTCGGCATGACGGCATCGCCGGCGGCGCCGGCTCCCCCGGTCCCATCGCTCGAGCCGGCGAAGACGGCGGCCCTGTGGCAGTCGCTGGTCGCGCACCAGCCCAGGCCGGCGCGTTCGCAGGCGGCGTGCCGTCCGCTTCGCGCCGTGTTCTACGCCGCGTCGGACTGGCTTCGCCTCGCCACCAAGCTCGCCGCCGCGCGCTCGGCGTGCGCCGAGTACTACGTCTCCGTTCCTCCGCTCGTGGCGGACAAGACCACGTTCCGGCGCGACCAGGCGTCGCGGATCAGAGCGCTCGGGCCGAACTTCCACGCCATGGCGGAGATTCACTTCACGACATGGTCGCGGTGGGTCGCCTCCACGGGCAGCTCGTGGTTCACCGCCGGCGTCACCGCCCGCGAGCGCATGGCCGCGGCCGACTACGACGTCACGAAGGGAGATACGTGGGCGCTCAACGAGCTGACGACCGCGGTCCGGCGTGGCGACGGCAACGCGCGGGCCAACGTCCGGGAGTTCCTCCGCGGACTGTACGACGGAGACGGCAGCAGACCGACACGCGGCACCGTCCTCATCGTCGGCTTCGGTCAGCGCACGAGCGACCTGACCGCCTACCAGAACACCCTTCAGAACTGGCTCACGGACAGCGCGTTCTGGACTGACATGGCGACGTACGTCAACGACTGGTCGCAGGAGGTCTACGGAGACCTCCGCGCACACGCGGTTCCGGGTGAGCCGGTCGCCGACCGGCGGGAGTACCTCAACGACTACCTGCAGTACAAGCTCGTGCTCGCCAACGCAGGCCCGGCCGCGATCGAGGCTGCGCGCTCGTTCCTGCAGGCGGCCTACAGCCCACTCGCGAACGCCGCGTGGCCGAGGGAAACGGCCTGGGGCTGGACGATGGTGCCCGTCGATCAGATGAGCGCCTACATCTCCGCCCAGGTCGACGCGATGCGCTACTTCACTGCCGCGACCGCGCAGGCGCGCGACCACTGGGGGTTCGCGTGGGCGCCGAGCAACACGACGGGCATGCCGGCCGGCGACTTCGCGACGCAAACCGGCCAGCTCCTCGATCGGCTCGCGGCCTCGATCCGGGATTCCGCGGAAGCCATCGACCCCGAGACGTCGGGGACGGGCGCGTGCGGGCCGCCGGGCCAGGACTCCCTCTGCCTGGTCGACATCCCGGGGGCGAGCCACAACGCGGCGTGGCAGTCGTTCCGCACGTGGACCCAGTCGACTCTGACCATCGGCGCGGTGCCGACGACCATCTCCGCCGGCACTGCCTCCCCCCCGCTCACCGTCTCGATCGCCGCGAGCGTCACGACGCCGGTCGCGGTCACGTTGCGCTCGAACTCCCCGCAGGGCACGTTCTCGTCGAGTCCGCTCGGACCGTGGACGACCACGCTGACCCTGAGCGTCTCATCCGCTGCGCCCGGAACGTTCTACTACCGCGACACGCGCGCCGGCAGCCACACACTGACGGCGTCGGCGACCGGCGTCACGGCCGGCACGCAGACGATCTCGGTCGCGGCCGGCCCGGCCGCGAAGCTGGCGGTCACTCCTGCGTCGGCGCAGGTCCGCGCCCGCGCCACGGTGCGTCTCCAGGCAACCGGGACGGACGAGTTCGGCAACCCGACGGCCGCCACGGTGCGCTGGCGCGTGACGCCGGCGGCGCTCGGCTCGGTGGCGGTCGACGACCGCGGCCGTGCGATCTTCACGGCCGGGAGGCTGCTCGGCACGGGTACGGTCACGGCCGCGAGCGGCACAGTGTCGTCGAACGCACGTATCACGGTCACGGCGGCGACGCTCCGCATCGGGCCGGTCGCGTTCCAGGCCGGCAAGCGCTCGCTCCGCATCGTGCTTTCGGCGGTCGACGGTGCCCGGCGGCCCGTGTCGGCGACGTCGGTCGGGATCGTCGTCCGGCTGAACGACGCCCGCTACTTCACCGGCCGCGCACGGACGGGCGCTGCCGGGAAGGTCGGGTTCCGGATGCCGATCGGGTCCGGTTGCTTCACGGTCACGGTCACCCGTGCGTCCGCCCCGGGCTTCGCCTGGAACGGCAAGTCGCCACGCAACCGCTTCTGTCGCCGCTAGCCGACGCCCGCGAGGAGGAATGCGCGCGACTCCTTCAGCATCTCGCGCGCGATCACGATTCGCTGGATCTCGTTCGTCCCCTCGTAGATCTGGGTGATCTTCGCGTCGCGCATCATGCGCTCGACCGGGTACTCGCGGATGTAGCCGTACCCGCCGAGGATCTGCACGGCCTCGGTAGTGACGTCCATCGCGGTGTCCGTGCAGTAGAGCTTCGCCATCGCGGACGCCTTGGTCAGCTCGGCGTCGTCGGCACCCTCGTCCACCATCCGCCCGAAGCGGTAGAGCAGGCCGCGCGCCGCCTCGCAGCGCGTCTCCATGTCGGCGAGCTTCGCGGCGATGAGCTGGTGCTCGGCGATCGGCTTCCCCATCGTCTCGCGCGTGCGCGCGTACTCGAGGGCGTAGTCGGTGGCGCCCTGCGCTATCCCGAGTCCCTGGGCGGCGACACCGGGCCGTGAGCGGTCGAGGACTCGCATCGCGATGCGGAAGCCCTCACCCTCCTCGCCGAGCCGATTCTCGACCTGGACCCGCGCTGCGTCGAATGTCAGCTCACCGGTCGTCGAGCCCGCGATCCCCATCTTCGGCTCGAGCCGAGCGACCTCGAACCCCGGCGTCCCCGCCTCGACCACGAAGGCAGAGATCCCGGCGTGGCCGCCGTCGGGATCCGTCTTCGCGAAGACCGTGTACAGCCCGGCGACGGCTGCGTTCGTGATGAAACGCTTCGACCCGTCGAGGACGTACGCAGCCCCAGCGCGGCGGGCAGTCGTGCGCATCGAGGCGGAGTCCGAACCCGAACCCGCTTCCGTCAGGGCGTACGCCGCGAGCGTCTCGCCCGACGCCAGGGACGGGAGAAACCGCGCCTTCTGCTCGTCGGAGCCTGCCACCTTGAGGCCGAGCGACCCGAGCTCCTGTGCGGCGAGGATGAGTCCGCTCGTGGCGCAGACCTTCGAGACCTCCTCGATCGCGACGAGCGAGAGAAGCGCTCCGGTGCCCGTGCCGCCGTACGCCTCATCGAAGAACAGCCCGAAGACCCCGTGCTCGCGAAAGAGCTCGACGACGTCCCATGGAAACTCGTGCGACTCGTCGATCTCGGCCGCCCTCGGTGCGATCCGGTCGCGCGCGAGCGTTCGGACGAGCTCACGGATCTCGAGCTGATCGTCGGTCAGCGGCTCCCAGGGCACGCTCGAAGTCTAGGACGGTGCGTGGTGGCAGACCGCCTCGATGTTGTTGCCGTCCGGATCGAGGACATAGGCGGCGTAGTAGTCCTCGGCGTACTGCGGACGGAGGCCGGGGGCGCCGTTGTCCGTGCCTCCGGCGGCGATGGCCGCGACGTAGAACGCGTCGACCACCGCGCGGTCGTCGGACTCGAAGGCGACGTGCGCCCCGCCGACCGGCCCGCGGCGCCCGATCCCGAAGTCGAGCCCGTTCGCATCCGCCAGGTACGCGAGCGTCCCCGGCTCCTCGTACACGACGCGGTAGCCGAGCGGCTCCAGCGCGCCCAGGTAGAACGCCTTCGCGGCATCGAAGTCGGTGACGTTCACGGCCACATGCGCGAGCGGCATTCCGGCTCCTTTCGGTCGGTACAGTCGCCGCGCATGATCCTCGACAACGGCGTCGTCCGCACGATGGATCCGTCGCTGCCGGCTGCGCGGGCACTCGCGAGTCGCAGGCTCGTACGTCGCCGGCGGCGTCGGTACGCACGAACGGGCGCTCCCGAGCCCCGAGGTCGTCGAGCTCGGCGGACGCTGCGTCGTGCCCGGCTTCACGGACTCGCATGTCCACTTCCCGACCTGGTCGCTGACCCGGCGGGAGGTCGGGCTCGAGGGCGTCGCCACACTCGGCGAGGCGCTCGAGCGAGTGCGCTCGCATCCGCGCCACGGCACCTGGATCCGCGGCTACGGGTGGCGGTCGGCCGAATGGGACGAACAGCCGACGGCGAGTGCGCTCGACGCGGTCACGGGCGACACACCCGCGCTCCTCTTCTCGAAGGACTACCACTCCGCCTGGCTCAACTCCGCAGCGCTCGCCCGGGCGGAAGGCGACCTCGAGGTGGACGGCGGCGTGGTCGAGCGTGACGAGTCCGGCGCGCCGACCGGGATCCTCCGTGAAGAGTCCGCGTGGCAGTTCCGCGCCCGGGTCGCGATGCCGACCGAGGACGAGTTCGTCGACGCGACGCGCGAGGGGCTCCGCATCGCCGCGAGCCGAGGCGTCGTCGCGATCCACGACAAGGACGGCTGGCTGGGAGCGCCTGGGATCTTCCAGCGGATCGCGGGGCGCGACGGCCTCACCCTCCGCGTCTGGCAGTCCGTCCCCTACGAACGGCTTCCCGAGCTCGAGGCGCTCGGGATCCACTCCGGAATCGGCGACGACTTTCTGCGGATCGGTTACCTCAAGGCGTTCATGGACGGGACGCTCGGCTCGCAGACGGCGTGGATGCTCGACGGCTCCGGCGTGACCATCACGAGCGGCGAGGAGCTCGCCGAGATCGTCCGCGAGGGCGCCCGACTCGGCTGGCCGGTCGGCGTCCACGCGATCGGCGACCGCGCGAACCGCGAGGCGCTCGACGCCTTCGAGAAGACCCGCGATGCCTGGCAGCCACTCGGCCTCCGCCATCGGATCGAGCACGCCCAGTGCCTCGCGCCCGAGGACCTCGCGCGCTTCTCGGCACTCGGCGTCGCGTGCTCAGTGCAGTTCAGCCACGCCCCGTCCGACCGCGACCTGGCAGAGCGTTTCTGGCCCGACGAGCTCGACGGCGCGTACGCCTTTCGGTCGCTGTGGGACTCGGGAGCGCTCGTCGCCAACGGATCGGACGCACCGGTCGAGGAGCTCGACCCCCTGGCGGGCATCCGGGCGGGGGTGCGCCGCACGATCGACGACCGGCCGGCGTGGCGCCCGGAGGAATGTCTCACGATCGAGCAGACGCTCCTGGCGACGATCGTGAACCCGACGTGGCTCTCGGGAGACGAGCGGCGGCGCGGCAGGCTCCTTCCCGGCTACCTCGCTGACCTCGTCGTCCTCTCACGCGATCCGCTGGACTGTCCTGTGGACGAGCTCGAGACCGTCGAGGTCGTCTCCACGATGGTCGGCGGCCGCTGGGTCCACAACCCGCCACCGTGGGACTAGGCCCGTACAATCAGCTCGTGGCCACTCGCACGATGCTCCCGGTTCACGCAGCACCGACGTGCTCGGTCGCTGGCGCTGCGGAGATCGTCGGCTCGAAGTGGACCGTGCTCATCGTCCACGACCTCTCGGAGGGCCCGCGCCGCTTCACCGAGCTCGAGCGCTCGTGCGAGGGGATCAGCCCGAGGACGCTGGCCGAGCGTCTTCGTTGGCTCGAGTCCGAGGAGATCGTGGAGCGGCAGAGCTATCCGGAGTCGCCGCCGCGTGTCGAGTACGCGTTGACGCCGAAGGG
This sequence comes from uncultured Gaiellaceae bacterium, assembly GCA_963736935.1. GTDB lineage: Bacteria > Actinomycetota > Thermoleophilia > Gaiellales > Gaiellaceae > GMQP-bins7. The sequence goes on along the minus strand of CAVTQX010000018.1, from coordinate 16,069 downwards.
CAAGGCGCTGCTCCCCGTGGTGCACGAGATGCGCCGCTTCGGCCACGAGTGGCTCGGCTGCGGCGTGCACGACACGTAGAGTCCTACTCGGTCAGCGCTCTCGCCAGGACGCGGTCGCGCAGGCGCGTCGGCAGCCGCTCGATCCAGGCCCGGAGATGCGCGTCGCGTCCGACGAGGTAGCGGGCCCTCGGGCGCGAGGCCGTGAGCGCGTGCTCGACCGCCTTCGCGACGACGTCAGGGTCGATTCCTGGCCCGCGCTTGAGGGCGACCTCCCGGAACTTCGCGATCCGCGCCGAGTAGAGCTCGGCCACGTCGTCGGCGAGGCCGTGCCGCATCGCCTCGGCGTGCTCCGCGCCCTTCGTCCAGATCGCCGTCCTCACGCTCGCGGGCTCGACGATCGACACCGATATCCCCCAGGGCGCGAGTTCGACCCGGAGCACGTCCGCGAAGGCCTCGAGCGCGTGCTTCGACGCCGCATACGGGCCGAGGAACGGCAGTGCGCTGCGCCCTCCGACGGAGCCCATGAGGACGACGCGTCCGCGGCCGCGGCGGAGCGCGGGAAGTAGCGCCTGCAGCACGGCGACCTGGCCGACGACGTTGACCTCGAGCTGCCGGCGCAGCTCGCCGAGCGGCACGAGCTCGAGCGGCGCCGCAACCGCGATCCCGGCGTTGTCGACGAGCCCCTGCAGCTCCGGCCCCACGGCCTCCACCGCTGCCGCGATCTGCTCGGCGTCGGTGACGTCGAGTCGGAGCGGCTCGACGCCGCCTTCGCGCAGCTCGCTGGCGGCCTCCTCGGTGCGGACCCCGCCGAGGACGTGCCACCCGGACCGCGCGAGCCGGAGCGCCGAGGCGAGCCCGATGCCGGACGACGCCCCGGTGACGACGACCGCGCGGGACACGCTCAGTCGGCCAGCCCCTTGCCGCGCAGCTCCTTGAGCGCCCGCTCGGACTTCTCGAGATCCCCTAGCTCCATGCCCTGAAGCACGCGCGGCGTCTTCGTGAACTGGACGTCGCGGTATTCGACGACCTGCCAGTGGTTGCCCCACGGGTCGAGGAAGTCGTGACCGCCGACCATCCGCGCACCGGCGTCGCGCGCGCGCCTCACGACCTCGTCCTGGTCGTCGACGACGAGCCCGTAGTGGCCCGCCGTGACCGGTTCCGACGACTGCTCGAGCGCGATGAACTGGTCACCGAGGTCGACGAACGCCATTCGTCCGCCCCGCCCGCGCATGTCGAGCCGGTCGACGAGCTTGCCGAGGAAGGCGAGCATCTCGTCGATGTCGCCGACCTGGACGGCGACGTGGTTGATGCCGACGAGCCGCGCCACGTGACTAGCTCGTCGACTCCGCCCAGACACCGGCGAGTTCGACGATCGTCGCCGCCGCGGCCGCCATGTCCTGCACGCTCGCCCACTCGCGGACCGAGTGGTACTCCTGGCCCCCGGTGAAGAGGTTCGGTGTCGGCAGCCCCAGCGCGGAGAGAACGGCGCCGTCGGTGCCGCCACGCGTGATCGCGAGCCGAGGCTCGACACCGGCGCGCCGGATCGCCTCGAGCGCGGCTTCGACGACGCGCGGGTTCTCCTCGATGAAGGGCCGCATGTTCCGGTACGAGTGACGCACCTCGACCTCGACCTTCGCACGCGGCTCGCGCACCTCGACCTGCCCGGCGAGCTCGCGCAGGAGAGCAAGGTGCTCCTCGAGCAGCGCGTCGTCGTGGTCGCGTGCGATGAAGTCGACGACCGCCTCCTCGGCGTTGCCGGAGATGCGATGCGGATGGACGTAGCCTTCCCGATCCTCGGTCGTCTCCGGCGAGAGACCGTCGCGCGGCGTCGACAGCACGAGCTCGGAGGCGAGCTTGACGGCGTTGACAAGCCTGCCCTTGGCGACACCAGGGTGCACCGACGAGCCGTGGATCGTCACACGCATGGACGCCGCCGAGAACGTCTCGACCTCGAGCTCGCCGAGGTCGGACCCGTCGAGGGTGTATGCGACAGCCGCCCCGAAGTCCTCGAGGTCGAAGTCCTCGGCGCCGCGCCCGACCTCCTCGTCCACGGTGAAGGCGACGCGGATCGGTGCCCGCGGCCTGTCCGGCGTCCGGGCGAGGTAGCCCATCGCGGCCATGATCTCCGCGATGCCCGCCTTGTCGTCCGCGCCGAGGAGGGTCGTCCCGTCGCTCGTGACGAGGTCGTGCCCGACACGCGCCGCGAGCGCGGGGAGCTCGGCCGGATCGAGCACCTGCCGCGGGTCGCCCGGCAGCACGATCGCCTCCCCGTCCCAGGACTCGTGCAGGATGGGCGAGACACCGGCGCCGTTCACGTCCGGGGTGGTGTCCACGTGCGCAATGAGCCCGACGACGGGCGCGTCGGCCGTGCCAGGAAGTGTCGCGAAGACGGAGTGCCCAGCGTTCAGCTCGGCATCGGTGAGCCCGATCTCGCGCAGCTCCTCGACGAGCCGACGCGAGAGGTCGAGCTGCTTCTCGGTGCTCGGACGCGCTTCCACCCGCAACGCACCCTGCGTGTCGATCTGCGCATAGCGCACGAACCGCTCGAGGACGTCGCCCGCCAGCTCCTCCGCCAGCGGGCTCGAGAAAGGCGCTCTAGGAGACAAGCTCGCCGAGGCGGGTGAAGACCTCCCGCATGGTCGCGACCCCGAGCTCGACGGTGTCGTCGGGCACGTTCTCGTTCGGCGCGTGGACATTGCACTCGTTCTCGATGCCGAAGCCGGTCGCGAACGTCGGCAGTCCACGATCGACGAGGCTCGCGTAGATCGGAAGCGTGCCGCCAGAGCGCACGAGGAACGGGCGTGCGCCCACCGTGTGCTCGAACGCGTCGCCCGCGAGGCGGATCGCGTCCGAGTCCGTCGGCGTGAGGGCCGGGCGAGCACTGTTGCGGACGATGATCTCGAGCTCCGCGCCGGCGGGCAGCGCCTCGCGCACGAGCTGCTCGAACGCCGCCCGGATCGTCTCGGGATCCTGTTCCGGAGCCAGGCGCAGCGAGACGTTCGCGCGCGCCTCGACCGGCAGCACCGTCTTGACGAGGTCGGGCGAGCCGCTCGCGACCCCGTTCACGTCGAGCGAAGTGTCGGCGAACGTCCGGTCGTAGAACTCGGCGTCGGCGCCAGGCACGATCGGCGTCGCGCCCATGTCCGCGAGCTTCACGCCGCCGGTGGGCAGCTGCGCCCAAGCCGCGAGTTCCTCGTCGCTCGGCGGCGCGACTCCGACGCGGAGTTCGTCGCGAAGCCGACCGTCCGCACCTGGTAGCACGGCGGCGAGCGCGGTCATCAGCGCGTGATTCGCGTTGAGGGCCGCGAGGCCGAACATGCCCGAATGCAAGTCGGTGGTGCCGGTGTGCACTCGCAGGTGCAGGTAGACCATGCCGCGAACGCCGACCATGAACGCAGGCTGCCCGCGCCGGATCATCCCGCCGTCGAGAATCAGTGCCGCGTCGGCGGGGCCCTGGTCGGCGTCGACCCACTTCTCGATCGAGTCGCCTCCGACCTCCTCCTCGCCGTCGAAGGCGAAGCGGACGTTGACGGGCAACGCGCCCTCGTCGGCCAGCTCGCGCACGGCCTCGACGAGGACGAACATGTTCCCCTTGTCGTCCGCGACTCCGCGCGCATAGAGGCGGCCGTCCCGCTGCGTGAGCTCGAACGGAGGCGACTCCCACAGGTCGAGCGGATCCGGAGGCTGCACGTCGAAGTGCGCGTAGCAGAGGACGGTCGGCGCCGACTCGGCCTTCCCGGACGCCGCGACCTCGCCGATGACGAGCGGCCGTGTCCCCCAGGGCACGAGTTCTGCGGTCCCGCCGGTCCGGCGGATGTGGCCCGCCACCCACTCCCCTGCGGCGACGATGTCCGCAGCGTGACCTGCGTCCGCGCTCACGGACGGGATGGAGATGAACTCGGCGAGCTGATCGCGGAGCGCGTCGGACGGCGTCACGGCCGCGCAGTGTATGCAGAGCGCACGGGGGGCCGAGACGACTAGGCGACGTCTCTGACGCGCTGTGCGTCGGCGAGCGCGCGGAGCTTCTTCAGGCCCTGGTGCTCGATCTGACGGATGCGCTCGCGCGTGACGTTGAACTCGCGACCGACCTCGTCGAGCGTGCGCGGCTGCTGGCCGTCGAGCCCGTAGCGGAGCTCGAGCACCATTCGCTCGCGCTCGGAGAGCGCGTCGAGGATCGCCCGTAGCGCCTCCCGCTGCAGCGTCGTCTCGGCGAGTTCGTCCGGGAGCGGCGCGGACTCGTCGGCGAGGAAGTGTCCGAACTCCGACTCGTCGTCGTCCCCGACCGGCTTCTCGAGCGAGACAGGGATCTGCGCGCTCCGCCGGATCTGGTCGACCTCGTCCGTCGTCATCTCGACGTCGCGCGCGATCTCGTCCGTGGACGGCTCGCGGCCGAGCTCGGCCCGGAGCTTGCGCTCGGAGCGCATGATCCGGTTGAGCTTCTCGACGACGTGGACCGGCATGCGGATCGTCCGCCCCTTGTCGGCGATCGCGCGCGCAACCGCCTGGCGGATCCACCACGTCGCGTACGTGGAGAACTTGAAGCCCTTGCGGTAGTCGAATTTCTCGGCCGCGCGCACGAGGCCGATCGTCCCCTCCTGGATCAAGTCGAGGAACGGGAGCCCCTGATTGCGGTAGCGCTTCGCGATCGATACGACGAGGCGAAGGTTCGCTTCCACCATCGCCTGCTTCGCGGCGTGCTCGCCGCGCTCGATCCGCTTCGCGAGCTCGACCTCCTGAGCTGCCGTGAGGAGCGGCACCTTGCCGATGTCCTTCAGGAAGAGCTGGAGCGCGTCGGTCGTGATCTCGGGCTCGGCCTCCGCCTCGGGCTCCGCCGCCTCGTCCGCATGGACAACGGCGATCTGCGCCTCCTCGAGCGCCGCATAGAACTCGTCGAGCTGCGCCGGCTCGAGCTCGAGCTCGTCGAGCGCGAGCGCGAGCTCGTCAGCGTCGACCTGCCCAGTGCGGTAGCCGCTCTCGAGCAGCCGCTGCCCCTCGTCGCTGGCGAGGACCTCCTCGATCAGCGTTCGAGTGGTAGCGCTCTGCGTTTCTTCGGCGGCCAGACCGCCCCCCTTCCTCGTCGGCGGTCACAAGGTAGTTACGAGAGCGGCGGTCGTCAAAGCCGTCTCAAGAGCGGGCCGCGCGAATCGTCTTCAGGTAGCGAAGGGCCTCTCGCGCGAGTGGCGAGCCGGGCTGCGCCGTCGCCGCCAGCCGGAACTGGCGCTGCGCCTCGTCGATCCGTCCCGTCCAGAGAAGCAGGACGCCGAGATGGAACCGGACCGTCGGCGCATCGGGGTACGTACGCGAGAGCGGGCCGAGGCGGCCGAACGCGCGCTCGGGAGCGTCCTTGTCGAACTGCCCGACGGCACCGGCCACCTGCGCCTCGACGTCGCCGGGATAGCGGCGCGACGCCCGATCGAAGACGCGAGCCGCCGAGACCGGCCGCCCGACCCGCTGGAGGCCGACGCCGTACAACAGCTGCTCGCGAAGGCCGCCGTGCTCCGCGGCGACACGGAGCGCCTCGAGCTGGCGGGCGGGTGGAAGCTTGGTGATCCCAGCAGGCGCGGAGAAGGAGGGGATGAACGCCGGGAGCCCGCGCGGGAGGTTCGGATGCAGCAGGTTGCCGGCGACGACGGCGTATGGCGTATCGGGCTCCGCCTCGCGAGCCGACCGCCAGGCCGCGGTCGGGTCGCCCTCGTTCGCCCAGAGCCGGGCGAGCCCGAGGTGGAGCTGCACCACCGCGGCGTCGGGATACAGCTTCGCGAGCTGCTCGAGCCGGTCGAGCGATCCCTCCGGCCAGCCTGCGAGCGCGGCGCCTACCTTCCCCTCGAGCGAGTCGTGCTTCATGAGGAGCGCCGCCGCCGCAGCGAGCTCGCCGCGCGCATACAGCGACTGGCCCTTCGCCAGGTCGCGCGCCTCGGGATCCGTACGGAATCCCAGAGCGAACGAGAGCGGCGGCCGGCCCTCGCGCGGCTTCGGTGTGGTGATCGCCTGAGTGGTGGTCTCTCCGGAGCTCCCGTCGGAAGAGACGACAGCGACCGCGACGACAGCGACCGCCGCGACCGCGACCGCGCCGACGAGGAGCGCGACACGATGCTGCGCGGACACCGCCGGACGATAGCCAGCGTCCCAAAGCTATAGTTCCGAAAGTAATGGCGACGTACCGCGAGCTGCTGGCACAGGTCAAGACGGAGATCGACGAGGTCTCCAGCATCGAGGCGCACGAGCGCCTCGAGTCGTCCGACGGCTCGCTCTTCGTCGACGTCCGCGAGCCGGACGAGTGGGACGAGGGCCATATTCCGGGCGCCATCTACACGGGTCGGGGCCGGCTCGAGCAGCGCATCGAGGGCCTCGTGCCCGACAAGAGCCGTCCGCTCGTCGTCTACTGCTCCGCCGGCAGTCGCTCCGCGTTCGCCGCGAAGGTGCTCGAGGAGCTCGGCTACGTGAACGTCGTGAACCTCGCGGGCGGCTTCTCCGACTGGAAGCGAAACGGGTTCGAGACGACGATCCCGCGCACGCTCTCACCCGAGCAGCGCTCGCGGTACAGCCGGCACCTGCTCATTCCCGAGGTCGGCGAGGAGGGACAGCAGCGCCTGCTCGACGCGCGCGTCCTGCTCGTCGGCGCGGGCGGGCTGGGGTCGCCTGCGTCGCTCTACCTCGCCGCTGCGGGCGTCGGCACGCTCGGGATCGTCGACGCCGACGTCGTCGACGAGTCGAACCTCCAGCGCCAGATCGTCCACTCGACCGACCGGCTCGGCGAGCCCAAGGTCGAGTCGGCGAAGCGCACGCTCGAGGCGCTGAACCCGGACGTTCGCGTCGTTCCCTTCCAGGAGCGCCTGACGTCGGAGAACGTCGACCGCATCCTCGCCGAGGGCTGGGACGTGATCGTCGACGGCGCCGACAACTTCCCGACGCGCTACCTCGTGAACGATGCCTCCGTGTGGAGCGGGATCCCCGTCGTCCACGGCTCGATCTTCCGCTTCGAGGGCCAGGTGACGGTCTTCGCACCGGGCGTCGGCCCCTGTTACCGATGCCTCTTCCCGCAGCCGCCGCCTCCTGAGCTCGCGCCGAGCTGCGCGGAGGGGGGTGTCCTCGGCGTGCTGCCCGGGATCATCGGGTCGATCCAGGCGAACGAGGCGCTGAAGCTGATCCTGGACCGGGGCGACTCGCTCGCCGGGCGCCTCCTCCTGTTCGACGCCCTCGGCACGACGCTCGACGAGGTCAGCGTTCGCCGGAATCCCGACTGCCCGGTCTGCGGTGACCACCCGACGATCACCGAGTACGTCGACTACGTCGAGTTCTGCAACGCGCCGGTGCACCACTGATGGCGGCGGTTCGGATACCGCCCACGCTTCGCGCCGAGGTCGGAGGAGCCCGCGAGCTCGAGGCCGACGGGTCGACGGTCGCGGAGGTGATCGACGATCTGATCGAGCGGTACCCGCCGCTCGCGTCGCAGCTCCTGCAGGACGGCGAGCTCGCGCCGTTCGTGAACGTGTACGTCGGCGGCGAGGACGTCCGCACGCGCGACGGCCTCGACACCGAGGTGCGGGCCGGCGACCAGTTGATCCTCCTGCCGGCGATGGCCGGTGGAAGCTAGAGCCACAGCGCTCCCGACGTCGCTCCTCGACCTCGTCGGGTCGACGCCGCTCGTCGAGCTGCCCCGTCTCTCGCCGAAGCCGTCCGTCCGTCTCTACGCCAAGCTCGAGGGGCAGAACCCGAGCGGGTCGATCAAGGACCGCGTCGCGAAGGCGATGCTCGATGCGGCCGAGGCATCCGGCGAGCTCGAGCCGGGCCGCCGGCTGCTCGAGCCGACGAGCGGAAACACCGGGATCGCTCTCGCGCTGGCCGCACGCCTGCGCGGCTACCCGCTGACCTGCGTCGTCCCCGCGAACGTCACGGCCGAGCGCCGCAAGCTGCTCCGCCTCTACGGCGCCGAGATCGTCGAGTCGCCGGGCGAGGAGGGATCGAACGGCGCGGTCCGGCTCGCCATCGAGCTCGCCGAGCGCGACCCGTCGTTCTTCATGCCGTTCCAGTACGCGAACGAGGCCAACCCGCGTGCGCACTACGAGGGAACGGGTGCGGAGATCGCCGCCGCCCTCGACCGGGTCGACGTCCTCGTCGCCGGCCTCGGCACGGGCGGGACGCTCATGGGCGCCGGCGAGCGGCTGCGCGAGACCTTCCCCGACGTCGTCGTCGCGGCGGCGGAACCTCTTCCCGGTGACGAGGTGATGGGACTGCGCTCGCTCGACGACGGATACGTGCCGCCGATTCTCGACGTCTCGAAGCTCGACCGGAAGCTGCTCGTCTCGAACGCCGACGCGGTGTCCGGCCTCAAGCTCTTGCTCGAGCGCGAAGGCGTGCTCGGTGGAGTCTCCTCGGGCGCCGTCGTCCACGCGGCGCTCCGGCTTGCGGAGGGGCTCGACGAGGGCGTGGTGGTGTGCGTGCTCGCGGACGGCGGCTGGAAGTACCTCTCCGCCGACTTCTGGGACGCGGCCGACGTCGAGAGCTCGATGGGGCGTTCCGTCTGGTGGTGATCCCGGCCCCCGTGCGCGAGGCGCTGACCGGGCACGCACGGGACGAGTCGCCGAACGAGGCGTGCGGCCTCGTCGTCGTCAAGGGCGGCGTCGCGGAGCGGTACGTCGCTGGTGTCAACGCCGCGGCATCGCCGTATCGGTTCGAGCTCGACGTCCCACCCGAGACGTGGTTTCTCGAGGACGACGGGTACGAACTCGCGGTCTTCCATTCGCACCTCTCCTCTCCGCCGCGCCCCTCGCGCACCGACGTCGAGAACGTCGGCCTCTGGGCCGGACGCCCGTACCTCATCTACACGGTGCGAAGCGACGAGCTCGCCGGCTGGCGGATCTCCGACGGCCTCATCGAACCGCTCGAGCTGACTGCGGCCTAGTCCCGGGCTGACAGGCCGGCAGCGGCGATCGCACGGCGCGCCAGCGCGTCGTCGTCCTCACCGGGAAGCCCGCTCACGCCGAGGGCGCCCACGCGGCGATCGCCCTCGAAGGCGGCGACCCCACCCTTGAAGAACGTGAAGAAGGGATCGAAGCTCGCGCGTTCGGCTGCGTCGGCGAGCGCCTTCTCCGCGAGGGCTGCCGTCGAGGTCGCGTCGCTCCGCGCCGCGGTGTACGCCTTGCGCTGCGCGTTCAGGCGCGTGTCCGGAGCGGCGCCGTCCATGGTGGCGGCGGCGACGACCTCGCCGTGGTCGTCCGTTGCGTAGACGGACACGGGAGCCGGCGCATTCTCGACGACGAATCGGGTCGCTTCCATCGCTTGCTCGAGGGTCACGCTGCGATCTTGACGCATCTGCCGGATCGGCGAGCCCGCAGTACCATGAGCGCGCCATGAGCGCGCCTGCCGCCGTCGGCGTCGACAGGCCGACACTCCGCATCCGGGGCACGTCCTATCCCGTGCTCCTTCCGACGATCCGCGATCCGCGGCTCCACCTCGCAGCGATCATCGTCACGCTGCAGGTCCTCGGCCAGGTCGCGTTCGACTTCCAGCTCTCGATCGCGCAGATCCTCGTCTCGCTCGTGGTTGCCGGCGTCCTCGAGTTCGGGCTCACGTTCTCGCGTCAGCACGTGATCATGTGGCCGGCCAGCGCCCTCCTCACGGGGAACGGCGTCGCCTTCGTCCTGCGTGTGCCTGGGACCGAGCACGGCGACTGGTGGAGCATGAAGGGCTGGTGGATCTTCGCCGGCACGTCCGCGGTCGCGCTCCTCTCGAAGTACGTCATCCGGGTACGCGGCAACCACGTCTTCAACCCGTCGAACATCGGTCTCGTCCTCTGCTTCCTCCTACTGGGCGCCGAGCGTGCCGACCCGCTCGCGCTCTGGTGGGGCCCGCTCTCCCCCGCGCTCGTCGGGGCGCTCGTCCTGATCGTCGTCGGAGGGTTCCTGATCCTGCGAGGGCTGCACCTACTGCAGATCGCCGTCGGCTTCTGGCTTGCGTTCGCCGCCGGGATCGGCGTCCTCGCAGCGAGCGGACACACGATGACGGCAGCCTGGCACGTCGGGCCGATCGAGGGCGCGCAGTTCTGGTGGCTCCTCGTCTCCTCGCCCGAGATCCTGGTCTTTCTCTTCTTCATGATCACCGACCCGAAGACGACGCCCTCGAGCAACACGGGACGGCGCGCGTATGCGATCGGGGTCGGGCTCCTCGCGACGCTCCTGATTGCGCCGCAGACGACCGAGTTCGCGACGAAGGTCGCCATCCTCGCGTCGCTGGCGATCGTCTGTGCGACCAGGGGGCTGGTGGAGCTCGTCGGCGCAGCGCGCCTGGCGCGCCTCGTGCGCCGGCCGTTCTCTGCGCTGCCACGACCCGCCGCGGCCGGCGCGGTGCTCGTCGGCGCTCTCGCGTTCGGCGCGCTCGTGTTCGCAGCCGGGATCCCGGCGCGACCGGACTCGGAGGAAGCCACGACCGCCGGCGGCCCGCTTCCGGAGCTCGTCGTCGCCGGCGGGAAGGGGGTCGCCCCGATCGCCGACTCAGCCGCACAGGCCATCGCGCGGGACGTCCTCGCGGACCTCCGCGTCGAGTCGGATGCCTTGCGGCGCCAGGATCTCGACGGTGCCGCAGCGGCGGCCAGCGGAGCGTGGCTCGCGTCGCTGTGGGCCCAGATCCGGGCTCCTGGGGCGGAGACCACGGTCGCCCGCTACGACGTCGACCGGATGGTGCTGACACTGCATCGAGGCGCATACCAGGGCCCGCCCAGCGTCGTCGCCAACCTCCAGGGAACGTATGTCGCGTCGACGTACGGCCGAACATCCGCTGCGCTCGTCGGCCGGCGCGACCCAGTGCGGTTCCGGCGAACCGTGGAGCTCCAGCTGAACGACGGGACGTACCGGATCGTCCGCTCCGAGGGCGGCCTCGCGCTGGGGACGTCCCCGGCCGGAACGGCGAGCGGCACGCTCGGCGGTACGACCTTCGTCGACGTCGCCCGCCAGGTCGGGCTCGACTTCCGCCAGGCGGCTTTCCGCTTCGGCGTCACGAACGACACGACGGCGATGATGGGCGGCGGCGTCTGCTGGCTCGACTACGACCGCGACGGCTGGCTCGACCTCTTCGTCGTGAACTCGTACGCGCAGACGGACTTCGCGACGTGGGAGCAGCGGGGCGGGCTTCCCCGGAGCGCGCTCTTCCACAACGTGAACGGGACGTTCGAGAACGTGAGCCGCCGGGCGGGCGCCGACCTCCAGCTGCGAGGGAACGGGTGCGTCGCGGCCGACTTCGACGGCGACGGCTCTACGGATCTGTACGTGACCACCGCCGGATACAACGTCCCGACGGACACGTACGACGCGCTGCTCTGGAACGACGGCGACGGCACGTTCACCGAGGGCGCGCAAGCCGCCGGGATCGACGCGCCCGGCTGGCACGCAGGCGCCGCCGTGGGCGACGTGAACGGCGACGGTCGGCCCGACCTCTTCGTAGCGTCGTACACCGATCCCAACGCCCTCGTGCAGTCGTCGGCCGGCTTCCCGACGAACCATCTCGCCGAGCGCGACCTCCTGTACCTCAACGAGGGGCCGGACGCGCACGGGCGTTCGACGTTCCGCGACGTCGCACGGCCGGCCGGCGTCGAGCGGTCGATGGTCGGGCACGGGCTCGGCGCGCTGTTCACCGACTACGACGGCGACGGGCGGCTCGACCTCTACGTCGCGAACGACGCCGACCCGAACCAGCTCTACCGCAACGTCGCCGACGGCGGCGACCTCGGCTTCCGCTTCGAGGAGGTGGCGGGCCGCGAGGACGTCGCCGATCCGAACGCCGGGATGGGGATCGCCGCCGCCGACTTCAACCGTGACGGGCGCACCGACCTCTTCGTCACCAACTCCCGCGGACAGCTGCACGCCGCGTACCGAAGCCTCGGGGCGAACCGGCGGCCGTCGTTCGCCGACGCGCGCCCCGAGTTCGCCGCCGCGGTCGGCACGCGCTCGACGGGCTGGGGCACGTCCTGGGCGGACCTCGACCTCGACGGCGATCTCGACCTCGTGCTCGCGAACGGGGCGATCCCGGTGACGAACCTCGCGAAGGACGCACAGCACGTCCAGGTGATCGAGAACGTCTCGAGCGCGAGCGGCCCCGACCGGTTCGCGTCCGTCGGGCAGCGCGTCGGCCTCGAGCAGGTCCGGCGCGTCGACGGCCGCGGTCTCGCGACGGCCGACTACGACAACGACGGCGACCTCGACGTCGCCGTCAACTCGATCGGCGGCAGGCTGATCCTGCTCCGCAACGACGCGCCTGCGCGGCACTGGCTCGAGGTGCGGCTCGGCTCATTCGCCCCGGGAACGGTCGTCACCGTGACGCTGCCGGACGGCCGCAGGCTCGTCCGCGAGGTGCACGCGGGCTCGAGCTACCTCTCGTCCGAGGATCCCGCGCGTGCACTTCGGCCTCGGCGACGCGAAGCGCGTCTCGAAGCTCGAGGTGCGCCTGCCCGACGGTCGGGTGCTCCGCCACACGAACGTCGCGGCCGACCGGGTCGTCGACCGGTAGCTAGCGGCCCGACCGTTCCTGCAGCCTGCGGGCGATGGTGTCGAGCGTGACTGCAGCGAGGAGGATGACGCCGGTCACGACGTAGATCGTCCCGGTCGAGTAGCCACCGATGTTGAGCCCGTTCGCGATCGTCGCGATGATGAGCGAGCCGAGCAGCGCGCCGCGCACCTCGCCCCGGCCCCCGAACAGGCTCACGCCGCCGATGACCGCGGCCGAGATCGAGTCGAGCAGGAGCGTGCCGCCTCCGACGTTCAGGTTCACGGACTGCAGACGCGCCGCGAGGACGATCCCGCCGACGCCGGCCATGATCCCGGAGATCATGAAGACGAGGATCCGCACGCGCGCGACGTTGATGCCGGCACGCCTCGCCGCCTCGGCGTTGCCGCCGACCGCGTACACGTGGCGCCCGAAGGTCGTGCGCTTCGCGAGGAACGTCAGGCCAACGAGGAACACGAGCATGAGGACCGCGGCGAGCGGCAACCCTAGAGGCTGTGTGCAGTTCACCGACAGCGGCGTGCCCTCCGGCGCACGCCTTCGGCCTCGTCGCGTGCGTGCAGATGCCGACGACGCCGAAGGCGAGGATCGCGACACCGACGACCTTCAGGATCATCGGCGAGCGGACCGGACCGTGCAGGCCCGCCCGTTTCTGGCTCACGATGCCGCTCAACACAACGAGGAGGTAGAGACCGGTGACGACCGCGGCGATGATCCAGCTCACGGTCGCGGAGAAGTAGTACGTCGCCGTCTTGTTGATCCAGTCCTCCTCGACGATGATCACGCCTCGCACCTGGAGCACCTTCAGGATCACGCCCTGCCAGATGAGTAACCCCGCGAGCGTGACGACGAACGACGGCACGCCGACCTTCGCGACGAACGTGCCCTGCGCCGCTCCGATCATCGCCGACGACGGCGAGTGCGATGAGGATGCAGAGCCAGCCGGGGTAGTTACGACCGTCGGGGAGCTGGAGCTCGGCCGCAGTCAGCGCGGCAATGCCGCTCAGGAACCCGATCGACAGATCGATCTCCGCGATCAGCAGCACGAAGACGACACCGAACGCGATCATCGTCACGCCTGCCATCTGGAGGATGACGTTCACGAAGTTCGACGCCGTGAAGAAGTTCGTAGCGGTGAAGCTGAAGAAGGCGACGATCAGCACCTCGCCGATGACGACCGGCAGAACGCCCAGGTTTCCCGACTTGAGGTTGTCGACCGCGCGCTGCCAGAACCCGGTGCGCTCCTCGGCGTCCCCCTCGGGCAGCCCGATACCCGGCGCGACGATCTCGGCGTCGGTGCTCACGAGACGATCTCCGGCGCCGTCTCGGCCATCCCGGCGACCTTCGTCGGGATTCCTGCAGTGATCGCGTGCACGACGTCTTGCTGCGTCGTCTTCTCACGCTCGTAGATGCCGACGTTGCGGCCGAGGCGGAGGACCGTGATCCGTGTCGCGGTCTCGAAGATGTCGTGCAGGTTGTGCGAGATCAGGACGACGGCGAGTCCCTGATCGGCGAGCCGGTTGACGAGTGCCAGGACCTGCTCGGTCTGCGCGACGCCGAGCGCCGCGGTCGGCTCGTCGAGGATGACGAGCCTGGAGTTCCACATCACCGCCCGTGCGACGGCGACGGACTGGCGCTGGCCCCCCGAGAGCGTCGCGACCGCCTGCCGGATGGATTTGATCGTCGTCACCCTGAGGCCCTTGAGCGTCTCCGACGTGCGCTGCTCCATCGCAGGCTCCTTGAGCCGGAAGAGGACGTCCCGGATCTCCCGGCCGAGGTACATGTTCTGGACGACGTCGAGGTTGTCGCAGAGCGCGAGGTCCTGGTACACGACCTCGATCCCGAGCTTGGCCGCGTCCTTCGGCCCGTGGATGGTGACGGGCTTGCCGTCGAAGAAGATCTCACCGGAGTCGTAGCCGTGGATGCCGGCGATGCACTTGATGAGCGTCGACTTGCCGGCCCCGTTGTCGCCGACGAGCGCCATGACCTCGCCGGACCGCACCTCGAAGTCGACGTCGGTCAGCGCCTGCACCGAGCCGAACGTCTTCGTGAGGTCGCGGATCTCGAGGAGTGGTGTGTCGCTCACGAGTGGCGGGTCCGACGAGAGAAGCGCTGGAGGCGCGCAGAGCGCGCCTCCAGCGCGTGGTGCTATCCGACTACTTGCAGTACTGCTTGTACTCCCCGGAGCAGACCTCGCTCCGCTTCAGGAACTTGTCCCTGAAGAGCCGGGTGTAGTTCGCCTTGGTGATCGAGTACACCGGGATCGACGTACGCGTCGGCTGCCTCTTTTGCCGTTCGGCCGCGTCGCGTTGGACGGCGGCTTCTTGCCCTTGTACAGCGCGACCGCTGCCGCGATCGCAGCGTTCGCCTCGTCGGGCACGTACTTGTAGACCGTGTTGGTCTGCCAGCCCGAGATGATGTTCTGGACGCCCTGGACCGTCGCGTCCTGTCCCGAGAGCGCGATGGGCGTCGAGCCCCTTCGCCTTCAGCGTGGCGACCACTGCGCCGGCGATGTTGTCGTTCGCGCCGACCACACCGTCGATGTTGTTGTTCGTCCGGACGAGGAACTGCTCGAAGATCGTCTGCGCGTTCTTCGAGTCCCACTCGGGAACGAACTTCGCGGGACCCTTCTTGACCTTCTTCGTGCGGAAGACGCGGGTTCAGGATGTCGTCGTTGCCGCTCTTGAACCAGAAGGCGTTCGCGTCGGTCGGGCCGCCCCAGAGCTGGGCGAGGACGCCGTTCGGGCTGTACGTGCCCTTCGCCTTCATGCCCGGCGATGACGCCGCGAGCCTGGATGCGTCCTACGAGGTTGCCGTCGAACGCGACGTAGACGGAGCCCGTGCCGCCGACGATCTGGCGGTCGTAGTCGATGGTCTTGCCCCCGGCTGCCGTGAACTTCTTCTGGATCGCGATCGACGTGCCGGTGTCGAGCGAGGTGATGATGCCCGACCTTCGCACCGGCCGAGATGCACTGCTCGGCCTGCGAAAGCTGCTTCTGCGGGTCGTTCAGCGCGTTCACGACCGTGGCCTTGATGCCCGCCTTCTTGAACGCGTTGACGAACGCCGGCTTGTCGAACTGCTCCCACCGGACCGACGACTTCGTGTCCGGCAGAAGGACGCATACTGAGCCCGTCTGAGTCGAGCGCGCGGTCGCACCGCTCGCGACGACCGCGACCGTCACGCGGCCGCGGCGACTCCGACGAGGAGCGTCGTGGTCCTACGTGAGACTGACTTCACTGCATTCTCCTCCTTGCTGGTGACTGCCTGCGTGGAGACTCTAGTACGAATCTGGGCCTGGTCAATGCGTCACAGCGTCCTGTATGCGATCGCCTCCCGCCGCCGGATTCCCCGGAGCGCACGATCGCGTCGCAGACCTCAGCAGCCCGGTAGCCGTCCTCGAAGGTCGCCCCGTGCGGCGCGACCTCGGAGTCGTCGGCGATCGCGGTCAGGAAGTGGTGGAGCTCGTGGACGAAGGTGTCGCCCCAGCCGACGATGTGTCCCGGCGGCCACCAGTGCTCCCAGAACGGATGGGTCGCCTCCGAGACCAGGACGTTCGTGAAGCCCCGCGTGCGTGGA
>CAVTQX010000017.1:0-125035 GCA_963736935.1 uncultured Gaiellaceae bacterium | reverse complement strand
ATGCGACTTGCGATGTGGCTCGACGGCCTCGAAGGTCTCCGTCGTGTGGACGTCCTTCCCGCCGATGATCATCGGGATCGAGATCCGCTCGTTTTCCATCTGGCGCAGGCGCGCCTGCAGCTCGGCCCGCTCGGGGGTGCCGGGGGCGTAGGAGAGGATGGGCTCGTTGTCGTGCCGGGGCGGGATGAAGAAGCCGTGTGCGCTCATGGCGGCGATTCTAGAGTGGTCGCGGTGGCCATCGTCGAGACGCGCTACGTCGTGCCCGGATGGGGCGTGGGCGAGATCTGGCGCGCGAACGGAGTCCTCGTCGAGCACGAGTTTCGCTTCGGGCACAACGGGCCGGAGCGCGGGTCCGATCCCTTGGTCGAACGCTTTCGCGCGTTCCTCGCCGGCTCGGCGGTGGACTTCGCCGACGTCGAGCTCGACCTCGAGTGGGCGACGCTGCTCCAGCGTTCGATCGTCGACGCCCTCCGCAGGGTTCCGCGAGGCGAGGTCGTCTCGTACGGCGAGCTCGCCGCGCTCGCGGGACGTCCTCGCGCGCCGCGCGCCGCGGGCGCCGTGTGCTCGGAGAATCGCTTCTCGTTCATCGTCCCGTGCCATCGCGTGGTCTCCGCGACGGGGATCGGCGGCTATGGCGACGCGGGAGTCGACGTCAAGCGGCGGCTTCTCGCTCTCGAGGGAGTGGTCCTCTGATCACGTCCGAGGACGTCCGCGACGAGCTCGCGACGATCGCGCCCGAGCGCGAGTGCGACCGGCTCGCCGAGCTCTCGGCGCTGTTCCATTCCGCGGGGAGCCTGCATCTGCGCGGAGCGGGGGACTGGGGGCTGCACCTCGACCTGGGGAGTGGAGCGGCCGTCCGGCGCGCCTTCGCCCTGCTGCGCGCGTCCGGCATCCGGTCGGAGGTCCGGACGTACCGGCGCAGGGCGTTCGACACCGCGACCCGGTACCAGCTGCACGTCGCGGGCGACGCGGAGACCCTCGCCGTGCTCGTCGCGGCCGGCGTCGTCGACCGGCGCCATGCCCCGCTCGAACGTCCTCCACGACGTGTCGTTGCGCGGAGCTGCTGCCGTGCCGCGTACCTGCGCGGGGCGTTCCTCGGCGCCGGCTCGCTGTCGCTCGGACGTTCACCCCACCTCGAGCTGCGAACCGCCTCGGCGGAGTCCGCGGCTCTCCTCGTGCGACTGGCGAAAGCGGAAGGGGTCGTGCTCGCGACCGCGGAGCGCGCGAATCACGCCGTTGCGTATGCCAAGAGCTGGGAGGCGATCGAGTCGCTTCTCGCCGTGGTGGGCGCCGCCGAGACCGTGCTCGCGCTCGAGGAGCGCGCCGTCGTGGCGGAGACGCGCTCGCACGCGAACCGTCTCGCGAACGCCGACCACGCGAACCTCGTGCGGACGAACCGTTCCGCGCGGAGGCAGCTCGCTGCGATCGGACGCCTCGATCTCGACGCCGTGCCGGATCACCTACGTGAGGTGGCGGAGCTTCGGCTCCGTCACCCGGACGAGTCGCTCCGCGAGCTCGCGGAGCGTACCGACCCTTCGCTCACGAGGGTCGCCGTCCATCGACGCCTGCGACGACTCGAAGAGCTCGCCGAATAGACTCGCTCTCGCGGGAACGGGTACCGAGAAACGGAGGAGCGGATGGGAACTCGCGTCGGCATCAACGGATTCGGCCGCATCGGGCGGAACTTCTTCCGCGCGCGACACGCGCTCGGGTCCGATCTCGAGATCGTCGCGCTGAACGACCTCGGCGACGCGAGGACGATGGCCCACCTCCTGAAGTACGACTCGACGCTCGGCCCGTTCGAGGGCGAGGTCGAGCTCGCCGACGGGACGCTCCGCGCCGCCGGTGAGGAGATGCGCATGCTTTCCGAGCGGGACCCCGGCGCGCTGCCCTGGGGCGACCTGGGCGTCGACGTCGTGCTCGAGTCGACCGGCTTCTTCACCGACCGCGACGGTGCGCAGAAGCATCTCGATGCAGGCGCGAAGAAGGTCGTCATCTCCGCCCCAGCTACGGACCCGGACATCACGCTCGTGCTCGGCGTCAACGACGACAAGTACGACCCGGACTCGCACCACATCGTCTCGAACGCGTCGTGCACGACCAACTGCGTCGCGCCGCTCGCGAAGGTGCTGCACGACCTCGGCGAGATCCAGGCCGGGTTCATGACCACGATCCACGCGTACACGCAGGACCAGAACCTGCAGGACGCGCCGCACAAGGACCTCCGGCGGGCTCGCGCTGCGGCGATCAACCTCGTCCCGACGTCGACGGGCGCCGCAAAGGCGATCGGGCTCGTGCTGCCCGAGCTCCAGGGCAAGGTCGATGGCATATCCGTCCGTGCGCCGGTCGCGACGGGGTCGCTCACGGACCTCGTCGTGTCGCTCGGGCGCGCGACGACGGCCGACGAGGTGCAGGCGGCTTACCGCGAGGCTGCGTCGGGCCCGCTCGAGGGCATCCTCGAGTTCTCCGAGGATCCGCTCGTGTCGACCGACATCGTCGGGAACGCGCACTCGTGCATCTACGACAGCGGCCTCACGATGGTGCACGGGAGCACGGTCAAGGTGTTCGGCTGGTACGACAACGAGTGGGGCTACTCGTGCCGGCTCGTCGACGTGATCGGCAAGCTCCTTCCCTAGTGCGCCGCCCGCGCTCCGTCCGCGAGGCTGACGTCGCGGGAAAGCGCGTGCTCGTCCGAGCCGATCTGAACGTCCCCCTCGAGGAGGGCCGCGTCGCCGACGACACCCGGATCCGTGCCTCCCTGCCCACCCTCCGGGACCTCCTCGAGCGCGACGCCGCGCACGTCGCCGTGTGCTCGCACCTGGGGCGGCCCAAAGGCCGCGACGCCGCATTCGCGATGGCGCCGGTCGCGGCGCGTCTGGACGAGCTGCTGCCCGACCGGCGCATCGAGGTGCTCGAGAACACCCGCTTCGATTCCGGAGAGACGACGAACGAGCCCCAGTCCGCACGCCGCCTCGCGGAGGGGAGGGATCTCTTCGTCCTCGACGCTTTCGGATCGGCGCATCGCGCACACGCCTCGACCGAGGGCGTCGCGCACCTCCTCCCGGCCTACGCCGGGCTCCTGCTCGAGCAGGAGCTCGAGATGCTCGGCCGGTTGCTCGGCGACGTCGAGCGGCCGTTCGTGCTCGTCGCCGGCGGGGCCAAGGTCGACGACAAGCTCGGGGTCCTGACACACCTCGGAGGTCGTGCCGACGCGGTACTCATCGGGGGAAAGATGGCCGAGGAGCTCCGCGGCGCCAACCCTCTCCCGTACGAGGCCGAGCTGCCGAGCGACGTCGTCGCGGCTGTCGCGTTCGACGCGGATGCCGAGAGCCGCATCGCACCGTACGACGACCTGCCCGAGGGTTGGCTCGGTCTCGACATCGGCCCCGACACGAGCGCCTCCTTCGGCGAGCGCATCCGCTCCGCCCGCACGGTCTTCTGGAACGGCCCGATGGGCGTGTTCGAGTGGCCGCGCTTCGCCGAGGGGACGAAGGCGGTCGCGGAGGCCGTCGCCGACGCCGACGCATACACCGTCGTCGGAGGCGGCGACTCGGTGCGTGCCATCCAGGAGCTCGGGCTCGCCGAGCGCGTCTCCTGGGTCTCGACCGGCGGCGGCGCCTCGCTCGAGCTCCTCGAGGGCCGGGAGCTCCCGGGCGTCGCCGCGATCCCTGCCGCCTAGCTCAGTCCCGATACATGGCGACGGAGGAAGTCGCGCGCCACACCGACGTGCGCGACCTTCTCGTCGACGTCGAACGACGAGTGGCCGGTCTCGTACACGACCACCTCGTGCGGGTGATCGCGGGCGGCGAGCTTGTCGACGTAGGCCATGGCCTGGCTATACGGGCAGCGCGAGTCGTTGCGTCCGATGAAGAAGAGGAGCGGTGCACGGACCTCGTCCGCGAAGTTGATCGCGTTCCGATCGCGCATCAGCTCCGGCAACTCCGCCGGTGTCTTGCCACCGAGCAGCGCGCGATCGTACGCCTGGAGAACCGGCGAGAGCTCGTCGTACCCCGCCTCGTAGTCGCCCACCGGGACGCCGGCGATGCCGCAGGTCCACAGCTCCGGGTGCTTCCCGGCCTCGAGGAGCGTGACGTATCCACCCCAGGAGTAGCCGGCGATGACCGCTCGCCCGGGATCGGCGAGACCGCGGGCGACGAGGTCGCGCAGCCCTGCGTTCACGTCCTCGAGCTCCGGGCCGCCGATGTTCCCGACGAGCGTGTCGCGCCACTCACGCCCGAAGCCGATCGACCCGCGGTAGTTCACGAGACCGACGACGAACCCGAGGTCCACGTACGCCTGCACCTCCGGCTGCCAGCGATCCAGATCGAGCCAGGACGGGCCGCCGTGGACGAACATCATCACCGGGAACGGCCCGCCGGAGTCGGCGGGTGTCACCACGAAGCCGTGGACCTGCTGACCGTGCTCGTTACGGAAGTGCCACGACTCGTAGGGGCGCGACTCGGGCGGCGCGTCGCCGAACGAGACGACCTCGGTCCCCGCGTCGTCGAGCGCGAGCCGCCGCCTTCGACCCTGCTCGTGGAGCAGCCAGACGCGGCCGTCCGGGCGCACCCGCGCTTTGGCGATGAAGCCCGGCTCGGTCGCGATCGGCGGAGAGCGCGCCTGTCTCGAGCTCGTAGCGGTACAGACGGCTGCGGCCCTCGAAGACGTTCACCAGCAGGAGCGCCGACGCGTCGGGGAACCAGTCCGCGACCGAGACCGTGCCGTCCAGGTCGATCTCGAGATTCGTCCGCTCGCCCGTGGCGAGATCCCAGAGCCCAGGGCGCTCGTCGCCGTCGAGCTCGTGTCTGAACGCGAGGCGCAGGTCTTCCGAGACGGGCGACCAGCAGCGCGCACCCAGCGACATGTCGTCGTCGAGGAGCTCACCGAGCTGCTCGCCGGTACGCGGATCGACCACTCGGAGGGCAGGATGGAGGAGATCGCCGTGCTCGGCGTGCTCGAGGCAGAGCAACGCGCCGTCTGGCGACAGGGCGCCACGCAGGAACCCTCCGTCGTCGAGACCGCCGAGGCCGATCCACTCGGTCGAGCGCGCGAGCTCCGTGGCCGGTGCACCCCCGAGCGAGACATGCACGGCGAAGCCGTCGCGGTCGGAGATTGCGACGACGACGATTCCCGGGGCCTGGGCGAGCCCGTCACTCCAGCCGTGGGGCACGCCGTCGAGGAACGGCTCCGTGTCGCCTCCGTGGAACGGCTGCACGAGCCAGCGGCCCGACTCGTCACCCGTCTCGTCCTGGAACCAGAGAACGCCTTCCCCGTCGAGGGTCGGGACCGTGTCGGTCAGCCCGACGGGATCGTCCGTCACCTGGCGGGTCGTGCCACGCTCGAGGTCGAGCGTGTGGATCTGCCAGCGTCCGGACTCGTTCGACGCGTACACGGCTCGTCCCGGAGTGGCCGGAGACCATTCGGGAAGGTACGAGACCGGAGCTCGGAAGCGCTGCTCCCACGGGGGCGTCGCCATGGCCGGCGAGGCTACCCGAGTAGGATCGCGCCGTGCTCGTCGCCGGGAACTGGAAGATGTTCAAGGGCACGCACCAGGCGCGGGAGTTCGCGGCCCAGGTCCGCAGGATCGCACCCGAGGGCGTGGACGTCGTCGTGTGTCCGCCCTACGTCTCGCTCGAGGCGACGCTGCAAGGCCTCGGCCCGGACACCGCGATGCGCGTCTACGCACAGAACGTCCACTGGGAGCTCGAGGGCGCGTTCACCGGTGAGGTGTCGCCGTCGATGCTCCTCGAGCTCGGCGTCTCGGGAGCGATCGTCGGTCACTCCGAGCGGCGCCAGCTGTTCGGCGAGACCGACGAGACCGTGCGCCTCCGGGCGGAGGCCGCGCTCGAGGCCGGACTCCACGTCATCGCCTGCGTCGGTGAGACCGAGGCCGAGCGGGAGGGGCGCGAGACCGAGGCCGTGCTCGAGCGTCAGGTAGCCGGGATCCCGCGACACGAACGGCTCGTGATCGCGTACGAGCCGGTCTGGGCGATCGGCACTGGTAAGACCGCCACGCCGGAGATCGCCCAGGAGGCTCATGCCTTCGTGAAGACGCTCCACGGAGCGCCCGTGCTCTACGGCGGCTCGGTGAAGCCGGAGAACGCCGCGACGCTCCTGTCGTTGCCCGACGTGGACGGCGCGCTCGTCGGCGGCGCATCGCTCGACGTCCAGTCGTTCGAGGCGATCTGCCGGGCCGGCGCCGAGGCTGCTTGACGCCCGTCTGCCTCGTCATCCTCGACGGCTGGGGGGTCGCCCCACCCGGCCCGGGAAACGCCGTCGAGCTCGCCGGCACACCCGTCTTCGACGCCCTCGTCGCCAGGTACCCGCACGCGACGCTGGCGGCGTCCGGTGGGGCCGTGGGCCTCCCCTCCGGTCAGATGGGGAACTCGGAGGTCGGCCATCTCACGATCGGCTCGGGGAGGATCCTGTTCCAGGACCTCGCTCGCGTGAACCAGGCGGTCGCGGACGGCTCGTTCGCGCGCAACGAGGTGCTAACAGACGTCTTCCGTAGGGCTCGCGAGCGTGGCGGCGACGTCCACCTCCTGGGCCTCGTCTCGTACGGGGGCGTCCACTCGCACATCGACCACCTGCGCGCGCTCCTTGCACTTGCGGGCAGCGAGGGCATGGCGGAGCGCACGTGGATCCACGCCTTCACGGACGGCCGCGACGTCTCGCCGCACGCGGCGGCGAACGATCTCGCCGAGCTTGCGGCGAATCGGATCGCGACCGTCTGCGGCCGCTACTACGCGATGGATCGTGACAGCCGCTGGGAGCGCACCGATCGTGCGCTCGGTGCGATCGTCCGCGGCGAGGGCGAGCATGCGAGCGATCCGGTCGCCGCGATCCGTGCGAGCTACGACCGCGGCGTGACCGACGAGTTCGTCGAGCCGGTCGTCCTCGACGACCGGCCGCGACTGGCGAGGAACGACATGGCGATCTTCTTCAACTTCCGGCCGGACCGCGCCCGACAGCTGTCCGAGCGGTTGCTCGAGGTGGGTGTCGACCTGACGACGATGACCCGCTACCGGGAGGACTTTCCGTTCCCGGTGGCGTTCGAGGAGAGGGAGGTGCAGAACACCCTCGCCGAGGTCCTCGCCGAGCACGACCTGCGGCAGCTCCACGTTGCCGAGACGGAGAAGTACGCGCACGTCACGTACTTCCTCAACGGCGGGGAGGAGGCCGAGTGGCCGGGCGAGACGCGGGTCCTCGTCCCCTCGCCGCGCGACGTCGCGAGCTACGACCTGAAGCCGGAGATGTCGGCCGACGAGGTCGCGAGCAGGCTGTGCGCCGAGATCGGCGGCGGTTACGCGTTCGCGGTCGTGAACTTCGCGAACCCGGACATGGTCGGTCACACGGGCTCGATTCCGGCGGTGGTTGCCGCGGTCGAGGCGGCGGACAGGGCGCTCGGCAAGGTGGTCGAGTGCGTCGAGGCGGCCGGCGGTGTCTGCCTGGTGACCGCAGACCACGGCAACGCGGAGCAGATGCTCGAGCCCGACGGGGTCAGCCCGCACACCGCGCACACGACGAACCCGGTGCCGCTCGTCGTCACGAACGAGGGTTTCGCGCTTCGCAAGACGGGGGAGTTGTCCGACATTGCACCCACCATTCTTGGGATGCTGGGCGTGCCCATTCCGATTGACATGACAGGGGATCAGCTCGCAACGCGTCCGTAACTGGCCCCGACCTAAGCCTTTACAAATCACCCTCTATACTCGCCGCGCATATGTCCCTGCCACAGCCAGATCTCGGTGTTCTGCGCAAGGCGCAGCGGGGTGACGAGCGTGCCTTCTCCATCATCGTCCGGACATACGAGCAGCCGGTCTACAACTACGTCCTGCGCCTCACCGGTGATCGCAGCCTCTCGGAGGACCTGACACAGGAAGTCTTCCTCCGCGTCTTCCAGGGGCTACCGAGCTTCTCGCTTCGCTCGCGGTTCACGACGTGGCTGTTCCAGGTGACGAAGAACCGCGTGCTCGACGAGCTCCGGTCGATCGAGCGCCGGCCCCGCGCGGTCGTGAACATCGACGACGCCCCGCCGCTCGAGGTGGTCGACGCGCCGGCCGAGCGGGCGGAGACGATCGACGCGGTCTGGCGGGCGGTCGAGGCTCTGAACCCGGACCTGAAGATGGCGCTCCTCCTGCGCGACGTCGTCGGTCTTTCCTACACCGAGATCGCCGAGACCCTCGAGGTCACCCTTGCCACCGTGAAGTGGCGGATCTACAAGGCGCGCGAGGAAGTCCAGGTCGCGCTCCATCGCGACGGCGTGGTCATTCCGATCACCGCTGCGCCCTCGGCCAAGAGCCGATAGCCCGCGACCGCCGCCCGTACGATGGCGGCCATGGCTGACCCGGTCGCACGGCTGGCAACAGAGCTCGGCGAGATCGCCGGCACTCCGGTCGCGCTCGAGCGACCGTCCGATCCCGAGCACGGGGACTACGCGACGAACGTCGCGCTCCAGCTCGCCGGGTCGCGTAGGCGCCCGCCGCGTGAGATCGCCGAGGAGATCGCAGCCGAGGTCGTCGCACGTGGTGTGGCCGAGCGAGCAGAAGTCGCAGGGCCGGGGTTCGTCAACCTCTGGCTCCCGGACGTCTGGATCGCCGACGCCGTGACGGAGGTCGTTGCGGCGGGCACGGAGTTCGGGTCGGGCTCTGCGCGTGAGCCGGAGCGGATCCAGCTCGAGATGGTGTCCGCGAATCCGACGGGGCCGGTCACCGTCGCCAGCGCCCGAAACGGGGCATACGGCGACGCCGTCGCACGACTCCTCGCGTTCGCCGGGCACGACGTCGAGCGCGAGTACTACTACAACGACGCCGGTGCGCAGATGGAGCGCTTCCGAGCGTCCGTGGACGCCGCGCGTCGTGGTGAGAAGCCGCCCGACGACGGCTACCACGGTGACTATGTCGCCGAGCTCGCGACGATCGACGGAGATCCGGTCGCGGCGATGATGCAGCGAATCGAGGAGACGCTCGAGCGCTTCCGCGTCCACTTCGACTCCTGGACGCGCGAGACCGAGGTCGAGGCGGAGATCCCCGAGGCAGTCGCGTTACTCGACACGTTCGAGGACGAGGGAGCCGTATGGGCGCGGACGAGCGCGCACGGCGACGACAAGGACCGCGTGCTCGTGCGCTCGGACGGGGAGCCGACGTACTTCGCGAAGGACGCGGCGTACATGCGGCGGAAGTTCGCCGGCGGCTTCGATCGGCTCGTGTACGTCCTCGGCGCGGACCACCACGGCTATGTCGCCCGGCTGCAGGCCCTCGCCGAGATGCTCGGGCATCCTCGCGAGTCGCTCGAAGTGCTCGTCTACCAGCTCGTCCATCTCATCGAGGGCGGCGAGACGAAGAAGATGTCGAAGCGGCGCGGGGACGTCGTCTTCGTCGACGAGCTGATCGACGCGATCGGCGTGGACGCCGCGCGCTGGTACCTCGTCTCGCGCGGTCACGACCAGACGATGGACCTGGACGTCGACCTGGCACGGGAGCGGACGAACAAGAACCCCGTCTACTACGTCCAGTACGCGCATGCGCGGATCGCAGGAATCCTCCGTAACGCCGAAGGGGAGAGGGCGCCGTCTGGAACGCCGGCCACCCTCGCCACCGAGGAGCGGGAGCTCGTGAAGCGGCTCCTCGAGTTCCCGAAGGTCGTGGCGGAGGCGACCGAACGGCGCGCGCCGCACGCGATCCCGATCTACGCGATCCGCGTTGCCGACGACTTCCACCGCTTCTACCACGTGCACCGCGTCCTCGAGTCAGAGCAGGAGGCGTTCCGGCTCGGGCTCGTCGCGGCGGTGCAGGGAGTGATCGCACGATGCCTCGATCTCGTCGGAGTGGAGGCGCCGGAACGGATGTAGGATCGGTGGACGTGAGCGAGGTACCCGACAGGAACCTTGCGCTCGAGCTGGTTCGCGTCACCGAGTCGGCTGCCACGTTCGCGTCGCGCTGGATCGGTCGCGGAGACAAGAATGCGGCGGATCAAGCAGCCGTCGACGCGATGCGCCTCATGCTCGACACCGTCGCGATGCGCGGCGTCGTCGTCATCGGCGAAGGCGAGAAGGACGAGGCTCCGATGCTGTTCAACGGCGAGGAGGTCGGCGACGGGTCGGGCGCCGCGGTCGACGTCGCCGTCGACCCGCTCGAAGGCACGCGGCTCACGGCGCTCGGCATGCCGAACGCCATCGCGGTCATCGCCGTATCCGAGCGCGGCACCATGTTCTTCCCGGGCGCGGCGCTGTACATGAACAAGATCGCGGTCGGCCCGGAGGCGGCCGACGCGATCGACATCGGCGCGACGCCGACCGAGAACCTCGAGCGCGTCGCCGAGGCGAAGGGTCGCGCGGTGAACGACCTCACGGTCGTGGTCCTCGAGCGCGAGCGCCACGACGACCTGATCGCGGAGCTCCGCGAGGCAGGCGCACGCGTGAACCTCATCCGCGACGGGGACGTCGCGCCCGCGATCGCCGCCGCGCAGGCCGGCAGCGGCGTCGACCTGCTCATGGGCATCGGCGGAACGCCGGAAGGCGTGATCTCCGCAGCGGCCATCAAGTGTCTCGGCGGCGCCATGCAGGGAAAGCTGTGGCCGCGGAACGACGAAGAGCGCGCGCGATTGGTCGAGGCCGGCTTCGAGCTCGACCGTGTCCTGACGGCGGACGACCTGGTGCAAGGCGAGGACGTGTTCGTCGCCGCGACCGGCGTTACGAGCGGCGCGCTTCTCCGCGGTGTCCGCGTCGTCGGTGACCGCGTCGAGACCGAGTCCCTCGTGATGCGTTCGCGGTCGGGCACGTTCCGTCGCATCGTCGCGTCTCATCCATTGACGAAGATCCAGAGCTTGATGAAAGGAGCGCGCTAGCCATGGGAGTGCAGGAGCTGCACGAGACCGCGAAGGCGATCGTCGCCGACCACAAGGGGATCCTCGCCGCCGACGAGTCCACGGGCACGATCAAAAAACGGTTCGACGCGATCGGCGTCGAGTCGACCGAGGAGAGTCGGCGCGCCTACCGCCAGCTGCTCTTCACCGCTCCGGACATGGAGGACTTCATCGGGGGCGTGATCCTGTACGACGAGACGATCCGCCAGTCGACGGACGACGGCACGTCGTTCTCCGACCTGCTCGCCGCGAAGGGCGTGATTCCGGGAATCAAGGTGGATACGGGCGCGCAGGACCAGGCCGGCTTCCCCGGCGAGAAGGTCACCGAGGGCCTCGACGGGCTGCGCGCGCGTCTCGAGGAGTACCGGAGACTCGGCGCCCGGTTCGCGAAGTGGCGCGCCGTCATCACCATCGGCGAAGGCATCCCGTCCGTCGCCTGCATCCGCGCGAACGCGCACGCGCTCGCGCGCTACGCCGCGCTGTGTCAGGAGGCGGGGATCGTGCCGATCGTGGAGCCGGAGGTCCTCATGGACGCCGACAACACGATCGAGCGCTGCTACGACGTGACCTCGCGCACGCTGAAGTGGACGTTCCACGAGCTCCTCGTGCAGCGCGTCGATCTCCGCGGGACGCTGTTGAAGCCGAACATGGTGATCTCCGGGAAGCAGTGCTCGAAGCAGGCGCCCGCGTCGGAGATCGCCGAGCGCACGGTGTTGTGCTTCATGACCCACGTTCCGGCCGCCGTGCCCGGGATCGTCTTCCTCTCGGGCGGTCAGTCGGAGGTCGAGGCGACGGAGAACCTGAACGCCATCAACCAGATCGGCGGGCCGTGGCCGCTCTCGTTCTCCTACGGGCGCGCGCTGCAGGCGTCGGCACTGGAGACGTGGGGTGGAGATCCGGCAAACGTCGATGCCGCCCAGGCGGTATTCGCCCATCGCGCACGCATGAACGCGCTCGCGGCCGCGGGCGCGTGGAACGCCGAGCGGGAGCAGCCGGTCGTCGTCTGATCCCGTCGTCCCGCGGCCTCCGGCGGCCGAGCTCGACCCGCTCGAGGAGCACCTCCTCGGGGCGTTGACGGCACTCGAGCCGAGCGCGGCGCTTCGCGCGGCCCCTGCGGAGGTCGAGGAGCTGTGGCGGGCGCAGGTGGACAGCCGCCAGGCCGACTACGCGGCCCGCTGGCTCCAGCAGCACGGCCGGAGCTTCTACACGATCGGCTCGGCGGGGCACGAGTCGAACGCGGCGGTCGCACTCGCGCTGCGCGTCGACGACCCGGCGCTCCTGCACTACCGCTCCGGCGCGTTCTACCTCGCCCGGGCGGCCCAGGCCGCCGTCGACGGCATGCGCGACATCATGCTCGGCGTGGTCGCCGCGGCGGTCGAGCCGATCGCCGGCGGGCGACACAAGGTCTTCGGGCGCAAGGAGCTCGCGATCCTGCCGATGACCTCCACGATCGCGTCCCACCTCCCGCGTGCGGTCGGCATGGCGCTCGCCGTCGACCGCGCGGCGCGACTCGACGTGTCGAGCCCGTGGAAACCGGACGGGATCGTCCTCTGCTCCTTCGGGGACGCCTCGTTGAACCACGCGACGGCGCAGGCAGCTCTCAACACGAGCGCGCAGATCGCGTTCCAGGGCCTCCCGCTGCCGCTCCTCTACGTGTGCGAGGACAACGGTCTCGGGATCAGCGTGCCGAGCCCCGTCGGATGGGTCGAGTCGGCGCTTACGGCTCGAAAGGAGCTGCGCTACGAGATCGCCTACGGCCACGATCCGGCCGAGGTGCTCGGCATGGCGAGCGAGCTCGCGGAGTGGGTGCGCGAGCGGCGGAGACCGGCAGTCCTGCACCTGCGCTGCGTGCGCTACCTCAGCCACGCAGGTGCCGATGCGGAGATGGCGTACCGGACGCCGCAGGCGATTCGCGACGACTACGAGAAGGACCCGATCCTCGGGACGGCGCGCTGGCTCGTCTCAGCCGGCCGCGCTACGGGAGCGGAGCTCGCCGACGACTACCTGACCGCACGAGACGAGGTGCGCGAGCTCGCGCTCGAGGTGGTGGCGCTCCCGCAGATGACCTCCGCGGAGCAGGTGATGGCACCGCTGGCACCTCGCTCGCGGGCGGTCGTCGCCGAGAAGGCGGCGCGGGTTCGACTCGGCTCGCAGGAGCAGCTCACGCTGGCGCAGGCGATCAACACCGGGCTCGCGGCGGTGCTCGACAGGCACCCGAACGCTCTCGTGTTCGGCGAGGACATCGCCGTCAAGGGCGGGGTCTACGGCGTGACACGCGGGCTGCATGCCAGGTTCGGCGCGGGGCGGGTCTTCGACACGCTGCTCGACGAGACCTCGATCCTCGGCCTCGCGCTCGGAGCTGCGGTCAGCGGATTCCTCCCGATCCCCGAGATCCAGTACCTCGCGTACCTCCACAACGCCGAGGACCAGCTTCGCGGCGAGGCGTCGACGCTCCAGTTCTTCTCCCAGCGGGCGTACCGGAACGGGATGGTGATCCGGATCGCTGGTTACGGCTACCAGCGGGGCTTCGGAGGGCATTTCCACAACGACGACGCGGTCGGCGTGCTGCGGGACATTCCCGGCGTCGTCGTCGCCTCCCCGGCGCGGCCTGACGATGCCGCCGCGATGCTCGTGACGTGCGCCGAGTCGGCGATCGTGGACGGGACCGTCTGCGTCTTCCTCGAGCCGATCGCGCTGTACCACACGCGCGACGCCATCGAGGAGGGCGACGAGGCATGGGCGGCCCCGCTCACGGACGAGCACATCCCCGTCGGCACGGCGCGCACGGTCGGCGACGGAACCGATTTGACCATCGTGACGTGGGCCAACGGCCTGCACCTGTCGGCACGGGTCGCGCACCGGCTCGCCGAGCAGCAGGGGATCCGTGCGCGCATCGTCGACCTCCGCTGGCTCGCCCCGCTTCCCGTGGAGGACGTGCTCCGCGAGGCGGCCGTCACGGGCCGTGTCCTTGTGGTGGACGAGACGCGGCGCACGGGCGGCGTCTCCGAGGGGGTGATCGCGGAGCTCGTGGACGCCGGCTTCGACGGTCGCGTGGCGCGCGTGGCGAGCAAGGACTCCTTCGTTCCGCTCGGTGATGCCGCGCGACTCGTCCTCGTGTCGGAGGACGAGATCGAGGCGGCGGCCCTCCGACTCGTCGGCTGACTCAGGCCTGCGCCGGACGAGCCCACGACGTGGGCACATCGGCGCCGCCCTCCTCGGACACGCGCGGGCCGAAGCGGACGAACGTCGGGTGGGAGGCGATCTTCCCGGCGACGAGCGACTCCCCGCCCCGAAACGCCGCCGCTCGCTCGACGAGGGGAGCCGGGGCGACTGCGAGGAGCTCGCGGACGTGCGCGAGGTCGGACGCGGAGATCATCCGCATCAGCACGAGGTTGTCGCACTGCGACACCACGAGCTCGTTCACGCGCTGGGGCCGCTGCGTCGATACGAGGAGGTAGAGCCCGAACTTCCGCCCCTCCGCCGCGATCCTCGCAGCGTGCGCGCTCGCGAGTGCGGTCACCGGATCGTGTGGCTCGCGCGGACAGACGTTGTGTGCCTCGTCGATGACGATCAGGATCGGCTCGCGCGCCGCGCGGCGGCGCCAGAGCGCGGCGAGGACGCTCTCGGCTGCGATCGCCTTCTCGCCCGGCGTCTGCAGCGATCCGAGGTCGACGATCGCCACGCGCGGGCCGCCAGGCTGGACGAGGTCCTGCACCGAGCCCTTGTCCCCGACCGACCAGATCGGCCACCGGTGGAGGCCGAGATTGCGGATCCGGGCTCCGAGCGCCCGAGTCGCCGGGTCCGGTGCCTCGAGCAGGCGCGAAGCGAGGTCGCCGACGCTGCTCGGCGCGGCCTCGACTCCGCTGTCGAGCAGGTCGACGAGCGCGCCGTACTCCTCCCGATCCGCGATCGGATCGAGCCGGAGCGCTGCGGCCTGCTCCTCAGCGTCGCAGTCGGTGAACCGCACGTGCAGCCGCTCGGCGCCCGTGGACGCGCTCCGGCGAACGACGAGCCCCTCCGTCGCTTCGCGGTACCTGTCCGGCGACGGCCGAGTCCGCGCCTTCCCTGACCTCGCCCAGCCGGACGAAGTCCGAGTTGGGATCGAGCACGACGATTCGCAGGTCCGTGTCGAGGATCAGGCGCTCGAGGACGGTGCCGAGCGCGTACGTCTTGCCCGACCCGGACTGGCCGCAGAAGAACGTGTGCCTGTCGAACCCGCTCGCGTCCAGCGAGACGCGCAACTCGTCCTCGAGGAGCATCGCCCCGACATCGAGTCCGGCGCCGGGTGGCCTGCGCTCGGCCAGATGGCTTTCGACGGCGCTCGTCGTCGCCCGTGTGATGGGCACGTCGTGGAACGGCGCCGACTGCGCGTCCAGCACCACGCCGCTTCCGCGGACAACGGCGATCCGGACGTCCGTCGCGCTCGAGCCGGGCAGCGCCGCCGTGAGCTCGGCGCCCTCGATCCATGCGTACCCGAGCTCGTAGACCTGGCCCAGGTAGCCGTCTCCGATGGCGGCGTAGCCCCCGACCTCGATGTCGAGATCGTGCGCCGAGCGCTGGAAGACGAACCGGCGACCGTCGATGGACGAGGCCGTGGCCTGGACCGACGCTTCGAGGTCGGCGCGACTCGGACTCACGGGTCGCACCGGCGCACGCCCGGCGGACGCAATCTCAGTACGCGCTCTGGTAGCGCGACTTCGCGGAGCGCGCGCTGTACGTCGCTATGTCGGCAGCGAACCCGAGCGCGACGAGTAGCCAGCCCCACCCGCTCACGTCGTACACCGGCCCCCACGCGATCACGTATGCGAGCGTCGTCCACGGGAGGAAGATCAGCCCGAGGAGCGGCCAGATCCAGCTGTCGAACGCAACGTCGACCTTGTTGCCGAAGATCCACCAGAAGAAGAGGGCGATGCGGGGGCCGAGGAAGCCGGCGGTCAGCGCGAGGCAGCACATCTGTGGTCAACCCTTTCGCATGGCCGGGACGGCGTCAAGCGACAACCGTCAGCCGTCGTCGGGAGCATCGTCGTCCGAGCGCCTGAACACCCGCATGAGCCCGCCACGGCCGTCCTCCCGCTTCGCCTCCCGCTTTGCCTCCTTCTTCTCGCGCCGGCCCTCGCTCATCTCGTCCTTCTTCACCTTTGCGTCCACGTACGACTCCTTCACGAGCGTCGAGCCGCCCTGCCAGCCGAAGACCACGCAGATGAGGAGGATCGCGAAGCCGACGTTGAACGCAGTCGTGATGAGCTGCTGGCCGAGCGAGTACGCGGTCGCCGTTGTCGCGTCCGTGTAGCTCTCGAGGGCGAACGAGTTGAACGCCTGGTTGACGCCGATCCCGCCAGGGGTGAACGAGAGGATGTTCGCGAGCTGGTTGGAGCCGAGCACGCTCATCACCGACCCGAACGTCACCGGAATGCCGTAGGCGGCGAGGAAGACGACGATCACCATCACCTTTGCCGCGTAGCCGCCCATCTGCGGGAGCAGCACGAGCTTCACGTAGGCGCCGAAGTCCTTGAGGATCGCCGCGCCCTCCACTGCCCTCGCCCACATCTTCTTCACCCATGCCCAGAAGATCCGGAGGAGGAGCGCGACGAGGAAGATCGCGCCGGCTGCGATGCCGAGGACGAGGACGGGATGGTTCGTGAGCGCGTCCCGCTCGTCGCCGAACTGGAACTCGAACGAGCCTGCGACGGCGCTGAAGAGCCAGATGTAGATCAGCGTCCCGATGATGAAGTAGAAGATCTTCTGGACGACGTAGCCGCCGAGGACGCCGGGGAACGTCGATCCCTTGACGATCGCGACGTACATGAGGAGCATCACGAACGTGCCCATGTTCGCGGGCACGAAGTTGTTCAGTGCGACGCCGGTCGCGTAGGCGGCGAGCACCGGCATGTACGTGACGCCGCCGGGGTACGCGTAGCGCAGGATCCCGTACCAGCCGAGTGCGGTGAGCACGGTCTGGAGTCCCTGGAAGAGACAGCCCAGGATGATGTAGCCGATCGAGATCTCGGTGAGCGTGCTCCAGAGCTCCTCGAACCAGCCCCAGACGTCGATCCCGGCCAGATGCAGGAGGACGAGGACGAGGAGCGTCCCGACGATCCACGCGGCGATCCGGAGCAGCTTGTGCTGCTTGGAATCGGCTTCGGGCGGCGGCGCGACTGCGACGTCGGTCACCGGACGAGCCTAACGTGCGTTGCCGATGGCGGCGGCGAACGGAGGGGCGCCGTGAGCACCCCTCCGCTTCGACGGCGCGCTAGCCGGAGGCCAGCGCCTTCGCCTTGATCGAGTCGAACTCGGCCTGTGTGATCGCGCCCGAGTCGAGGAGGCCCTTGGCCTTCTCGATCTCGCCGGCTGCGCCGCCCGAAACCGACGCGGATGTAGTCGTCCTGCCGTCGCTTTTCTGTTGCTGCATCTGCGCCAGGTTCCTGTCCGCCATCCCGTCGTGATTGGCGATCAGGTAGATCAACACGCCGAGGTACGGCAGGACGATCACGAAGACGATCCACGCGGCCTTGGTGAATCCCGACGCGTCCTTCCGCCGGAAGATGTCCACGAACACCGTGATCAGGATCCAGATCCAGATCACGAACAGGAAGAAGATGAACATCGTCCAGAGGACGTCCAGGAACGGATAGTCAGCTGCGAGCACTCGTTCTCCTTTCGAGGGTCTACGTGAACGTCAGATTCCGAGGATCTGCTTCTTCTTCGCCTCGAACTCCTCCTCGGTGAGGATTCCCTGGTCCTTCAGCTGCGCGAGCTGCGCGAGCTCGGCCGCGTAGTCGGGTGCGGCGGGTTCCGCGGGCGCCTGCTGCGCGTACGCCTGCTGCTGGGCGGCCATCTGCTCGTCGTACTGGGCCTGGTCCTGCGCGGCGTACTTCTGATCCTGGCGGTGTCGAACCGCACCCGCCGTTCCCGCGACGACCGCCGTTGTCGCGGCCGCGCGAACGAGACCTCCTCTGCGACGCATCATGTCAAGCCTCCTGTGTGGTGTTGGCGGCGGACAGCAGGGCCTCGCGCGCCTCCGTGACGACATCGTGCGGGATCCGGCCGATGGCGACGAGCTCGCCGCCTGCGCCTCGCAGGGCGGACGCGAGCTCGGCTGCCCAGACGTCCTCCCAGAGGAGCATCGCCGCGGACGAGCCCGGCTCGAGGTCCTCGGCAGCGTCCATCAGGTCCTCCTCGCCGAGCAACCCGGTCGCTTCGAGGCCGAGCGCCTCGAGGCCGCGCCGGACCTTCTCGTCGACGTCGCTGAGCTCGAATGCTGCGACGGAACCATCCTCATCCTTGCCCACGAACGCCAGATCGATGATCCGGATCGTGTTCGACTCGACGAGCTTGCCAAGTGCCGGCGCGATCTCGCCCGTGAACCGGTTGCCCGGAAACGAGACGATCATGTACTCGACAGGTCCGATCTCTTCCATTTTTCGCTCCTCCATTTCTGAGCGGC
Organism: uncultured Gaiellaceae bacterium; assembly: GCA_963736935.1. Lineage (GTDB taxonomy): Bacteria > Actinomycetota > Thermoleophilia > Gaiellales > Gaiellaceae > GMQP-bins7. Next base: position 106,728 of record CAVTQX010000017.1, on the reverse strand, counting down.
AGTGCTTGGGTAGGAAACCCTATTTCATCTCACGCCGTGGCCGCGGCGCACGGCGTAGGATCGCTCGGTCGTGGAGCCGCCGTTCATGAGTGAGCCGCGCGCGCCTGCGAAGGAGACTGACTCCCGCCCCGAGCGGGCCGGGCTCGTTCTCGCGTCGCTGATCGCCGTCGCGACGGTCGCGAACCTCAACCTGTCGGTGGCGAACGTCGCGATCCCCGAGATCGGCGACGACTTCGACTCGTCGCAGACGATGCTGAACCTCATCGCGGTGGGGTACTCGTTCGGCCTCGCCGCGTCGGTTCTCTGGTTCGGGGCGATCGGCGATCGCTACGGCCGCAAGCTGCTCATCGTCGTCGGGATGACGCTCTCGATCCCGGTCTCGCTTCCTGGCTGGGTTCGCGTGGAGCGACGACGTCCTCTTCGTCGCGCGGGTGGCCGGAGGGCTCTGCGCCGGCATGGCCTACCCGACCACCTTGGCGCTGATCACCGCCCTCTGGTCGGGACGCAGCCGGACCAAGTCGCATCGCTCTCTGGTCGGCCATCGGCGGCGGCTTCGCCGCGCTCGGGCCGCTCGTGAGCGGGATCCTCCTCGAGTACTTCGACTGGGGATCGGTCTTCCTCGTCACCATCCCGCTGGCGATCATCGCGCTCGCGATGGCCGTGTACTTCGTGCCCAGCCACGTCAACGAGACGACCGAGCCCGTCGACAACCTCGGGGGGATCGTCTCCGTCGTGCTCGTGGGCGCCCTGATCCTCTCGATCAACTTCTGGCCGGTGAACGACATGGAAACGACGTGCGCTCGTGTTGTTCGCGATCGCGGTTGTGGCGACGCTTGCCTTCCTCCTCCGACAGCGGCGTGCGAGCAATCCGCTGTACGACCTCCCGATTGCGGCCAGGCCGACGTTCTGGGTCGCCGCGTGCGCCGGGATCATCGTGTTCGGAACGCTCATGGGAACGGCGTACGTGAGCCAGCAGTACGTGCAGAACGTCCTCGGATACTCGACGGTCGAGGCGGGCGCCGCGATCCTGCCTGCGGCCCTCGCGATGGTGCTGGTCGCTCCACGCTCGGCGAAGCTCGTTGCCACGTACGGATCACGGGTCACGCTCCTCTCGGGCTACGTGTTCCTCGTTCTCGCGTTCGTCGGGATGCTGCTCCTCTGGAACGAGGACACGCCGTACTGGCAGATCGCGATCCCGTACATCTTCATCGGGATCGGCGTCGGTCTCGCCGGGACGCCCGCCTCGAACTCGCTCACCGGCTCGGTGCCCGTGCGGCGCGTCGGCATGGCCTCCGGCACCGCCGATCTCCAGCGTGACCTCGGCGGCGCGCTCATGACCTCGATTCTCGGGGCGGTCCTCACAAGCCACTACGCGTCGGCGATGGCGGACCAGTCCGTGTCGAGCCAGGTCTCGAGCGCGACGGAGGCCCAGCTACAGCTCTCGTTCGCGAGTGCCGAGAACATCGCGGCCGCCACGAGTCCGCAGGACGCGGACGCGATCCTCGCAGCGGCGAAATCGTCATTCCTCGACGGCGACCAGTGGGCGTACGGCGCCGGCCTTGTCGCGGTGCTCTTGGGCGCGGTGCTCGTCTTCTTCGTCTTCCCGAAGCGCGAGCGCGAGGACGCGCTCCGCGCCTCGTACCACGCCGAGGACACGAGCGCCGCCGCAGAGGCGTAGCGCACCGCTCGGGCGATGCTCGACCTCCTCGCCGCCGAGCTGACACGGGCGGACGGGCGCTCGCTCGTCCTCGTGTTCGGGTGCACGACCCTCGGAGCGGTCCTCTCGCGCTGGCATCTCCGGCTCGTCCTGCCGACGGTCGTCGTCGAGATCGTGCTCGGCATCCTCATCGGGCCGGAGGTGCTCGGCATCGCCACTGTGAACGACTACATCGACTTCATCTCGGACTTCGGTCTTGCGATGCTCTTCTTCTTCGCCGGCATCGAGGTGATCGAGCATCGCGTCCCGACGAACGTGCTGCGCCGCGGAGCGCTGGGCTGGGGCATGTCGCTGGCGATCGGAATGGCGGTCGGGGTCGCTCTCGACCGTGCGGGCGCGGACGTCGAGTGGTGGCTGCTCGCCGTGGCGGTCTCGACCACCTCGCTCGGGACGCTCGTCCCGATCCTGTCGGACGCTGGGCTGCTGCCCACGCCGCTCGGCAGGGCGGTACTCGGCACCGGTGTCGCCGGTGAGTTCTGGCCGATCATCGTCATCTCCGTCTTCCTGACCGGTGTCTACGGCGCAGGGACGGAGTTCGCTCTTCTCGTCCTCTTCGGCGGGCTCATCGCGGGCGCGGCGAAGATCGCGCTGCAGGCACGTCCACCGCGGTTGCTGCGGATCGCGCAGGACACGCTGCACACCACCGGGCAGGTCGGTGTGCGTGCTTCGATCTTCGTCCTCGTGCTGCTCGTGTTCCTCGCCACCGACGCCGGCTTCGAATTCGTTCTCGGTGCATTCGCGGCCGGAGTCGTCGTCGGCCTCGTGCTCGAATCCCCGGAGGGGAAGGTCGTGCGGATGCGACTCGAAGGGATCGGCTACGGCTTCCTCATCCCCGTCTACTTCGTGGTGACGGGGATGAACTTCGACATCGACAGCCTGCTGACCGCCGAGGGCCTGGCGCTGGCGGCGCTGTTCCTCGGCGTCCTCCTCCTCACCCGCGGAGCATCGGCGCTCCTGTGGCTGCGAGAGCTCGGACGGCGCGAGACAGCGAGCCTCGCGCTCTTCGGCGCGACGGCGCTGCCCCTGATCGTCGCCATCGTCGGCATCGCGCAGGAGCGGGGTGACATCTCGAAGGCGGTCGCGGCGTCGCTCATCGGCGCCGGGATGATCTCCGTCCTCGTCTACCCGTTCGTCGCGACACGGCTCGCCTCGAACCCCGAGCCGGAGTAGGGTGCTGCCATGGCCACCGGGCTGCCGACCCGACCGCCGCCTTCTTCGCCGAGCTCGCGACGCGCTCGCACGACCCGCTCCTGCGGAAGGCGAGCGGCGCGACACGGTTCGACATCGTCGACGGTCGCCGCGTACGGCGGTGGTATCTCGACATCGACAAGGGCGACATCTCGGTCGCGACGAAGGCGAGTGGTGAGACGAGCTGCGTCATCCGCGCCGACAAGGCCGTCTTCGACAGGATCGCCGCAGGGAAGCTGAACGCGGTCGCGGCCGTGCTGCGCGGCGACCTGGCGGTCGACGGCGACTGGCGCTGCTCGTCCGCCTGCAGCGGCTGTTCCCGAGCCCGCCCCGGCGGAGGCGAAGGTGAACGACGGGCTCGTCAAGATCCTCGACGGCAACACGTTCGTCGTGAGCGACGAGCGCGGCGACATCGAGGCGTCGCTCACGGATCCGACCGGGCTCTTCTCCTTCGACACACGGTTCCTCTCGCGCTGGGTCCTCACCGTGAACGGCGAGCGGTTGAACCCGCTCTCGGTCGACGACCTCCAGTACTTCGAGACGCGCTTCTTCCTCGTCCCCGGGACCGGAACCGTCTACATCGACGCGAAGCTGTCGGTGATCCGGCAGCGCGCGGTGTCGACGGGGTTCCACGAGAAGCTCACGATCCTGAATCACGCGGACAAGGCCGTCTCGCTCGAAGTCCGCGTCGATGCCGGCTGTGACTTCGCCGATCTCTTCGAGGTCAAGGACGCGCTCAAGAAGAAGGGCACGTACGCGGCGAAGGCGGAGCGCCGCAAGCTCACGCTCGGCTACGAGCGCGGCCCGTTCTCGCGCGCGACCGAGATCAGCGCGAGTGCTCCCGCGCGCTACGACGACAAGGGTCTCACGTTCAAGGTCAGGATTCCGGCCCACGGCGAGTGGACGACGCACATCGACGTCGTCACGGCGCTGCTCGGCGCCGGGCAGGCGCCGCTCGAGCGCCAGGACCCCGACCGTGTGCTCGCACGGATGCGGCGGAACCTCGACCGCTGGCTGGACGAGGCACCTCGCGTCGAGTCCGACCGGGATCACCTGAGGGCGACGTACCGGCGGAGCCTCGTCGACCTCGCGGCCCTGCGCTTCTCGCCGCCGATCGCCGGCGGCCAGGCGCTTCCGGCGGCTGGGCTTCCATGGTTCATGACGATGTTCGGCCGCGACAGCATCTTCACGAGCCTGCAGGCGCTCCCGTTCACGCCCGAGCTCGCCGCGACGACGCTCCGCGCGCTCGGCGACTGGCAGGGTGTCCGGTCCGACGACTTCCGCGACGAGGATCCCGGGCGGATCCTCCACGAGATGCGCTACGGGGAGATGACGGCGTTCGAGGAGCGCCCGCACTCGCCGTACTACGGGTCGGTCGATGCGACTCCGCTGTATGTCGTACTGCTCGACGAGTACGAGCGCTGGACCGGCGATCGCGCTCTCGTGCGTGAGCTCGAGGTCGAGGCGCGCGCCGCGCTTGAACTGGATCGACGAGTACGCGGACCTCCGGGGCACGGGCTACATCTGGTACCAGCGGCGCAACGAGGAGAGCGGGCTCGAGAACCAGTGCTGGAAGGACTCGTGGGACTCGATCTCGTACCGCGACGGTTCGCTGCCGGGCTTCCCACGGGCGACCTGTGAGCTCCAGGGGTACGCGTACGACGCGAAGGTGCGCGGCGCGCGCCTGGCGCGGGAGATCTGGAAGGACGTCGAGCTCGCCGAGCGGCTCGAGCGCGACGCCGCCGATCTCAAGCGCCGGTTCAATCGCGACTACTGGGTCGAGGACGACGAGTACTTCGCGATCGCTCTCGACCAGGACGGGCGCCAGGTCGACGCGCTCTCCTCGAACAACGGCCACCTCCTGTGGAGCGGGATCGTCGACAAGTCGAAGGCGAAGGCGGTGGCGCGCCACCTCCTCGGCCCGCGGCTCTTCTCGGGCTGGGGCGTGCGGACGCTCGCCGCGGGCGAGGCCCGCTACAACCCGATCGGGTACCACACGGGGACGGTGTGGCCTTTCGACAACTCGTTCATCGCCTGGGGGCTCCGCCGGTACGGCTTCAAGGAGGAGGCGGCCGAGATCGCCGCCGGCATCCTCGACGCGGCCGAGTTCTTCGACGGGCGACTGCCAGAGGCGTTCGGCGGCTATCCGCGCAAGCAGACGAAGTACCCGGTCCAGTACCCGACCGCGTGCAGCCCGCAGGCATGGTCGACGGGCACGCCGCTTCTGCTGCTGCGCACGATGCTCGGCCTCGAGCCCCAGGGAGAGCACCTCATCGTCGACCCCGCGCTGCCGAGCGACATCAAACATCTGGAGCTGCTCGACATCCCCGGCCGCTGGGGTCGGATGGACGCGTTTGGCCGCGGCCGCGTCGACGTCCGCCGCTAGTCCGAGCTCACTTCCTTCGTCTCCGGGACGCCCGCGCCCGCGTCGCTCTGCGGTGTGATCGTGATCGCGTGCGGGTTGCCGTCGCACGCGACGACGACCGTCGTCGATCCGCTGGGACCGCCGCTCGTCGGGGACGCCGTGTCGACGGCGATCTCGACCGCGGTCGCGTCCTCCGTCTCCCACGTCACCGTGACGGGGCCGGTCGTCGCCGAGCCGCAGTCGAGGTCGGAGACGTCGAACGACGACACCTCCGCCTCGGCGAGCCTCCGTCGTCTCCGTCGTCTCGGTCGTGTCGGTGTCCGTCGTGTCCGTCGAAGCCGGACAGCTCGTGTCGTCGATCGTGCCGTCCGTCCGTGTCGTCCCGCACAGCGTCGCGCCGTCGAGGTTCGCGTCGCTGATCGTCGCGCCCGTGAGATTCGCGCTCGTGAGATCGGCGTCCGAGAGATCCGTGTCGACGATCCGCGCGCTCGTCGAGGTCGGCCTCGCTCAGGTCGGCGCCGCTCAGATTCGTCCCCTCGAGGTTCGCGCCCGACAGGACTGCGCCGGAGAGATCCGCGCCCGAGAGATCCGCCCCGGAAAGGTCGATGTTCGCGCACTGCGTCCCCGCCTCGATCGTGCATCCGTTCACCGACTCGGTGTCCGAGCCGCCGCATCCGACGAGCATGAACGCGACCGCCAAGGTCGTCGCCGCCATCTGCACAGGAACTCTCACGTCACGAACCTCCCCCTCGGCCGCATTGCGGCCCAGATCATGACGGAGTTGCGAGAGGATGTCGCGGTGAGCGCGCGGACCACGACCTTCCTCGTCGACGTCGACGACACGCTGCTCGACAACGACCGGATCCGAGACGACATCGAGCAGCACCTCGACCGTGACTACGGAGCCGATGCGCGTGCCGCGTACTGGGCGATCCAGGAGCGACGCTTCGTGGAGCTCGGGTATCGCGACTACCTGGGCGCCGTGCAGGAGTGGTGGGAGTCGGAGAGCTGGGATCCGCGGCTGCTCGCCGTGTCCGAATACCTCCTCGAGTACCCGTTCGCCGACCGCCTCTACCCGCATGCGCTCGACGTGCTCGCGCGGCTGCGCGACGCGGGCACGACGGTCGTCCTCACGGACGGCGATGCGATCCTCCAGCCGCGGAAGGTCTCGAGCGCGGGTCTGTCGTCAGTCGTCGACGGCGTTCTCGTCTACGTCCACAAGGAGGAAGAGCTCGACGACGTGGAGCGCAGGTATCCCGCCGAGCGGTACGTCCTCGTCGACGACAAGGTGCGGATTCTGGCGGCGGCGAAGCGGCACTGGGGCGACCGCGTGACGACGGTGCTGCCGCTCCAGGGGCAGTTCGCCAACGACGCGGATCTCGTTGCTGCGCACCCGTCCCCCGACCTCACCGTGAACGCGGTCGGCGACCTCCTCGAGCTCGATCTGCTGGAGCTCGTCCGTGTCTAGCGATCGGGAGAAGCAGCTCGCCGCGGAGGCGGCAGCCGAGCTCGTCGCGGACGGAATGCGCGTCGGGCTCGGGACCGGCTCGACCGTCGCGTACCTGCTTCCCGCACTCGCGCGGAGAGGGCTGTCGCTGCGATGCGTCGCCACCTCGCTCGCGACGGAGGAGGCGGCGCGCGGGCTCGGTCTCGCGGTGGAGTCGTTCTCGGGCGCGGGTGCGCTCGCACAGCTCGACATCGCGATCGACGGGGCCGACCAGGTCGCGCCGTCGGGGTGGGTCGTGAAGGGCGGCGGCGCCGCCCACACGCGCGAGAAGGCGGTTGCCGCCGCGGCCGCGCGGTTCGTGGTCATCGTCTCGTCGGACAAGCTCGTCGAGCGGCTGCAGCCGCCGGTGCCGCTCGAGCTCCTCGAGTTCGGCCTCGCGGCGACGCTCGAGCGCATCGGCTCCGTCGAGCTCCGCGACGCGCCGAGGAGCCCCGACGGAGGCGTCATCGCCGACTACACGGGGCCGGTCGACGATCCGGCGGCGCTTGCGGCGCAACTGTCCGCGACGACGGGCGTCGTCGAGCACGGGCTCTTCCCGTCCGACCTCGTCTCCGACGTCATCATCGGTCGCGGCGACGAGGTCGACGCATCGCCGCCTTCGCTAGCCGCGCTTCGCGGCGGCGCTCTTCAGTCCTCGACCCAGAGACGGAAGCCGCCGAGAAACGCGTCCTCGTTGTGCCCGAGGCGGCAGTGCGGCGGGAGCTCGCTGACGTTGCGCGCGTTCCCGCCTCCGAGGACGACGTAGTCCGGCTCGAGCGCGGCGGTGAACTGCTCGATGGCGTAGAGCACCATCTTCGTCCAGCGTTTGTGACCCATTCGCTCGAGTCCTGCCTCGCCGACGTAGTGCTCCCAGACGTCCTTCTTGTAGGCGAGGTTCCCGAGCTCCATCGGTGCGAGGACGCCGTCGAGGATCATCGTCGATCCGAGACCGGTGCCGAGGCCGAGGAACAGCATGCGGCCGCCCTGCGTAGCTCCCGAGCGCCTGCATGGTCGCGTCGTTGATGACCTTCGTCGGCTTGCCGAAGGCCTTCTCGAAGTCGAAGCCCGCCCACCCCGTCCCGAGGTTGACGGGGTCGTACACGGGCTTGCCGTCCTTGATCGGCGCCGGGCAGCCGACCGATACGTGCGTGTAGTCCCAGTCCTTCGTCAGCTCGAGCACGCCGTCGACCATCTCCTGCGCAGTGAGCGTGGGGCCCGAGGCGAAGCGCCTGCGCTCGTCGATGCCGTTCAGGACCGCCTTCACATGTGAGCCGCCGACGTCGACCGCGAGGACGGCCGGGGCCTTCGGCTCGTAGGGGTACTTGCGTGGGGTCTCCTCGCTCATGCTCGTGGATCCTGCCGCAGCGGCGTCTGCGACGACGAGCGCATTCTCCGTCGAGATCCAGCCGGCCGGAATCGACTGATCGCCGGCACGCAGCCGTCGCAGCGCATCGACCTTGTCGTCGCCCGTGACGAGCCAGAGCGTCTGACGCGCCCGATTCAGCGCGGGGTACGTCAGCGTCATTCGCCTCCGTCCCTGGTACGGGTCGGTGAGCGCGACATCGCGATCATGCACGGTGAGAACCGGATCACCGGGCACGAGCGAGGCCGTGTGCCCGTCGGGGCCGAGCCCCAGATGCACGAGATCGAGTTGGTCGGGGAGGGCGTCTGCGTAGATCGCAGCGGCAGCCTCGAGGTCGTCCGCCCAGACCGGCATCGGGCCGCACGTCCGCCGCACCTCCCGGTGGGAGCGCGCGCTGGAGTTGGGTCAGATTGCGGTCGGGATCGTCTTCCGGCGCGATCCGCTCGTCGACCTGGAAGATCGTCACCTTCTCCCAGGGCAGGCGACCGTAGAGCGCCTCGAACATCGTCCACGGGGTATGGCCGCCCGACACGGCGAAGGTGAAGCGATCGCGATTCGCCACCGCCACGGCTGCAGCGGACGCAACGATCTGCGCGCCGCGCTCGGCGACCGCGTCGGCGTCGGGGAGGATCTCGATCTCGAGCGCCATCGTCGGTCACGCCTTCTTCTCGTCGTGGCCGCCGAACTGCTTCCGCATCGCTGAGAGGAGGCGGTTCGCGAAGTCGTCCATGTTCCGGGACGCGAAGCGCGAGTAGAGCGCAGTCGTGAGCACCGGCGCGGGAACCCCTTCCTCGATCGCCGCGATGGACGTCCAGCGCCCCTCGCCCGAGTCCGAGACGCGACCAGCGAACTCCTCGAGCGTGGGAGAGTCCTGCAGCGCCGCTGCCGTGAGGTCGAGGAGCCACGAGCCGACGACGCTGCCGCGGCGCCAGACCTCGGCGACCTCGGTCGTGTCGATCTCGAACTCGTAGAGCTCGGGCCGCTCGAGCGGCGCCGTCTCGGCGTCCATGTCGCGCTGCCGCTTCCCCATGTCCGCGTTCGCGATGATGTTCAGCCCCTCGGCGTACGCGGCCATGAGGCCGTACTCGATGCCGTTGTGGACCATCTTCACGAAGTGCCCGGCGCCGTTCGGGCCGCAGTGGTAGTACCCGTGCTCGGCCTGGCTCGGGTCGCCGGTACGACCGGGTGTGCGCGGCGCCGCGTCGATGCCCGGCGCGACCGAGGCGAAGATGGGGGAGAGGCGGTCGACGACCTCGTCCTCGCCGCCGATCATCAGGCAGAAGCCGCGCTCGAATCCCCAGACGCCGCCGCTCGTCCCCACGTCGACGTGGTGGATGCCCTTCTCCCTGAGCGCGTTGGCGTGGCGGATGTCGTCGATGTAGTGGGAGTTGCCGCCGTCGATGATCGCGTCGCCGGGCTCGAGCACCTCCGCCAGCGCTGCGATCGTCTTGTCGGTGATGTCGCCGGCTGGGACCATCACCCAGGCCGCGCGCGGCTTCTCGAGCTTGGCGACGAAGTCCGCGAGGGACTCGCTCCCGACCGCGCCGTCGGCCTCGAGCGCCTTCACCGCCTCGGGGGAGACGTCGTAGCCGACGCAGTGGTGGCCGTCGTGCATGAGCCGCCGGACGATCCCGGCGCCCATGCGGCCAAGGCCGACCATTCCGAGCTGCATGGGAGTGTCCGTCGCCATCGCCTAGCTCCTCTCGTCGAGAATGAACCGCTCCACCGCGTGGGCGAAGCCGTCCTCGTCGTTCGTCGTCGTCACGTGTCTCGCCGCCCGCTGCACCTCGCGGTGGGCGTTCCCCATCGCGATCGAAAGTCCCGAGTGCGCGAACATGAGAACGTCGTTCGGCATGTCGCCGATGGTCGCTATCTCGTCCGTCGAGATGTCGTAGCGCTCGGACAGGAACCTGACCACGGCGCCCTTGTTCGCCTGCGGGTGCGTGACGTCCAGGTAGTACGGCTGGGAGCGCGACGCAGCGACGTGCTCGCCGAGTCGCTCGTGGGCCAGGGTCTCCGCCGCGGCGACCGCGTCGTAGTCGTCGCTCACGCCGACGATCTTCGCGACCGCAGCCCCTCCGTCGAAGTGCTCCACGACGGTCGGCTCGAACTGCACGGTGTGCGACTCACGCGCGACGTGCGGCCCGTCGGGGTCGAGAACCAGCCAGTCGGCGCCGCGGTAGACCCAGACGGAGAGGTCGAACGAGTCGAGGAGCTCGATCGTCGGCGCCACCAGATCCTCGGGGATCGTGCGCTCCTCGACCACCTGCAGGTCGGGTTCGACCACGAGGCCGCCGTTGAACCCGGCCAGCGGCGACGAGATCGCGAGCGGCTCGACGAGCATCTCCATCCCGCGGGGCGGCCGGCCGCTCGTCACCGCGAACTGGATACCTGCTTCGTGGAGCTTGTGAACCGCCTCGACGGACCGAGGCGTCAGCACTTTCTCCTTCGTGACGAGCGTCCCGTCGACGTCCGACAGCAGCAGCTTGATCACTTCAGCGACCGGTAGCGGTGGATGAGCGCGTTCGTCGAGGAGTCGTGGTCGAGGTCGGGCTCCTCGTCGGCGGTCAGCTCCGGGATGATCCGCTGCGCGAGAGCCTTGCCGAGCTCGACGCCCCACTGGTCGAAGGAGTTGATGCTCCAGACGGTGCCCTGGGTGAAGACGCTGTGCTCGTAGAGCGCGACGAGCGCGCCGAGCGTGAACGGCGTCAGCTGCTCGGCGAGGAGCACGTTCGACGGACGGTTGCCCTCGAAGGTCCGGTGCGGGACGACGGCGTCCGCAGTGCCCTCGGCGCGCACCTGCTCCTCGGTCTTCCCGAACGCGAGCGCCTCGGCCTGCGCGAAGACGTTCGACATGAGGATGTCGTGGTGCTCGCCGAGCGGGTTGAGCGTCTTCCCGAAGCCGATGAGGTCGACCGGGATGAGCCTCGTCCCCTGGTGGATGAGCTGGTAGAAGCTGTGCTGTCCGTTCGTGCCCGGCTCACCCCAGAAGACGGCGCCCGTCTCGTAGTCGACGTGGCGTGCCGTCGAGCGTCACGCTCTTCCCGTTCGACTCCATCGTCAGCTGCTGCAGGTACGCGGGAAAGCGCTTCAGGTACTGGCTGTACGGCAGCACGCCGACCGTCTGCGCCCCGAAGAAGTCGCCGTACCAGACGCACAGCAGGCCCATCAGCGCGGGGAGGTTCTCCTCGAGAGGCGACTCGCGGTAGTGCTCGTCCATGGCGTGGAAGCCGGCGAGCAACTCGCCGAAGAACTCGGGGCCGATCGCGAGCATCGTCGAGAGGCCGATGGCGGAGTCCATCGAGTAGCGCCCTCCGACCCAGTCCCAGAAGCCGAACATGTTCGCGGGGTCGATGCCGAACTTCGCGACCTCTTCCGCGTTCGTGGAGACGGCGACGAAGTGCTTCGCGATCGCAGCCTCGTCGCCGAGGGCGGCGAGAGCCCACTCCCGTGCCGAGTGCGCGTTGGTCATCGTCTCGAGCGTCGTGAAGGTCTTCGACGAGACGACGAAGAGCGTCTCGTCGGGAGCGAGGTCGCGCGTCGCCTCGACGAAGTCGGTCGAGTCGACGTTCGACACGAAGCGGAAGGTCAGGTCGCGCCGCGTGTAGTAGCGCAGCGCCTCGTACGCCATGACCGGCCCGAGGTCGGAGCCGCCGATGCCGACATTGACGATGTTCCGGATCGGCTTGCCAGTGTGCCCCTTCCACTCGCCGGAGCGGACGCGCTGCAGAGAACGCCGCCATGCGGTCGAGCGTCTCGTGCACCTCGGCGACGACGTCGACCCCGTCCACGATGAGCGACCGCTCCCTCGGCATGCGCAGGGCGACATGCAGGACCGAGCGGTTCTCGGTCGTGTTGATCCGGTCGCCGCGGAACATGGCCTCTGTGCGCTCGCGAAGCCCGGACTCCTCGGCGAGCTGACGCAAGAGCGCGAGCGTCTCGTCGGTGACACGGTTCTTCGAGTAGTCGAGGTAAATCCCGGCGCCATCAGCGGCGAGCCGCTCCCCGCGAGTCGGGTCGGCCGCGAAGAGGTCGCGCAGGTGCGTGTCACGGATCTCGTCGTAGTGGCGCTCGAGTTCGGCCCACGCGGCGACGTTCACGAAGCGGTGTCATCGGGCGACGACCTCGCGAGCGATGTCGCTCACCGCATCCGGCGTGAACCCGAACTTCTCGACGAGCTGCTTCAGCGGTGCGGAGGCGCCGAACGTGTTCATGGCCACGATCGCGCCGCCGTCGCCGACGTAGCGGGCCCAGCCGAGCGCCGAGGCCTGCTCGATCGCGACGCGTGCCTTCACGGTGGGAGGGAGCACCTCGTCGCGGTAGGACTGCGGCTGGCGGTCGAAGAGCTCCGAGCACGGCATCGAGACCACCCGTGCGCCGATCCCGTCCGCAGCGAGGTCGTCGCGAGCTGTGAGTGCGAGACTCACCTCCGAGCCGGTCGCGACGAGGATCACGTCGGGGTCGCCGTCGGTGTCGGCGAGCACGTACGCACCTCGCGCGATCTCGGGCGCCGCCACGACCGAGCGGTCGAGGGTTGGCAGCGCCTGCCTGGAGAGCACGAGCACTGCCGGCTCGTGGTGGAGCTGCATGACGTAGCGCCAGGTCTCGAGGACCTCGTTCGCGTCGGCCGGCCGGAACACGAGGAGGCCCGGCATGGCGCGCAACGACGCGAGCTGCTCGACCGGCTGGTGCGTGGGCCCGTCCTCGCCGACGCCGATCGAGTCGTGCGTGAACACGTGCACGACCGGAATCTCCATGAGCGCCGAGAGCCGGATGGCACCGCGGGCGTAGTCGGAGAAGATGAGGAACCCGGACCAGAACGGGCGGAGCTTCGAGAGCGCGAGGCCATTCGCGATCGCGGCGGAGGCGAACTCGCGGACGCCGAAGTGGAAGTTGCGGCCCGACCGGTCCTCCGGCGCGAAGTCTCCTGCTCCGTCGAAGCCGAGATGCGTCTTCGTCGAGGGCGAGAGATCGGCTGCGCCGCCGACGAGCCAGGGGACGCGCTGCGCGACCGCGTTCAGCACCTGGCCGGAGGAGTCGCGGGTGGCGAGACCCTTCGCGTCCGCGGGGAACGCGGTGAGCCCTGCGTCCCAGTCGTCGGGAAGCGCTCGGCGCTGCATGCGCTCGATCTCGTCGGCGTGCTCCGGGAAGGCTGCGCGGTACTCCTGGAACCGCGCCTCCCACGCCGCTCGCGCCTCGTGGCCACGGGCGCCGATGCCCTCGGCGAAGTGCTCGACGACGCCGTCGGGGACGAGGAACTCGGCGTCCTCGGGCCAGCCGTAGAAGCGCTTCGCCTCCTTCACGCCCTTCGGGACCGAGCGGTTCACCGTGCGCCTTCGGGGTGTCCTCGACGGGCGTGCCGTAGCCGATGTGGCTGTGCACGAGGATCGAGCGTCGGCCGCTCGTCCTCCGCCTTGAAGACCCGAGAACGCGCGCTCGGCCGCGTCGAGGTCGTTCGCGTCGGCGACGGTCGTCACGTTCCAGCCGTACGCCGCGAAGCGCGCCGCGACGTCCTCGGTGAAGGTGAGATCCGTGTGGCCCTCGATCGTGACGCGATTCGCGTCGTAGATCCAGCAGAGATTCGAGAGGCGCTGGTGCGCCGCGAACGAGGCCGCCTCGGACGCGACGCCCTCCATCATGCAGCCGTCGCCGGCCTGGGCGTAGACGTCGAAGTCGAAGAGCGTGAACCCGTCGCGGTTGTAGCGCGCCCCGAGCCACTGGCTCGCGACCGCCATTCCCACCGATGTCGCGACTCCCTGTCCGAGCGGGCCGGACGTCGTCTCGACGCCGCTCGTCCACCGGTACTCGGGATGTCCGGGGCACTTGGATCCGAGCTGCCGGAACCGCTTCAGGTCGTCGAGCGAGACGGCCGGCTCGCCGAGGATCTCGTACTCGGGGTCGACGGAGCGGACGCCGGTGAGGTACAGCAGCGACCACAGCAACGCCGACGCGTGTCCGGCCGAGAGCACGAAGCGGTCCCGGTTCGGCCAGATCGGGTCGGACGGGTCGAAGCGGAGGAACCGCTGCCAGAGCGTGTACGTGACGGGGGCGATCCCGACGGGCGTCCCCGGGTGGCCCGAGTTCGCCGCCTGGATCGCGTCGATGCAGAGTGTTCGGATCGTCGTGATGCAGAGCTCGTCGAGGTCGCGTGTCACGCGGCGGGCTCCTCCTCGAGCATCCGGTCGCCCGTCACGACCCAGCACCCGGATCTGGCAGCCATGGATCCCTCCAGCCTCCGTAGTCGCGGGTGAGCTCTGCGGCCGACTCGGGGCCCCAGGTCCCGGGCTCGTAGATCTCGACGGGCGGCGGCGAGTCGATGAGCGGCTGGACGACCCGCCACGTCTCCTCGACGGCGTCCTGGCGCGCGAAGTGGCTCGGGTTGCCGCGGATCGCCGCGTCGAGCAGGACCTCGTACGGCGTCGGCCCCTCTCCTCCGAACGCCGCGAACTCCATGTCGAGCTGAACCGAGCGGAGGGCCATCTCCTCGGGGTGTTTCGTCTGCATGCGCAGGCGCGCCCCGGGGCGCGGCCCGACGCGCAAGACGAGCTGGTTCGCCTCCGGTCGCGGAGAGCCTCTCGGAACGAACCCGAGCCAGGGCGTCGTGTTGAACACGACACGCACCTCGGTCACGGTGACGGGGAGCGACTTCCCTGCGCGGATGAAGAACGGCACGCCGGACCAGCGCCAGTTGTCGATCTCCAGGCGCATGGCACAGAAGGTCTCCGTCTGCGAGTCGGGCGCGACCCCGTCGACGTCGCGATATCCGCGGTACTGGCCCCGGACGTAGTGCGCCGGGTCGGCCTCGGCAAGCGCGACGAAGACGTCGCGCTTGCGGTTGTTGATGACGTCGACCCCGCGACCGGTCGGAGGTTCGAGCGCGACGTAGCTCAGGACCTGCAGGAGGTGGTTCTGGACGACGTCGCGCATCGCGCCCACGGGGTCGTAGAAGTGGCCGCGGTCGGCGATGTCGAAGTCCTCGCCCATCGTGATCTGGACGCTCGACACGAACTGCCGGTTCCAGATCGGCTCCAGGATCGTGTTCGCGAAGCGGAGGTAGAGGATGTCCTCGACGGACAACTTCCCGAGGAAGTGGTCGATCCGGTACAGCTGCGACTCGTCGATGTGGGCGTCCAGCTCTGCGTTGAGCGCACGCGCCGACTCGAGGTCGTGCCCGAAGGGCTTCTCGACGACGACCCGCGCGTTCTTCGTGAGCCCCTCCTTCGCGAGCCCGCCGACGACCGTGCCGAAGAGCGAGGGTGGGATCTCGAGGTAGAACACGGGAAGCTGGGCGCCCTCGATCGCCTTCCCGACCTGCTCGTAGGTCTTTGAGTCCGAGAAGTCGCCATGGATGTACGAGAGCCGGGCCGCGAGTCGGCCGAAGACCTCCTCGTCGAGTTCCTCGCCCGTCGCCACGATCGAATCGTGCGCGCGCTCGACGAGCTGCTCGAGTGTCCAGTCGTCGAACGCGACGCCGACGATCGGGCAGTCGAGAAGGCCGCGCGCCTCGAGCCGATAGAGGGAGCGGTACGTCATCACGCGCGCAAGGTCGCCCGTGATCCCGAAGATCACGAGAACATCCGCGGGCGCGCGATCACCTGCGCCCACGTGTCCGCCTGCCCCGGCCACGCGAGGATCATTCCACGCGCCGCGCTGGGGCGGGCCGTTACCACCACGAGACAGCCCTGATCGCCCGAGTACGCTTCGAGTGCATCGCCACGCGCCGTGGCGCCGCGGTGGGAGGAGCTGCGAATGACCGAGGTCGAACGGAAGCCGAAGGTGCAGATGACGGTCGTGGCTCCCAACGAGCCCGGTCTCGCGATCGCGGCATCGCCGGAGCCGAAGGACGTTCTCCACTTCACCCCTGCGGAGCGCGCTGCCCGCGGCAAGGCCGCGCGCCAGGAGCTACCACGCTCGGCCCACGGGAGCTGGGAGCCCGCGACGCATCGTCGCGATCCGATCGAGCTCCTCGAGGAACAGGCGCAGACGCGCCTCCCGGAACTCGTCCCGATCCGCTATGGACGCATGCTCGACTCGCCGTTCGCATTCTTCCGCGGCGGCGCGTCCCTCATGGCTGCAGACCTGTCCGCAGGGCCGCGGACCGGGCTTCATGCCCAACTCTGCGGTGACGCGCACCTCTCGAACTTCGGCATCTTCGCATCGCCGGACCGTCGCCTCGTCTTCAGCATCAACGACTTCGACGAAACGCTGCCCGGGCCCGTTCGAATGGGACGTGAAACGCCTCGCGGCGAGCATCGCGGTGGCCGGTCGCGACCTCGGGTTCGACGAGTCGACGCGGCGCGTACTGGTCACCGAGTCCGTGCGCCAGTACCGGGAGGCGATGGCGAGCTTCGCGCCCATGCGGAACCTCGAGGTCTGGTACACGCGCCTCGACGTCGCGCGCATCGAAGAGCGACTGAGCGGGAATGTCTCCCAGAAGAACCTGAGACGGCTCCAGAAGGGAATCGAGAAGGCGCGTACGAAGGACAGCATGCGAGCCCTCGTCGAAGCTGTGCCGCACCGTCGACGGCGAGCTTCGAATCGTCGGTCACCCGCCGCTCGTGACGCCGATCGAGGACGTGCTGCCCGGTGCGGAGCAGCACCACCTCGAAGACGTCGTGCGGCGGATGATCCGGACGTATCGCCGCTCCCTGCCACGCGATCGGCGCAGGCTGCTCGAGAGCTATCGCTACGTGCACGCGGCCCGGAAGGTCGTCGGAGTCGGAAGCGTCGGCACGCGCGCCTGGATCCTCCTCCTCACGGGGCGAGATCAGGACGACCCGCTATTCCTCCAGTTCAAGGAGGCACAGCCGTCGGTGCTGGAGCCCTTCCTCGGCAGGAGCGAGTTCACGCAGCACGGGCAACGCGTCGTCGAAGGGCAGCGGCTGATGCAGGCGGCGCCAGACATCATGCTCGGCTGGTCGCGAATCCTCACGATCGACGGCCAGGAGAGGGACTTCTACATCCGCCAGCTCTGGGACGCGAAGGGGTCGGCCGAGATCGAGCTGATGGATCTCTCCGGACTCCAGGCGTACGCGAGGGTCTGCGGCTGGACGCTCGCGCGCGCGCATGCCCGCACCGGAGACCGGATCGCGATCGCCGCGTACCTCGGTGGCGGCAGCGCGTTCGACCGCGCGATGGCGTCCTTCGCGGAGGCATACGCGGACCAGAACGCGCGCGACTACGCGACGTTGCAGGACGCGGTTGCGTCGGGACGCGTCGTCGCACAGACCGGGATCTGACGCCGAATCGCGTCCGGCTCAGGACTGAGCAGCGATGCGCGCGTAGCCGCGCAGTGCCGGCGTACGACGTGGCACTTGGAAGTCGCGCCGTACAGACCGGCCTTGTGTCGCGATGTCGAGTCAGGTGAGCAGAACGCTGACCGCGTCGATGACGAAGAGCGCGGCGAGCAGCAGAAGTCCGTAGACGGTGATCTGCGGTTGTCGGCGACCGACTTCATCCTGCGCGCCCTCCATGAGCTCGATGACCCGTGTGCCGAGAAGCACGAAGAGGATCAACGGACCCCAGACGAGGGCGGTCGCGAGCGCGACGTACACGACGACGAGCTCCGCTTGCTCGACGTCCCCGATGCCCGAGGTGACGATCGTCGTGGCGGCCAGGCAGGTCAGCACCAGTCGCTTCGGGCCGCCGATTCCGAGGACGAATCCGGCGACGACGGTCGTGAGGATGCGCAACCGGCTGAGTCGTTCGAGCAGCGCCTGCGTCCGCGCCTTCGAGCCTTCGTTCGCGATTGGGCTTTCGGTCGCATGTGGGGGTCTCCGGTGAACGACGAGGGCCAGGGCGATCAACACGAGCGCGAGCGCGATCTCCAGTGCGGCCCGGAGACCGGGGTGGCTCTCCCGGCTGAGGCCGGTGGCGGCGATCCCGAAGATCACGAGCGCGGAGCAGGTCAGGAGCTGCGCTCCGACGAAGCCGGCGCCGAAGCCGAGCGCCTTCAGTCGTCCGGATGGCATCACCGCCAGCGTCGCGGCGAATCCGACCGCGGTGAGGCCCGCCAGGAGACCGTAGAGAACCACTTGAATCGCGGCGTGGAGCATCCCGAGGGCGGCACGTTACGCAAGTGGCGGCTCGGGAACCTGGTCGGTCACCGAGGGCCATGCGATCATCACCTCCTACGGACGTGTCGACGACGGACCATCACTCCGAGTATCTGGCCAAGGCGCTCGATGCCCTCACGCCCGAAGGGCACGAGCGCGTGGACGAACTGCTGGACCAGCTCGCCGAGGTCGTCGGGGACCACGAGGCGGTCGCGCGTTTCGCGGCAGCTCGAAAGGCCGAAGCCGACGCCGGCCGGATGGAGGCCTCCGCAGGCGCCACCCCGGACGCGCGCTCAGCCCGCAGGAGCTGAACATCCTGATACCCGGCTTCAGGACGATCCGAGATCAGGAGCCGCTGGACGACGTCGCGGACTGGGCGAATGCCGTCGTGGCGCTGCTCGAGGACGAAGCCGACCGCAACCCCGCGGCCTTGACTCCCGCTCGTCGCGTGCCGAGCGGCGTTCACCAGACGTTCACCACACGCTCGCTTGGCGAATGCTTGCGGAAGCAATAGGCTGGCGGTGCCCTCAGTTTTGGCAACGAGAGGCAGGCGCATGATCCACTCCGACTGGGTCGGGATCGGCTGTGCTCCGGGCGGGAACGCACCGGCTCGGCGAGCCGTCGCGAACGGCTCCGGGGCAGCCTTAGGGTTGGGCGAGCTTCGTGCCTGACGACGCTGGTGGCGAGCGACCGCGGGTCGTCGTTCTCGGCGGCGGCTTCGCCGGGATCGGTGCCGCGCACGAAGCTGAAGAAGGCCGACGTCGACGTCGTCCTCGTCGATCGGCACGACTACCACACCTTCCAGCCGTTGCTCTACCAGCTGGCGACGGGGCTGCTCGAGACGACGGCCGTGGGGCACTCGCTCCGCGACCTCGTCAAGGACCAGGACAACGCCACGATCCACAAGGCGCCGATCACCGGGATCGACCTCGAGGCGAAGGAAGTCCGCTTCGACGGTCTCGCGCCCATCACCTACGACTTCCTCGTCTTCGCCCTCGGGGCGCAGGTGAACTTCTTCGGGACGGAGGGCGCCGCCGAGCACGCGTTTCCGATGTACACGCTGCGAGACGCGGTCAAGCTCAAGGACCACGTCCTCGAGCGCTGGGAGGCGGCGGACAAGGACAGCGCGCTCGTCGACGACGGCGCGCTGACGGTCGTCGTGGTCGGAGGCGGGCCGACCGGCGTCGAGACGGCGGGAGCTCTCGCCGAGCTCTACCGGTCGAACTTCGTCACGGACTATCCGAGCCTCCCGCAGGAGAAGGCCCGCGTCGTCCTCGTCGAGGCCGGCGACGAGATCTTCGCGATGTTCAAGCCGAACCTGCGCGAGTACGCGAAGGACGCGCTCGAGAAGCGGACGGTCGAGGTCATGACCGGCGCTCGGGTGCAGTCGGTGTCGCCGACGCGCGTGACGCTCTCCACGGGTGAAGTGATCTCCGCGCACACGCTCGTCTGGGGCGCAGGGCTCCAGGGCAACAGTCTCGTCCAGTCGCTCGGGATCGAGCTGCAGCGGGGCAACCGGATCGCCGTCGGACCGGACCTCGAGCTCCCCGGCTATCCGGGCGTCTTCGTCGTGGGCGACGTCGCGGCGATAACGGACTCGAAGACGGAGCAGGTGCTGCCGCAGCTCGGCTCGGTCGCGCTGCAGTCGGGAGAGCACGCGGGGGAGACCATCTCCCGCCGCGTCGCGGGCAAGTCGGAGAAGCCGTTCGCCTACAAGGACAAGGGCACGATGGCGGCGATCGGGCGCCACGCGGCAGTCGTGCAGATGCTCGGCGGGAAGACGATGAAGGGGCGCAAGGCGCAGTTCGCGTGGCGGACCGTGCACCTCGCGCTCCTCCCGACGAACGAGGACCGTGCGAAGGCGATCGTCGACTGGGCCGGCAGCGAGTTCACACACCAGCGCGTCGGCCGGATCAGCGTCGACGCGGACGAGTAGACCGAGGAACAGCCGAGGCGAAAGAGAGGGTGGCATGACCGAGATCGCAGGCGACTGTCGAAGCCGGCGCGATGCGCACGCCGATGCTCTTCGGGCGCTTCCGGACGTGGCTGGCCATGGTCGCGTTCGTGACCATCCTGGCCGGGGTGCTGTTCGGCTACGACCAGGGCGTCATCGCCGGCGCGCTGGGCGGCATGACGGCGAGCTTCGACCTCAGCACGACGATGCAGGAGGTCGTGACGAGCCTGGTCACCCTCGGCGCGCTCGTCGGCGCTCTGCTCGGGGGCGGTCTCGCGGACAGGTTCGGACGGACGCGTACGCTCCTCATCGCCGGCGTGCTCTTCGCGTTCGGAGCGCTCGGCGAGTCCGTCGCCCAGAGCACGGGAGTCCTGACGGTCTCGAGGTTCGTCGTCGGCTTCGGTGTGGGAATCGCCTCGGTCGCCGGTCCTCTGTATGCGGCGGAAATGGCCCCGAAGCAGGTACGAGGCCGGTTCGTCTCGAGCTATCAGCTCGCGATCACGATCGGCATCCTGCTGGCCGACATCGTGGACGCCGCGCTCAGCGACGACGACCGCTGGCGGCTGATGCTCGGGCTCTCGATCGTGCCCGGCGTCGTGCTGATCGCCGTCGCTGCGATCATGCCGGACTCGCCGCGCTGGCTGATGAAGATGGGGCGGCGAGCCGACGCTCGGAAAGCGCTCGTGAAGACCCAGGGCGGACCGAAGGTCGAGGAGCGTCTCGACGTCATCGCCAACGACCTGACGTCGAACCCGGAGGCAGGCTGGTCGAAGGTCTTCGTCCCCGCGCTGCGCAGGGCGCTCTGGGTCGGCGTCGGTCTGGCCGTCTTCCAGCAGGTCACCGGCATCAACGCCGTGATCTACTACTCCGACAAGATCTTCGCGGCGGCGGGCTTCACCACACCAGAGCAGCAGACCCACGCGACGCTCATCGCGGTCGGGCTGGTGAACGTCCTGGCGACGCTGATCGCGGTCGCGTGGGTCGACCGCTTCGGTCGCAAGCCGCTGCTGTTCGCAGGTCTCATCGGGATGACGGTCGGCCTGGTGTCCATCGCGGGCGCTTTCGCGTTCCTCGACAAGAACCCGACCGACGGTGGCGGTTCGAGCGTCGTCGGTATCGTCACCCTCATCGCGATGGTGGTCTACATCGCGTCGTTCGCGTTCTCCCTCGGTCCGGTGGTCTGGACGATGATCTCGGAGATCTTCCCGAGCCAGGTGCGCGGCAAGGCGGTTGCAGTTTGCGCCGCGGTCAACTGGGGAGCCGCGTTCGTCGTCAGCGTCACGTTCCTCTCGTTGGTCGACGCCATCGGCGAATCCGCGACGTTCCTCCTGTTCGCCGTGATGTGCGTGATCGCGTTCGTGTGGATCATGGGCAAGGTGCCCGAGACGAAGGGGAAGTCGCTGGAGGAGATCCAGGACGCCTGGGCGGAGCACGACGAGGAGCGAAGCGCGCCCAAGGATCCGACGCTCCAGGTCGATCTGGCCTGAGCGGTCTCGACAACACGCACGCAGAGAGAGGTGTGGGCATGAGCGCAACAGAGGCTCCACAGGCGACCAGGACGAAGACGGACGCCGATCCGCAACCGGCCGACGTCCTCGTGATCTTCGGGATCACGGGCGACCTCGCGAAGGTGATGACGTTCCACTCGCTCTACCGACTCGAGCAGCGCGGGCTTCTCGACTGCCCGATCGTCGGTGTGGCGTTCGACGACTGGACGCTCGACCAGCTCGTCCAGCGCGCGCGCGACTCGATCGTCGGCACGGGGGAGAAGCTCGACGAGGAGGTGTTCACTCGCTTCGCGAAGCGGCTCTCGTACCACCACGGCGATTTCACGGACGATGCAACCTACGCCGAGGTCGCGGAGGCGATCGAGGGCATGAAGACCCCCGTCTTCTACCTCGAAGTCCCGCCGTCGCTCTTCGGCACGGTCGTCGGTGGCCTGACGAAGGCGGGAGCGACGGAAAACGCGAGGGTCGTCGTCGAGAAGCCGTTCGGGCACGACACGGCGTCGGCGCGCGCGCTCGCCGACGAGCTGCACCAGTACATCGACGAGTCCCAGCTGCTCCGCATCGACCACTACCTCGGGAAGATGGGCATCGAGGAGATCCTCTACCTCCGGTTCGCCAACACGATGCTCGAGCCGGTCTGGAACCGGAACTACATCGAGTCGGTCCAGATCACCATGGCCGAGGACTTCGGCGTCGAAGACCGCGGGCACTTCTACGACCCGGTCGGTGCGCTGCGCGACGTGGTCGTCAATCACCTCATGCAGGTGGTCGGCATGACGGCCATGGAGCCGCCCGCCGGAGGCGACGCGAAGACGCTCCAGGATGCGAAGGTCGCGCTCTACAGGGCGATCAGCCCCGCGAATCCCGCGCACTACGTGCGCGGCCAGTACGACGGCTACCTCTCGATCGACGGCGTCGCTCCGGACTCGACCACCGAGACGTACACGGCGCTGCGCCTGGACATCGAGAACTGGCGCTGGTCGGGCGTGCCGTTCTTCATTCGTGCCGGCAAGCGGCTCCCGATGACCCAGACGGAGGTGAGGCTGGTCTTCAAGCGCGCCCCGCGGCTCGGGTTCGCCGCGTTCGACCGACCGGAGCCGAACCAGCTCGTGATCAAGCTCGATCCCACGACGGGCGTCCGGATGGTGCTCGACGCGCATCGAGCGGACACGGCGGGCACGGCTGCCGCCCCGATCCTGTTCGACGTCGAGTTCGCATCGATGGGTGGTGAGGGCGCCACTCCCTACGAGGTCTTGCTGCACGCGGCGATGGTCGGGGACGCGACCCGCTTCACAAGACAGGACGGGGTCGACCAGACGTGGCGGATCATGCAACCGCTCCTCGACGCTCCTCCGCCGGTGCATGTCTACGAGCCAGGGTCGTGGGGCCCGGCCGAAGCCGACGGGCTCGTCAAGGGTCACAGCCGCTGGCACGAGCCCTGGCTCGAGTCGTGAGCACCGCCGCCCAGGTGGAGACCCAGCCACGGCAGAGCGCCGCTGCGCCGTCGCCGTTCACGCCGATCGCCGAGTACGCCTTCCTCTCGAACTGTCATACCGGCGCGCTCGTGGCTCCCGACGGTGCGATCGACTGGCTCTGCGTCCCGAGCTTCGACGCGCCGAGTGTCTTCGGGAGCCTCCTCGACCGGGAGGCCGGGTTCTTTCGCTTCGCGCCGTTCGACATCAACCACCCCGCGGCCCGCCACTACGACCCGGGCACCAACGTCCTGATCACGACCTGGAAGACGCCGTCGGGCTGGGTCGTCGTGCGGGATGCGCTCACCATGGGGCCGCGGGAGGGCGACGACACGATCACGCCGCACACGCGGCCACCGGCCGACGACGACGCCGACCACCTGCTCGTGCGGACGGTCGAGTGCCTCGAGGGGTCGGTCGAGATCGAGCTCGTCTGCGAGCCGATCTTCGACTACGGGCGAGTGCCGGCCGAATGGACGCTCGTCGACGGAAGTCGACACGCTGCCGACGCGAAGGGCGCCGACCAGGCGGTGCGCCTCCAGTCGGATCTCGCGCTCGGAATCGAAGGCAGCCGCGTGCGAGCGCGACACACTCTCGAGGCCGGCGACCGCGCGTACTGCGCGCTGTCGTGGGCAGAAGAGCTGGCGGCTCCCGGCGACGTCGCCGATGCCGATGCGCGCATCGCGGCCACGGTCCGCTTCTGGCGACGCTGGCTCGGGCGGGCGCGCCTGCCCGATCACATGTGGCGGGACCCGATCCAGCGTTCGGCACTCGCGATCAAGGGCCTCACGTACATGCCGACCGGTGCGACGGTCGCCGCGCTCACGACCTCCCTTCCCGAGACGCCGGGGGGCGAGCGCAACTGGGACTACCGCTACACCTGGATGCGCGACACGACGTTCACGCTCCAGGCGCTCCACTATCTCAACCTCGACTGGGAAGCCGACGAGTTCATGCAGTTCGTCGCCGATATCGAGGCCAACGAGGACGGCGCGCTGCAGATCATGTACGGGATCGACGGGCGCCGCGATCTGACCGAGTCGACACTCGATCACCTGTCCGGCTACGCGGGCGCGCGTCCGGTGCGGATCGGAAACGGTGCATTCGACCAGCGTCAGAACGACGTATTCGGCGCCGTCCTGGACTCCGTGCTGCTGCACACGCGTCGGAGCGACCGTGTCCCGCGGCGGCTCTGGCCCATCGTGCAGGCGCAGGCCGAATGCGCGACGGCGGTGTGGAAGAACCCCGACCAGGGGATCTGGGAGGCACGCGGCGCGCCGCAGCAGTACGTGTCCTCGAAGCTCATGTGCTGGGTCGCGCTCGACCGAGCGGCGAAGCTCGCCGAGATCCGAGGCGACGCAGAGCTGCAGGCGACGTGGGGCGCGACGGCCGAGGAGATCCGGGCCGACATCCTCGAGCACGGCGTTAGCGAGCGCGGCGTCCTGCGTCAGCACTACGCGACCGACTCCCTCGACGCCTCGACGCTCCTGGCGGCGATCTTCGGGTTCCTTCCGGCCGACGACGAGCGCCTTCGCGAACTCCGTGCTCGCAATCGCGGACGGGCTCACCGAGGACGGCTTCGCGCTCCGCTACCGGACAGAGGAGACCGACGACGGCCTCTCGGGCGAAGAGGGCACGTTCCTCATCTGCTCCTTCTGGCTCGTGTCGGCGCTCGCCATCGTCGGCGAGTCACAGCGCGCGCGCGACCTGATGGAGAGGCTGCTCCGCGTGGCGTCGCCGCTCGGCCTCTTCGCGGAGGAGTTCGACGTCAAGACCGGTCGCCACCTGGGCAACTTCCCGCAGGCGTTCTCGCATCTCGCGCTGATCGAGGCGGCTGCGCGAATCATCCTCTCCGAGCGCGTGTCGGAGATCTCATGAGTGCGGACACCATCACCAGATCGCCAACGGAGCAACGCCTGAGGAGGCTGCGATGGACGCCTATGACGTGATCATCATCGGAACCGGCGCGGGTGGCGGGACGCTCGCGCGTCACCTGGCACCGTCCGGCAAGCGCATCCTCCTGCTCGAGCGTGGCGACTGGCTTCCGCGCGAGCCGCAGAACTGGTCGGACCAGGACGTGTTCGTGGACAACCGCTACGTCTCGCCGGACACGTGGTACGACGCCGGCGGCAAGCCCTTTCAGCCCGGGGTGCACTACTTCGTCGGAGGGGCGACGAAGATGTACGGCGCGGCGCTGTACCGGCTCCGCAAGGAGGACTTCGGCGAGCTGCAGCACCACGACGGCATCTCGCCGGCCTGGCCGATCTCCTACGACGAGCTCGAGCCCTACTACACGCTCGCGGAGCAGCACTACCACGTCCACGGCGCGCGGGGAGAGGACCCGACCGAGCCGCCGTCGAGCGCGCCGTACCCGCATCCCGCCGTGTCGCACGAGCCGCGGATCCAGCAGCTCGCCGACGACCTCGCGGCCGCCGGCTACCGGCCGTTCCACGCGCCGTGCGGGATCATGCTCGACGAGTCGAACCCACCGTTCAGCACGTGCATTCGCTGTGCCACGTGTGACGGCTTCCCGTGCCTCGTGCACGCGAAGTCGGACGCCGAGGTGCTGGGTGTTCGACCCGCGCTCGAACACTCGAACGTCACGCTGCTGACGAACGCGAAGGTCGCCAGGCTCGACACGAACGGCGAGGGCACGGCCGTCACCGAGGTCGTCGTCGATCGGGAGGGCGGGGAGGAGCGATTCTCGGCCGATGTCGTCGTGGTCGCCTGCGGGGCGGCCAACACGGCCAAGCTGCTCCTGGAGTCGGCGAACGAGAAGCACCCGAACGGGCTGGCGAACGGCTCCGACCAGGTCGGCCGCAACTACATGTTCCACGACTCGACGGCAGTCCTCGCGCTCTCACGCGAGGAGAACCTCGACCGCGTACCAGAAGACGCTCGGGCTCAACGACTTCTACTTCGGCTTGGACGACTTCGAGTACCCGCTCGGGAAACGTGCAGATGGTCGGCAAGTCGACGGCGCCGATGTTCCGCGGCGAGCGGCCGCGGGATACGAAGCTCGCGCCCGAGTGGACGCTCGAGCGGATGGCGCGTCACGCGATCGACTTCTGGCTGTCGACCGAGGATCTCCCGCGGCCCGACAACCGGGTCACCGTCGACGGCGACGGGAACATCACGCTCACCTACACGGAGACGAACCTCGAGGCCAAGAAGCGGCTCTACGACAAAGGTGAAGTCGATGCTCGGCGAGCTCGACATGAACCCCGGCCACCTCATCCATCGCTTCGCGTACATGAAGAACGACATCCCGATCGCAGGCTGCGCGCACCAGGCGGGCACCGCCCGGTTCGGAACGGACCCGAGCGCATCGGTGCTCGACGTGAACTGCAAGGCCCACGAGCTCGACAACCTGTACGTCGTCGACACGAGCGTCTTCCCGAGCATCGGCGCCGTCAATCCGGCGCTCACGGCGATGGCGAACTCGCTCCGCGTCGGCGACCACCTGCTCGAGCGGCTGGCGTAGGCCGGAAGCGCCAGGGGCTCGGTGGCGACGCAAACGGAGCGAAGGGTCGTCTATGCCGCCGGCATGGTGCAGGGCATCGCGCTCGTCACCTTCCCGGCGGCGAGCACGATCCTCACCGATCCGGCCGAGTACGACCTCTCGAGCACGCAGTACGGCACGCTCTTCCTGCCGCAGGTAATCACCGCGATCACGGCTGCGCTGCTCAGCTCGAGTCTCGGCGGCCGCATCGGGACGAAGCGCGTCTACCTCGTCGGGCTGGCGGCGAGTCTCGCCGCGATGGCGCTCCTCCTCGTGAGCTCGTTCCTGACGAGCGACGAGACGCTTGCCTACGTGCTCCTGCTCCTGGCGACGGCGTGTCTGGGTGCGGGGTTCGGCTTCGCGGTGCCTGCTCTGAACACGTTCACCGCTGCTTTCAACCCTGGCGCCGCCGACCGCTCGATCCTCGTTCTGAATGCGCTCCTCGGGCTCGGCACCGTGCTCGCGCCCGTGTTCGTGGCGATCTTCGACGGCCTCGGCTTCTGGTGGGGACTGCCGCTCGTCGTCGGGGTGCTCCTGGTGCTGCTCCTCGTCGTGAGCTTCGGCCTCCCGCTGGCGGTCGAGAAGGCTCCTGTAACCGCGTCGTCCGAGCGTTCGGGGATTCCGCGCCGCTTCTGGGTGTACGCGGGCTTCGCCGTGCTCTACGGGATCTGCGAGACGGTCAACGGCAACTGGTCGCAGCTGGACATGACCGACCTCGGGGCGTCGACGACAGAGGCTGCTCTGGCGCTAACGGCCTTCTGGGGGATGGTGACCCTCGGGCGTCTCCTCTTCGCCGCGGTGCAGCGCGTCTTCTCCGCGCGGCTGACGTACCACGTGTTGCCGTTCGTGGTCGCCGTGGCCTTCGTGCTCATCGCGCTGCTTCCCGACGACGAGCCGGTGCTGGGAATTCTCGCCTTCGGGCTGGCCGGCCTCGGCTGCTCGGCTCTCCTTCCGCTCACGATCAGCTTCGGCCAGTCGGAGCTCACTGCCGTCTCGGCGGCAGCTGCGGGCGGGATCATCGCCTTCTACCAGCTCGGCTACGGGATCGCCGCCTTCGGAACGGGACCGCTGCTGGACGGCGGCACGGAACTGTCCACCGTCTACGCGGTCGCCGCCGCGGTCGCCCTGGTCATGGGGCTGTGGTCGTTCGCTGTAGCGCGCCGTCCGGACTCGACCGCTGTCCACGCGCAGCCGGTGTGAGCGTGACACCGCCGTCCGGAGAGCAGTTCGAGATCACGTTCGGAGACCAGCGGGCGGTCGCAGTCGAGGTCGGCGGCGGGCTCCGGACCTACTCCGTCGACGACGAGGACATCGTCGACGGCTACGGGCTCGACGAGATGGCGACGGGTGGTCGGGGCCAGATGCTCATCCCCTGGCCGAACCGCATCCAGGACGGCACCTATGAGTTCCACGGCCGCAGCCATCAGCTCCCGCTGACGGAGCCGGAGCATTCGAACGCGATTCATGGCCTCGTCCGCTGGGGAGCCTGGCAGGCGCGGGAGCACGAGCCGCACCGGGTCGTGCTCGGGTACGTGCTCCACGCACAGCCCGGGTATCCCTTCTCGCTTCAGCTCGAGATCGAGTACGAGCTATCGACGAGCGGCCTCACGGTACGGACGACAGCAACCAACATCGGCGCCGCGGCCTGCCCGTACGGAAGTGGGGCGCACCCGTATCTGACGCTGGGAGCGAAGACGGTCGACGACGTCGTGCTCGAGGTGCCGGCGCGAACGGCGCTCCGCTCGGACGATCGCGGCATCCCGGTCGGCACGGTCGCGGTCGAAGGCACGGAGCTCGACTACCGCTCCCCGCGGCGGATCGGCCAGGCGAAGCTCGACAACGGCTATTCCGACCTCGAGCGCGACGATGCAGGCCTCGCGCGCGTCGTCGCCGAGGGCCCCGACGGATCGGGCCGGACAATGTGGGTCGACGAGGGCTACCCGTACGTGATGGTCTTCACCGGCGACATTCCCTCCGTGCAACGTCGTGCGCTCGCGGTCGAGCCGATGACGTGTCCGCCGAACGCCTTCCGCAGCGGGGAGGCTCTCGTCACCCTCGAGCCCGGCGAGTCGCACACGTCTGCATGGGGCGTGTCACCGACGATCGAGGTGAAAGAATGAATCCGCTTTGCCGCGTGAGCAGATGACCGGACAGGGCAGGTTGTGAGCTCGCTCGCAATCACGACCGTCGACCTTGCGCGCCTGCAGTTCGCGACGACGTCGCTCTATCACTTCCTGTTCGTCCCGCTGACGCTCGGGCTCGCTCCGCTCGTCG
Organism: uncultured Gaiellaceae bacterium; assembly: GCA_963736935.1. GTDB lineage: Bacteria > Actinomycetota > Thermoleophilia > Gaiellales > Gaiellaceae > GMQP-bins7. The sequence goes on along the minus strand of CAVTQX010000017.1, from coordinate 77,844 downwards.
CGGTCATGCAGACGATCTGGTACCGCGGCGGGGACGAGGCGTGGCTTCGGCTCACGCGCTTCTTCGGGACGCTCATGCTCATCAACTTCGCGATCGGCGTCGCGACCGGGCTCGTGCAGGAGTTCCAGTTCGGGATGAACTGGTCGATCTACTCGGAGTTCGTGGGCGACGTGTTCGGAGCGCCGCTCGCGATCGAGGGTCTCGCGGCGTTCATGCTCGAGTCGACGTTCCTCGGGCTCTGGATCTTCGGCTGGGACCGGCTCTCGAAGCGCGTCCATCTCGCGACGGTATGGCTGTTCGCCATCGGGAGCTGGGCGTCGGCGTTCTTCATCATCACCGCCAACTCCTGGATGCAGCGTCCCGTCGGCTCGACCGTCACCGACGGCCGAGCCGAGCTGACGGACGTCTGGGAGCTCTTCTCGAACCGCTTCGGGATCTGGGCGTACATCCACGTGCTGCTCGTCGGGCTCACGACGGCGACGGTCGTGATCTTCGGCGTCGCCTGCTGGCACCTCGTTCGCGGTCGGAATCAGGAGCTCTTCCGGCACGCAGCCAAGCTGGCGCTGATCGTCGGCGTCCCGATCTCGGCCGTGAACCTCGGTGTCGGCAGCCAGATGGGCGTCATCGTGACCGACTACCAGCCGATGAAGATCGCGTCGACCGAGGCGCAGTGGGACACGTGCCAGCCGTGCGCGTTCTCGCTGTTCCAGATCGGCGGCTTCACGGAGGACGACCAGACACCGTCGTTCTCGATCCAGGTCCCGCACCTCCTGTCGATCCTCGCGACTCTTTCCTGGAACGGCGAGGTGCAGGGGATGAACGAGCTGCAGGCCGCGGATCAGTCCGAGTACGGCGCCGGCGACTACATCCCGCCGGTACGGACGACGTACTGGAGCATGCGGATCATGGCGTACGCCGGCACGCTCGTCTTCCTCGTCTTCGCGCTCGGCGCGTTCCTCTACCGGCGCGGGAGGCTGGCGTCGACGCGCTGGTTCCTCTGGCTCGGCGTCGCGGCGATCCCGCTTCCGTACGCGGCGGCGCTCGCCGGCTGGGTGCTCTCGGAGGTCGGTCGGCAGCCGTGGATCGTGTGGGGCCTGCTGAAGACGGTCGACGCCAACTCGCCGAGCGTCTCGACGGCCACGATCGCCACCAGCCTCGGCACGTTCGTCGTCCTCTACGTCGCGCTTCTCGTCGTCGACTTCGTCCTCATGCGTCGCTACGCGCGCGTCGACCCGCCCGAGGTCGGCGGCGAGGGTGACGAGTTCGCGCTGCCGGCGGTGAGCGTACTGATGGATCTCGAGACCTTCTGGTTCTGCCTCATCGTCGTCGTCTGGGCGATGTACTTCCTCCTCGAGGGGTTCGACTTCGGTGTCGGGATGCTGCTCCCGTTCGTCCCGAGATCGGACGAGGAGCGAAGCGCGGCGCTACGGACGATCGGACCGGTGTGGGACGGGAACGAGGTCTGGCTCGTCGTGGCCGGAGGCGCGACGTTCGCGGCCTTCCCGGCCTGGTACGCGACGATGTTCTCGGGCTTCTACCTCGCGCTCCTGCTCATCCTCGTCTGCCTGATCGTCCGGGTCGTCTCGTTCGAGTGGCGCGCGAAGAGCGAGACGCCGGGCTGGCGGGCGACCTGGACGTGGGCGAACACGATCGGCAGCTTCGGCGCCTCGCTCCTGTGGGGAATCGGGTTGTCGTGCCTCCTGTACGGGGTCCCGATCGACTCGGACGGCGACTTCACCGGCAACCTCCTGGATCTCTTCAGTCCGTACAGCGTGTTCGCCGGGATCGCGGTCGTCGCGCTGTTCGCGTTCCACGGTGCGACCTTCCTCACCCTCCGCACGACGGGTGAACTGCGCGCCCGGGCCGAGGCCGTCGCGCGACGGCTTGCGATCCCGGGCGCGGTGCTCGCTGCGGTCGTACCTCGTATGGACGGTCGTGGTCGCGATGGACCGCAACGACAAGGATCTCTTCCCGCCGGCCCTCCCGGCGGCGCTCGGCATCGTGGCGCTCGCGCTCGCGGTCGTGTTCGTCCTCATCGGGAGCTACGGGCGCGCGTTCGCGATGACCGCGCTCGGTGCGATCTCGCTCGTCACGACGCTCTTCGTGAGTCTCTACCCGCGCGTGATGGTCTCGAGCACCGACTTCGAGAACAGCCTGACCGTCGACGGCGCCGCGTCGTCGCACTACGCGCTCCAGGTGATGAGCGTGGTTGCCTTGATCTCCGTCCCGGTCGTGCTCCTGTACCAGGGCTGGACGTACTACGTGTTCCGCGCGCGCGTCGGCAGCGAACGCGTCGACGCCGTCTAGCCTCTCCCGCGTGCGCGTCCTCGACCCGCGCCTGTTCCAGCGTGCGCGTGCCGTGCGAACGCTGCTCGTGGTCGACGCCGCGCTCGGGCGTCGTCGTGGCGCTGCTGGTGCTGGCGCAGGCCGTCCTGCTCGCGCGGGTCGCGGCGCGCGCGTTCGGCGGATCGTCTCTCGACGACGTCGCCCCGGCGCTCGTCCTGCTCGGAGTCGTCATCGCCGCCCGCGCAGCGGGGGCGTGGGGGTTCGAGGTCGCCGGGAGGCGGGCCGCGGCGGAGGTCGTCTCGCAACTGCGGCTCGACGTCGTCGACGCCAGGCTTCGTCGCCGTCCCGCAGCCTTCGACGGGACCCAGACCTCCGAGGTGACGACGGCGGCCGTCACAGGCGTCGACGCGCTCGAGGCGACCTTCGCGCGCTACCTCCCGCAGGTCGTCCTTGCCGCCGTCGTCCCGATCGCGGTCCTGGCGATCGTGGTGTCGATCGACCCGCTGGCCGCCGGCGTGATGGTCCTCACGCTCCCGCTCGTCCCGGTCTTCATGTGGCTCGTGGGCCGGCAGACCGCTCGGAAGGCACGCGAGCGCTGGCAGGCGCTGGCGCTGCTCTCGAACCACTTCCTCGACGTCGTGCGGGGCCTGCCGACGCTCCGGGCCTTCAACCGCGGAGCCGTTCAAGCGGAGCGCATCGCGGGCGTGAGCGACGACTACCGCAGGACGACGATGGGGACGCTGCGGATCGCATTCCTGTCCGGTGCGATTCTGGAGCTCGCCGCGACGCTCGGGATCGCGCTCGTCGCCGTCGTCGTGGGGGTTCGGCTCGCGAAGGGAACATCGGCTTCGAGGCGGCGCTGACCGTGCTCGTGCTCGCTCCGGAGCTCTATCTGCCGCTCAGGAACCTCGCGGCGCAGTGGCATGCGAGCGCCGACGGCGCCGCCGTCGCGGAGCGCCTGCTCGACCTGTCGGACGCTTCTGCCGTCGCGGCCGAGCCGCGGGAGTGCGCCGATTTCCGCGCTCGCACCGATCGTGTTCGAGCGAGTCTCGTTCCGGTACCCGACGCGCGATCTCGACGTGCTTCGCGACGTCGAGCTCGTCGTCGAGCCGGGCGAGACCGTTGCGCTCGTCGGGCCGAGCGGCTCCGGGAAGTCGACGCTGCTGTCCCTTCTCATGCGCTTCGCCGAGCCCACGTCCGGGCGGATTCGCGTCGGCGAGGACGACCTCGCGACCCTCGATCCGAAGGCCTGGCGCCGGCTCACGGCCTACGTCCCGCAGCGCCCGACGCTGTTCCGGGGAACGGTCGCCGACAACATCAGGCTCGGAGCGCCCGCTGCCGCCGGCGATGAGGTTCGCGCGGCCGCGGCACTCGCCCGCGCCGACGGCTTCGTCTGCGCGCTTCCCGACGGGTACGAGACGGTGGTGGGCGAGGGAGGACGCGCGCTCTCAGCCGGCGAGAGGCGACGCATAGCGCTCGCACGCGCGTTCCTGCGGGACGCACCGCTCGTCTTGCTCGACGAGCCGACGGCGGACCTGGATCCCGAGAGCGCCTCGATCGTCGCGGACGCGGTCGACGTGCTGCGAGAGGGTCGGACAGTCGTGCTGGTCGCGCACCGGCCGGAGCTCGCCGACCGTGCCGACCGGATCGTCAACGTCGGTGGGGTGGAGGAGGTCGTCGCGTGACGACCATCCGCCGCCTGCTCGAGCTTGCGGACATGCCTCGCGGCCGTGTGGCGGTCGCTCTGGGGCTCGGCGCGCTCGCCGTTGGGTTCGGAGTCGCCCTGATGGCCACTGCCGGCTACCTCATCTCGCGCGCGGCCGAGCAGCCGCCGATCCTCGCGCTGACGACGACGATCGTCGCTCGTCCGCTTCTTCGCGCTCGCGCGGCCGCTGGCGCGCTACCTCGAGCGTCTCGCATCCCACGACCTCGCCCTGCGAGCCCTCGGCCGCATCCGCTCGACGGTCTACCGACAGATCGAGCCGCTCGCCCCTGGCGAGCTCGACGCGTACCGCCGCGGTGACCTCGTGAACAGGCTCGTCGCCGACGTCGACGCGCTCCAGGGCTTGTACGTGCGTGGCGATCGGCCCGCCGCTCGTCGCCCTCGTCGTCGCTGCGGCATGCGTTGTCGCCATGGCCATCGTCCTACCCGTGGGAGCGGTGGTGCTGGCGCTCGGCCTCGCGCTCGGGGGCATCGCCGTTCCGCTGCTCGCCGCGCGTCTGTCGCGTTTCGTGGGCCGGCGGCAGGCCGACGCGCGGGGTGAGCTCGCCGCCGAGCTCACGGAGATCCTGCGGGGAGCGCCCGAGCTGGCCGCCTACGGCCGGGAGGACGACGCGTTCGCGCGAGTCGCGTCCGCCGACGCGGAGCTCCGCCGACTGGCCGGCCGCGACGCATTCGTCTCCGGCGTCGCCGACGCGGCCCTGGTGCTCGTCGCCGGCCTGACACTCGTCGGCGTGCTCGCGCTCGCCGTCGCCGCGCACGACGCGGGGACGCTCGATCGCGTGCTGGTGGCTACGCTCGCGCTGCTCGCCCTGTCGTCGTTCGACGCGGTGGCGCCGCTCCCGGCAGCCGCACGCGAGCTTCCGTCGACCCTCGCATCCGGTACGCGCGTCCTCGAGCTCACCGGCCGCGTGCCGGCGATCACGGACTCCGTTACTCCAGTGCCTGCGCCGAGCATGCCCGTCGCGGTCGCGCTCGAGGACGTCACCGCCCGGTACGGTGACGGGCCGGCGGCTCTCGACGGCGTCACACTCACCATCGAGCCCGGACAACGCGTCGCACTGGTCGGGCCGAGCGGAGCGGGCAAGACCACCGTCACGAATCTCTTCCTGCGATTCCTCGACCCCGAGCGTGGCCGCGTCGTCATCGGCGGCCGTGACGTCCGAGAGCTGCGGCAGGAGGACGTTCGGCGCACCTTCGCGCTCGCCGGCCAGGAGGCGCACGTCTTCGCATCGTCCATCCGCGAGAACTTGAAGCTCGGCCGGCCGGACGCGACCGACGAAGAGCTCGTCGACGCACTACGGCGAGCGCGGCTGGCCGACTGGGTCGAGTCGCTTCCGGAGGGACTGGACGCGCTCGTGGGGGAGGAGGGAGGTCGGCTCTCCGGCGGCCAGCGTCAGCGGCTCGTTGTCGCGCGGGCCCTTCTCTCGGAGGCTCCCGTGCTCCTCCTCGACGAGCCGACGGCGCATCTCGACCCGGACACGGCGGAGGCGCTCGTCGCCGACGTGTTCGACGCTGCAGGCGATCGCTCCGTCCTCCTGATCACGCACCGCCCCGAGGGGCTCGACCTCGTGGACGAGGTCGTCTCGCTGGCGGCGCGCTAGGACCCGTCGTCGTCGCGCGGTCGGGACGCGATCCAGCCGCAGCTCGGGCAGGCGAAGACGGCGATGACGATGCCACCTAGGGGGCTCGTCTCGGCCTCTTCGCGCGTCGTCGGCTCCCGGAGCTTGTCAGCCTGGTGGTTCATGGCGGCTCCGCACCGTGGGCACGCCATCTCGGGCTTCACGACGGAGCTCCGATGGTGACGTGCTCGCGACCGTAGCGCAGGGTCTCCGCCATCCACACGAGCTCGTCGAGGAACTTCCCGACGGAGAGGAACGAGTCGTCGACGAGCTCTCCGTCCTCGTCGAAGCGTGTCCGTGCGTTGTTGACGTTCACGTCCCAGAAGATCGTGACGAGACCCAGTTCGCGGAGGACGGGGAGCAGGTCCTGGATCATCCGCGCACCGCCGAAGATCCCCGCCGAGACCCCGACCACTCCTGCCGCCTTGTGGATGTACTCGGGCAGGTTCGTGTCGAGGACGTGCTTCAGGAGACCCGGGTAGCCGTGGTTGTACTCCGGGGCGACGATGACGATCGCGTCGGCGCGGTTCATCGTCGCGGCGAACGCGGGATCCTTCGCGGCGTCACCTGCCTCGTCGGACGGGATCGGCAGCGTCGCGAAGTCGATCAGCTCCGTCTCGATGCCTGGACGCTGCTGGATCTCGGTCAGCACGACGCGGGCCGCGTGCTCACTCAGCCGACCGGTGCGCTGGGTACCCAGCAGAACCGGGATCGAGAGGGGTCTGGCGGCGTCCTCGGAGATGGCCGGACGTTACAAGAGCCCTGCCGGATCGTTGCGTGCATCCGGGGCCGAGCGTAGGCTCCGACGCCGTGGCCGAGATCCTCGCGCTGGTCGCCGCGTTCTTCTTCGCGCTGGCCGCGACGCTCCAGCAGAAGGGCGCGCTCGGCATGGGAGAGGTGTCGCTCGGCTCGCCGAAGTCGCTCCTCCAGCTCGTGGGCCAGAAGTGGTGGCTCGCCGGGACGGCCGCCCTCCTCTGCGGCTACGGGTTTCAGGCCGTGGCCCTCGCCAACGGGCGACTCGCGGTGATCCAGCCGCTGCTCGTGACCACCATCGTGTTCGCTCTCCCGCTCGGATACTTCTTCACGAGCCAGGCGATCAACCGCAGAGAGATCGCGGGCGCGGTCGTGGTCGTGCTCGGCCTCGCCGCCTTCATGATCATCGGGGACGCGGCCGACGGCAACGACAACGCCCCGGCGAACGAGTGGGCGCTGGCCGTCCTCGTATTCGGCGCAATCGCCGCAGTTCTCCTCGTGCTGGGGAACAGGGGGTCCCTCGTCCGCAGGGCGGGTCTCTACGGCGCGTGTGCCGGAGTCCTCTATGGGCTCTCCGCCTCACTCTGCAAGCCGACCGTCGAGATCCTCGGCGACGACGGCTTCGGCGCGGTACTCACGAGTTGGGAGGCGTACGCGTTCGCAATCGCCGGGATCCTCGCGTTCGTCGTGCAGCAGGTCTCGCTCGCGACGGGGAAGCTCGCGGCGTCCGTCGCGGCAGTCTCGGTCTGCAACCCACTCGTCAGCATCCTCATCGGGACGGTCCTTCTCGACGAGCGGCTCGCCGAGCCGACGTGGCACAAGGTCGTTGCCTACATCGCCCTCGGGGTTGCGCTCTTCGGCGCGGTCGTCATCTCCGTCGCCACCGAAGGGGACAAGGGGAAGGACGCCGTCGTCCCGGTCCCGGCGCCTGCGACCTAGCTCGGCGACCGCGGCGTGAACGGCCGCAGCTCGTCCTGGCCCGCCTGGACGACCCCGCAGTGCGACTCGGGCACTTCGTTCCACGCGCCCACGAGGTCGCCGAGCGGCTCCGAGACGACGAGGCGCGACTCGTCCGAGACACGCTGGAGCACCTCGACCTCGGGATGTTGCTCCCGCAGCGTGTCGACGCGGGTCGAATAGAAGAGCGAGCGCGACCGGCCTTCGCTCGAATAGCGGAAGCCCCACACGCTGTCGCCATCCGTCGTCGCCACCGTCATCTGGATCGGGTGCACGACGCCGGCGTGGTGCCCGACGTCCTCGATGAGCCCGACGGCGCGCTCGACTGCGCCGGGCGGATCGTCCTCGAGCCCGAGCGTCAGCGCGAGGTAGAAGAAGACCTCCGAGTCCGTCGAGCCCTCGATGGCGCCGTACAGGCTCGGATCGACGGCGAGGACGAGCTCACGCTTCACCTCGTGGAAGTCGGAGATGAGCCCGTTGTGCATCCACAGCCAGCGGCCGTGGCGGAAGGGATGGCAGTTCGTCTGTTGCACGGGCGATCCGGACGAGGCGCGGATGTGCGCGAACACGAGGCCGGACTCGACGTGCGCCGCCAGGTCGCGGAGGTTGCGCTCGTTCCACGCGGGCTCGATCGAGTGGTAGGTCGCGGGCGTCTCGCCGACGCCGTACCAGCCCACGCCGAAGCCGTCGCCGTTCGTCGTCTCCGCCCCCATGGTCGAGTGGAGGCTCTGGTCGATGAGCGAGTGCTTCGGCTTGTACAGGAGCTCCTCGAGGAGCACTGGGCTCCCCGAGTACGCCAGCCAGCGGCACATCAGTGCGCGAAGGCGGTTCCGGACGCCGCGTCGTTGATCGGAGCAGGCTGCTTCTGGAGGCGCGGCAGCTGCCGTTCGATGTCCGCGACGAGCATGTCCGCCATGTCGTGGGTGAAGCCTCGGCGAACGACGACCCGGAGCGCAGCGAGATCCGTGCGCTTCTCCGGGAACGTGTACGCGGGAACCTGCCAACCGCGCTCACGGAGCGCGTTCGACACGTCGAACACCGTGTAGTTCTCCACGTCGTCCTTCAGCGTGAACGCGAACACCGGCAGCTCGTCGCCGCGGGTGAGGAGCGTGAACGGGCCGAGCTCCTCGAGTCTGGAGGACAGCCTGGTAGCGACGTCGCGGGCATAGCCCTGCACCTCGCGGAAGCCGGCGCGTCCGAGCCGAAGGAAGTTGTAGTACTGGGCGACGACCTGCGCGCCCGGACGCGAGAAGTTCAGCGCGAAGGTCGGCATGTTGTCGCCCAGGTAGTTCACCCAGAAGATGAGATCCTCCGGGAGCGCGTCTGCATCCCGCCACACGACCCACCCGACTCCCGGATACACGAGCCCGTACTTGTGGCCGGACGTGTTGATCGACGCGACGCGGGGCAGGCGGAAGTCCCATTCGAGGTCGGGATCCAGGAACGGCGCGATCATCGCGCCGGAGGCGCCGTCGACGTGCACCGGAACGTCGATCCCCGACTCCTGCTCGAAGCGGTCGAGCGCGTCCGAGATCTCCTTCACGGGCTCGTAGGCGCCGTCGAACGTCGAGCCGAGGATCGCGACGACTCCGATCGTGTTCTCGTCGCAGAGGGCCACGGCTTCCTCGGCCGAGAGCGTGAAGCGGTCGCCCTCCATCGGCACGAGTCGCATCTCGACGTCCCAGTAGTTCGCGAACTTCTCCCAGCAGATCTGGACGTTGATGCCCATCACGATGTTCGGCTTGTCGGCCGGCTTGCCCTCGGCGGCGCGGCGCTTCTGCCAGCGTCGCTTGAGCGCGAGACCGCCGAGCATCGCCGCCTCGCTCGAGCCTGTGGTCGAGCAGCCGGTCGCCTCGTCGGCGTCGGGCGCGTTCCAGAGGTCGGCGAGGATGTTGACGCACCGCACCTCGATCTCCGCGGTCTGCGGGTACTCGTCCTTGTCGATCATGTTCTTGTCGAAGCACTCGGCCATGAGCTTCTCGGCCTGGGGCTCCATCCACGTGGAGACGAACGTCGCGACGTTCAGGCGGGCGTTGCCGTCGAGCATGAGCTCGTCGTGGACGATCTGGTACGCGACGTCGGGCGGCATCTCGTCGTCGGGCAGCGAGTGGCGCGGGATCGTCCGCGTCTCGAGGCTGAAGTGCGGCGGAACAGAGAGGTCTGGGGCACGCGTACCTGGGGCCTTCGGGTGCTTGAGCGTCACGGTTCCCTCCGTTCGCAGTTCGGGCCGCGAGCCTAGTCGACAGACCCGATCCAGCCGCACCCCTCCGTAGCCTTCTGCGCCATGGAGAGAACCGGAGGGCGGCGCATCGAGCTCTTGCTCCCTGCCCGCACGCTGCTGGCCATCCTCGCGGTCATCGGAATCGCGGTCGCGTTCCGGGCGATCGGCGACACCTTCCTCATCGTCTTCATCGGGATCTTTCTGGCGCTCGTCTTCGAGTACCCCGTGCGCTTCGTGATGGCGAAGACGCGGATGTCCCGTGGGCTTGCGGCGACGGTGACGGTCCTCGGCACCGCCGATCGCTGTCTTTCGTCCTCATGCTGCTGCTGCTCGTGCCGCTCGTCGGATCGGTGCGCGACTTCCTCCAGGACCTGCCGCAGACGGTGGAGAGCCTGCGCGAATCGGATGAGCTCCCCTCGTGGCTCGGCGACTCCGGCGCCGCCGAGAACGTCCAGGACGGTGCGCAGCAGGTCTCCGTCTCGGTGCCCGATGCCGTGTCCGCGATTCTCGGCATCGCCGGCAGCTTCTTCGGCGTCTTCCTCGCCGTGCTTCACGATCCTCTTCATCTGCCTCTTCCTGATCAGCGACATCACGAACCTGAAGCGCTCGCTCGCGAGCGTCCTCATGCCGGGCGAGGACGACCGCTGGCTCGACGTGTGGGAGCGGGTCACGACCTCGATCTCCCGCTGGGCGATCGGCGTCGTCGTCATCGCGACGATCGCCGGCACCACGCAGGGCATGACGGCCTGGCTGCTCGGGTCGAGCTACGCGATCGGCCTCGGCGTCATCGCGGGACTGCTCGACATGATCCCGAACATCGGGGCGACGATCGCCGGGTTCATTCTCGTCCCGACTCTGTGGGCGGAGGAAGGGGTCACGGCAGCGATCATCATGTTGATCGTCGTCCTCGTGTACCAGCAGGTCGAGAACAACATCCTGACTCCGAAGATCCAGGGGAAGGCGGTCGAGCTCTCCGGGTTCTTCATCATCGTCGCGGTCACGCTCTTCGGCGCGCTCCTCGGCGTGCTGGGCGCACTGACGGCCGTGCCGCTCGCCGCGACCATCCAGATCTTCATTCAGGAACTCACGAAGGCACGGCGCGAGAAGGTCGCAGAGGCGAGGGCCGCGACCGCACCTTCGTCCGATCCGGCGGCCGCCACGCCCTCGTAGGTCGGCACGGCCCGCGCGGTCGGCGGTTTCCGTGATCGTCCTCGCCGAGCGTCATCTGGCGTAGGTTTCCGCTGTGCTGCGCGGCGCGGTCGACGGTCTGCCGATCTGGCTCCTGCTGGTAGCCGTCGTCGCTGCGATCGTCGGCCTCGTCCTCCTGCTCGTCTGGTTGATCAGACGGCTCGTACCGGCCGTCGGTGAGGGATTCGACGCCGAGGTCGCATCGCAGATGCTCGGCGTCGTCGCCGCGCTGTTCGGTCTACTGCTCGCGTTCATCATCGTCATCGCGTACGAGAACTACGACGATGCCCGGAGCAACGTGACCGGCGAGGCGGATGCGCTTGCGGCGATCGTGCGTGACGCGGGTGCGTTCGCACCGCCGGAACGCGAACGTGTCCGTGCCTCGGTCGGTGTGTACGTGCGAGCCGTCGTCGACGAGGAGTGGCCGCTGCTGCGCGAGGGCGAGGACAGCCCCGAGGCCTGGGCCGCCGTCGACGGCATCTTCACTGCGCTGCAGGCGGTGAAACCGGCGTCGCCGTCGGCCGCGGCGTTCTACGACGACTCCGTGCGGCAGCTGAACACCGCACTCGAGGCCCGCCGGAACCGTCTCGACGATGCCGGCGGCGGACTGCCGTGGGTCGTCGGCGCCCTGCTCTTCGTCGGCTCCCTGGTCATCGTCGGCTACGCGGTACTCATCGGATCGCAGAGCTTCTGGTTCCACACCGTCGGGGCGGGATCGATCGCGGTCGTCGTCGGCATGTCGCTCGTCGTGCTCGTCGCCCTCCTCTATCCCTTCTCGGGCGACCTGGCCATCGGCTCGGGGCCGTTCCGCGACGGAAGCCTCATGCAGTTCTTCGGGCCGTAGAGATGGGCTGGTTGTACGACCTGTCGACCGGACGGTTGGCCGTAGTGGTCTTCGTGGCGACGTACCTCGTTACAGCTGCGATCTTCCTCGTGGTCATGGCTCTCGCGAAGGGCCGCCGCGCCGAGGCGTTCAGAGCGGTGTCGCCTGGGCTTCTGCCGCCGATGGGCCTGCTCTTCGGACTGCTCGTCGGCTTTCTGGCGGCGCAGGTCTGGAGCAACGCCGATCGGGCGCAGCTCGCAGTCGACCGCGAGGCCAGTGCGTTGCGGTCGGTCGATCTCCTGATGGATGCGTTCCCTCAGCAGTCCGAAGCGCGGATGCGCGTCCTCCTCCGCCGCCATATCGACGAAAGCGTCAAGGTGGAGTGGCCGGCAATGGCGCGAGGGGACGCCACGTTGACCGTGGTACCGGTTGCACTCGATCGTGCATTGCTCCTCGCGCTGAATCTCACACCGCGAACGGAAGGGCAGACGACGGCGCAACGGGAGGTCGTCGCGTCGGTGCAGACGGCATTCGACGCCCGGCGTCAGCGCATCATCCTGAGCGAATCGAGCGTCAACTGGGTCATGTGGACCGGCGTGATCCTCGTAGGCGTTCTCACGCTCCTCGCGATCGCGTTCGTGCAGAGCGGCAACCGGCTCGCGGGCGCCGTCGCGCTAGGGCTGTTCGCGTCCGCGATGGCGTGCTCCCTGGTGCTCATCGCATCCCAGGACAGGCCCTTCAGCGGGCAGTTCCGGATCGGTCCCGACGTGCTCCAGGAGGTCGCGCCTGGCAACGGCTGAGCGCCGTCAGCGGCGCGACGCGCCGCCTCTGGAGTCCGTAGGTCGTACGTGAGGGCCCCAGGCAGCGCTCGCTCAGCCAGTGCCCTGTAGCTGCTGGCGCCACCCGCGGAGGAGTCCATGGACGGCAGCCGCCCCGACGATCGGTTCGTCCGGAAGCCGGAACGATGAGGGATAGAGGACGAACGGTCGGGTCTGCAGACCGCCCAGACCGCCGTGGAACGAGATGAGCTCCTCGAATGCGCACCCCTCGTCGAGCTGCGGGTCGTAGAAGCTCCCGATCATGATGTCGGCGACGTCCGCGAAGCCGTCTGTCCGTCGAAGGTGCTGTGCGGCGGTGGGGGAGAAGTTCGCGAGCGGATCGTCGCCCTCGACCCTGTCGTCGGCGAGGTAGCGAACGCCGCTGCCCCCGAGTGCGACGGCGCCGTCCTTCTCCGAGCGCACGAGCAGCCAGCCGACGTGCGGATGCTCCCGGAGTGCGGGGATGAGCGCGGGGTGGCGGGTCTCGATCTCCTCGAGCGTCATACGGCGGCGCTCGTCCATGAGGTAGACGAGGCCGAGGTTCCCCGACCCCATGACGACGACCTCGCGGTCGGACACGTCGTTCTTCGGCCGCTTCTTCGCCGGGTCCGTGCCGGTCGCCTCGCCCACCGCGAGCCCGACCATCGCGTTCTGTTCGTCCCCTCCGGAGAACCCGGTGACCTCGCCCGACGCGAGTGAGCGCGCGACGAGATCTTCGAGCGAGTAACCGTTCCGCTGCTTGAACGTCGCGCCCTGCGTCTGGCCGTGATCCGAGAGGACGACGATCTCGTAGGGCCGCGGCGAGTACTTGCGAGCATGGTCGATGCGGCCGAACTGCTGGTCGAGCTTGCGCAGCGCCTCGAGGGTGTCGGACCGTTCGAGCCCCGAGTGATGGGCGACCTCGTCGTAGCTCGAGAAGGTCGCATAGATCGCGGGCCGGCCCTTGAGCATGTCCGAGAGGACGCCGTACACGATCAGGTCGCGCACGACGACGCACATGGCGGCGCGCATGAACGGATAGAGGCCGCTGCGATGCCCTCGAGGACGGACGTCGCGCCGGACCGCGCGCATGGCCGCGGTCCACTCGAGGAAGACCTCCCAGAAGAAGAGCACGAGCACGCGCGTGACGTTGAACCCGTTCGAGAAGAACGCGCGGTAGCCGGGGTTCGCGCCCTTCTCCGCCTCCATGCGGCTCACGGTGAGGATCACGTGCTCGGCCTCTCCCGAGAGCAGGTTCCCGCGGCTCGCGCCGCCGTCCGTGAGCAGGCCGACGCCGGTGGCGTGCCGACGCTCGAGCTCGGCGCAGTCCGCGGGCGCGGAGCATGCCATCGTCGTCGCCGTCGCCTTCTCGACCCAGCGAAACGCAGGGATGTTCTCGTTCGAGCCGAGAAGGATGCCCGCCTGGCTCGCGCCGGTCTGGGAGGACAGGTCCGGCTCCCACTCGGCGAAGCGATGGTCGCCGTCCGCGACCCAGCGGGCCATGTTCGGCGCGTTACCGTCGCGCATCGCACGCTGCAGAACCGGGAGCGCGAGCCCATCGATCTCGAGGAACACGATTCCAGGCACCTCGGTGTTGACCCGCTCGCCCGATCGACGTGCGATGCGCTCGATGACGCGGAGCGTGTACGTGTCGTCGTCGTTCGTCCCGAAGATCACGTCCAGGACGACCGTGACGGCCGAGGCGATGAGCGCAGTGAGCAGCGCCCACCAGAAGCTGTCGACCTCGATCGCGTTGTCCGTGATCGCCGACGCAGCGAGGAGCATGAGCGCGTCGAGGACGAGGACGATCAGGAAGCCGAGGACGAGCGTCAGTGGAAGCTTGATGGCCGCGACGACCGGCGGGACCAGCGCGTTCAGGACGGCGATGACGAGTGAGACGACGACCGCGCCGAGGAAGGTCTTGACCTCGACGTGCGGCACGATCCAGGCGGCGACGAAGAGCGCGGCGGCCGCGACGAGCCAGGACACGAGAAGCCTGAGCGGCTTGATCTTCGGCCGAACCATCCGTTTCTCCGTCGTCGCGTGCGTGCTCAAGGGGCTCCTCTCGATGGGCGTGGTGCCCGCGAATACTGACGCCTTCGCACCGCCGCGTGCATTCAGGCCGGCTGGAAGCCTGGCCTACCCGGCCTGCGCTCGCGCGTTGATCTCCGCGACGACCCCTGACTTCGCGTCGGCGTAGTTCTGGACGTGGCGCCACTGGCGCCCTGCTAGCTCACGCTTGGCGCTCTCGTACAGCTCGCGATCGTCGTCATGCGTTCGGAGCCAGTCGCGAAAGGCAATCATCCGATCGACCTCGGCACACCCGTCCGAGAAAGTGTGCAGGTTGATGTTTGTGTCGGGCCCTTTGAAGAGCCGGTGCTCGTACCAGTCGGGCTCGCGGATCGTCAGGACGTAGCCGGCCGCCTCGAGCGCAGCGACGTAGGCATCCTCGTCCGACGAGTCTCGGACGACGAGGACCATGTCGATGAGCGGCTTCGCCGCAAGTCCTGGGACAGACGTCGAGCCGACGTGTTCGAGTCGAAGAGTCGCGGCTCCGAGTGCACCTCGGACACGGGCCGCTTCGCGCTCGTAGAGCGCAGGCCACAGCGGGTCGTACTCGGCGAGCTGGATGGTCGCGTTGTGCGGGACCAGCTCCCCGACCGTCGCGGCTTCGATCTCCTCCTCGGTGAGCGGCACGTGCTCGGCGGCCACGCCGCCAGGCTAGCGATGCCGCTCGCCCTACGTCCGCGTGCGGTCGAGCTCCCCGTCCTCGCCGTCCTTGACGTCGGAATCGCCCCGCGTACGCGTCCTCTCGGGATCGGGCTCGCCGAGATCGTCGCCGTCGAAGATGTGAGCCTCGACGTCGGGCTCCTCGTCGTGCTCCGTCCGCTTCTTGCTGCGCTCGTCGTCGGACATGGTGTGCTCCTTTCGCTCCGCTTAGGGCATGTCGGTGCTGCCCGGTCGTCTACACGACGGCGACCCGGACCGGAATCTTCCCTCCGTCGGTGTGTGCGCGGGCAAGCCCTGCGATGCTCGCGGGATGGCCTTGGCGGCGCACCTCCGAGAAACGGGCGACCTGTTCTCCCGGGTCGGCCGGAATCGCGATCTGCTCAGCGTCATCCTCGCGTGGGCGGCCTCGAATCTCGCGAGCCGCGCATCCGCGATCGCCGTGGCCGTGTACGCGTACGAGGAGGGTGGCGCCGGCGCGGTCGGGATCATCGCGTTCGTCCGGCTGATCTCGACCGCGGTTCTGTCGCCCTGGCTCAGCGTCTTCGCCGACCGGGTCTCTCGCCGCCTCGTCATGGTCGTCGTAGAGGTCGTCCGGTGTGCGCTCTTCGTCGCACTTGCGCTCCTCGTGGCCGGGGGCTCGTCGTCGTGGCTCGTGTATGCGCTCGCGGTTGCTGTCGCCGTCCTGGAGCCGCTCTTTCGCTCGGCCCAGGCCGCCATCACACCCGCACTCGTTGCGACACCGGAGGAGCTCACCGCTGCGAACGTCCTGGCGAGTGGTGTCGAGAGCGTCGGCCTCTTCCTCGGGCCTGCCCTAGGCGCGGTCCTCCTCGCGGGAACGAGCATCGCCACCGTGTTCGCCGTCTCGGCGGGGCTCGTGGCCGTCGCCGCCGCCCTCGCCGCTCGCGTCCGGCTCGCGGGTTCGCCTTCGCGCGAGGCTCATGCCGAGGCCGGACACGGCCTGCTGGAGGGGTGGAAGTGCATCCTCGCCGAGCCGCACCTCCGCGTCGTCATCGGGCTCTTCTCCGTGCAGACGCTGGTCGCCGGGATGTTCAACGTGCTCGTCGTCGTGCTGGCGATCGAGGTGCTCGAGCTCGGTACGCCCGGCGTGGGAGTTCTCAGCGGTGCAGTCGGCGTCGGCGCGCTCCTCGCGGTATTCGTCGCGGCGGGAATCGCCTCCCGCGGCCGACTCGCGACCTCGTTCGGAGCCGGACTGTTGCTCTGGGGTGTGCCTCTCGTCCTCGTCGCGCTCGTCCCGGAGACCGCCGTCGTCATCCCGCTCCTGCTGCTCTGCGGGGTCGGGAACACGCTCGTCGACGTGTCGGGCATCACGCTCCTGCAGCGATCGGCGCCGGACGCCGTTCTCGGCCGCGTCTTCGGAGCGTTCGAGGCGCTCGTCGTCGCGACCATGGGGATCGGCTCGCTGCTCGCCGCCCTCCTGGTCGCCGCCTTCGGGGTCGAGTGGGCCCTCGCGATCGCAGGGCTCGTGCTGCCCATCGTGCTCGTTCCGCTGTGGCGACCGCTCGTCGCCGTCGACGCAACCGCCCGTGTTCCGGACGCCGCGCTCGAGGTGCTGCGTCGCCTGCCGATCTTTGCTCCGCTGCCACGTCCCGAGCTCGAACGGCTTGCGCTGGCTCTGACGGACGTCGGGGTCGACGCCGGGACAGCCGTGATCACCGAGGGAGAGGTCGGTGACCGCTTCTACGTCATTCGCGAGGGCAGTGCGGACGTGGAGGTCGGCGGCGACCCCGTCCGGACGCTGCACGCGGGGGACTCGTTCGGGGAGATCGCTCTCGTCCGGGACATTCCGCGCACCGCGACCGTCCGCGCCGCAACCGACCTCCAGCTGAGCGCGCTCGATCGCGACGTCTTCGTCGGGACGCTGAGCCGACATCAGGCGAGCGCCGAGGCGGTCGGAAGCATCGTCGCGGCCCGGCTGCCCGGTCCGGGGATCGCCTGAGCGGCGCGGCGTTTGCCTGTCGGCGACCGCGGGTATGTCGCTGAGGCCCCGGCTGATTCGCCTCGGACCGGGGACGGCCGGGGGGAGGTTCCGGAGTATGGCCATGCGCCGGTCACGGCACCTTGCCCCCGGCAACTCGCCTCAGCGACTGCGCTCCGGCTGAGAGAATCCCGACGTGGCGCGGTTCGTCATCGACCCTGGCGCGACGCTCGAGCTGGCGAGCGCTGCCGTCGACGTTGCGCCGGACCGGGAGCTCTACGCTCCGACTCTCTGGCGCTCCGAGACGCTCTCGGCGATGTACGAGGCGGTCCGTCGAGGGGATGTCACCGAGGACGATGCCCGTCGGCGTCTCGCATACGTCAACGGGTTGAAGATCCGTCTCCTCGGCGACGCCGTCCTTCGCCGCCGCGCGTGGGAACTCGCGCAGGCGTTGGGCCTGGCGACGACGTTCCGGGCCGAGTACGTCGCGCTCGCGCAGCTCCAGAGATGCACGTTCGTGAGCACGGATGAGACGTTTCTTCGGCACGTCGCCGATCTCGTGCCGACAGCACCACTCGATGTGCTGACCTAGGAGGCAACCGGATCGAGAACGAAGGGGGAAGCCGCGCGCTGCGGCTCGCGCACTTCCCCC
Organism: uncultured Gaiellaceae bacterium; assembly: GCA_963736935.1. Lineage (GTDB taxonomy): Bacteria > Actinomycetota > Thermoleophilia > Gaiellales > Gaiellaceae > GMQP-bins7. The sequence goes on along the minus strand of CAVTQX010000017.1, from coordinate 60,159 downwards.
TCGTCCTCTGTCCCCGCTTCTCCGGGGCGAAACCGACTCCTCCGCGATCTCCCTCGCTCGAGGGAGCGAAGACCGCCTTTCGAGGGAGTGCCGGTCCGCGGACGTTGCCGGACTTCCCCCAGCGCCGCTGCCGTTCCGAGGGGGACCCCACGAGCGACCAGACCTTCGAGGCCCGGCTCGGGAAGCGTTCTGGTCCCCCGCGCCACCATCCGGCAAGCCTCCCCCGAAACTCTCTGCGCGATCGAGGGACTGAGCTTTCCCGCTCTCAGGCCGATGGGTAGGAACCAGATCCTCCCCTCTGCCACAGGAGCCCCGCCTGCCACTGCGCGGGGCTCCTGCCTTTTCAGGCTGCGGATCGAGGAGCGCCAGCTCGAGGCGGTGACAACCAGGCAGATTCGCAAGTCGCGACGACCACGTCTTGCCGGCTGCAACCGTGCTGCCCATCGCAATGTGACCTCTCGCGAGTGGTGGGATTCTGGGCGGGCTGATGACGCACGGCTGAACAGAGGGCCCGCCTGGGGCGGGCCCTCTCGACTTTCTGACGTCGTGTGCGCCGTTCTTACGGAGCGCCTGGCACGTTCTGGCCCGGCTCGTTCTTTCCCTGAGTGGCCACGTAGCTGACGCAGTCACCCTGGTTCTTGAAGACGCCCCAGTCTTCCCAGGCGCCCTTCTTGCAGTCGGCCTCGGCGTCGGTCGGGCCCGGCAGGATGTCCGCGCAGACCGGCACCGGCGGGTCGTTGGCCTCGTTGTCGATGGTCTGGCATACCTCGCCGTCCGTCGTCGCGTTCAGCACTTCCTCCACGACGATGGTGCAGTCGTCGACCGGGCTCAAATCGGGGTCGACGCTCAGGTGCGTCGTGTCGTCGACCGTCACCGCGGCCCCGCCGCAGCCGCTGACGTCAGCGCTGTCGTAGGTCGCACCCGTGGTACCGGGGGCGAGCGTCACGATGATGTCGTCTCCCTCGAAGACGCCGTCAGCGAGATCGTCCTCGATCGTGATCGTCAGTGTGCAGTTCACCTGCCCGCTGATCAGCGGGCCGCAGACCTTCATGCTTCCTTCCTCGAAATGTTGCGCGGACGCCTGCGCTGCGAAGAGTGTTACGGCAGCAATCGATGCCACAGTGATGGCGAGACTGATGCGGCGCATGTTCCCCCTTTTCATGGGTTGCCACGGGCTGGCGGCGAGCCCATTGCCGCGAACGTATCGCGGAAAGAGCGCCGAGTAATCACCCGGTCGAGTAAGCCCGAGGACACTCGTCCGAGTGAGTTCGGCTTCTGACGCGGTATCCGCGTTTACGGGCGCTTGGGCCAGGGAAGGGCACGCGGACACGTCCCGAGCGGCCCTCTTGGCGTCCGAGCTCGAGCGCGTCATCGTGTCGGCAGGGCCGGGACCATCTGGCCAGAGCCGACACCGCGGCCTTCGGGCAGCCACCCGGCCCTGTCTGCGGATCGATGAGCGGGAGCTGAGTCAGACCGGCAGAAACTGATCGGGCCGACGAGCCCGAAGGTCTGCCCACGACGCTGGGGAAGGGGATCGCCGAGCCGGGCGCGCTTTCGTCCACTGTCCCGATGAGCCTCGCTGCGGCGGCCAACGGCCCATCGGGAAGCTCTTGACTACCGACGCCCCGAACTCGGCGTGATCGCAACGTACGAGCTCGCCTGTCGGTCGGCGACCCCTCGACGGGTCAGTAGAGAGGTTCCTCCCCTGAGTGGCCGTTTTCTCAGCGTCAACTCTGCTTTCGTACGCCGCCTGCGGATCGAGGAGCGCGAGCTCGAGGCGGGCGGGCTGAACTACCGGGTGGTCGCTGCGGCTACCGACCGGCGGTAAGTGCCGCTTCGATTCGGTCGAGCTGTTCCTGTAGCAGCCGGAACTGTTCCGCAGATGTGTCCGCAGCGGTGGCTCCCGGCTCACGCCGCGAGTGCGACACAAACGTGCTGGTGATTGCGGCGGTGATCACTGTCAGGAAGCCGATACCGAGCAGCATTACGAGCGTGGCGAGGAGCTTGCCTGGGGCAGTCGTAGGAACGTCATCTCCGTATCCGACCGTCGTGACCGTTTGGACCGCCCACCAAAGTCCTGATCCAACGGACGGAAAGTTGGTGCGGTCGACAACCGTCATCAAGATGGCCGCGCCGAGCGTGATCGCGGTCGTCGCGGACGCGATCACGACACCGGCACCACGCGGCGTCGTCGCGCGAGCGAGCACTCTGTTGAGCCGCCGTTCAAGCCTCGTCGCGTCTGTCACCACGGTGGAGTTCGACCTCAAAGGTGACTTCCTTCTGGCTCCGCACGGGTGTCGCGCACTGACCGACGGGGGTCGCTGCGTGAGATGGCGTCGTGACCGAGCGACTCCGCCTAGCCTGCCTCAACCTTCGTCAGGAACTTCCGAACGTAATCCGCCACGTCACGTTTCGCCAACCCGAGCGGAAAGAACGGCCACAGGAGCCAACCTCGGCCACGCAGGTGCCGGACTCCGATGATCTCGACGCGGCTCCCACCATCGTCGGCTTGCGTCGCACGAATCTCCCATGTGCTGCCCGCCTTGAAGATATTGGACTCGACGACGGTTCCCTTCACGACGTCGGGATTCGACCAGTCGTAGCGAAGACGCTCCCAGACGAGCCCGATCGGCCACGGATTGCCCTCGGTCACGTCTGCCCACGTCTCGCCGCGGTCGTGGATCGTCATGTGCTCGACGTAGACGTCGCGCCAGAGCTCGGCGCGGCGATCTGTGAAGTCGCGCGCCGCCTCGATTACCTGGTCAGCGGTCGCCGTGCTGTCGTCCACAACGCGAACCGTCGGCATGGCGACGATCTTATGGCGCGCGCACCCCAAGATCAGTCCCTCGGGTCGGACTTGAGGTCGGGGAGGAGCGGCCAGTCCCGTGCGAAGCACCGGTGGTTTGCGCGATACACGAGCGCTGCTAAGTCACCCGGATCTTGACGCTCGCGCTGCTGGGCAAGTGGCCCGAGCCCCCGCCCAACCCCGTGTCTCCTGGATAGGAGACGGAAACCCGGTAGACGCCCGGCTTGGAGAAGCGAACCCATGTTCTGAAGCGACTCTCGTGGATCCGGATGATCTTCCTGCGGATCGTCGAGCCCGCCTCGGAGACCCGGAAAAGAGCGGGCGCGACTATCGACGAGCCACCGATCACCCTCCCGTCTACCCTCACGATCTCTCCCGGCTGAGCAAGTCTTGGTGCCACGATCGTGACGCGGGTAGGGTGCCTTGTCGTCGTCGTCGCCGCAGGAGCGGTCGCCGCCGCGCCCAGGAGAAGAAGGATGCCTCCGATCGCGATGGAGACGCGGAACCGCACGAGGCGACACTAAACCACCTCGCTTCCTCCGTGAAGCGCAGCCCTTCGTCCTCACCGAGCACGACGCCCAGCACGATGCCGCGGCGCACGCCGCCCGTGAGGGGGATACACGAAAAGGTGTGGGTGTCCAATCGTCTTGCGCTCTCAAAAACCGGATGTGTAAGGGTGTCTGTACTGCGGCGGGCGGGCGCCACCCTCCCTAAGGACGACACAGCGACCGCCCGCTGCGGCTTCGCGGCTGGCTCTTGCGGGGTAGCCGTGGATGTGATGTGGAGGGGGGCCGCGCCGCCCGGCAACGACCCCCATCCGGAGCAGGGAACACGGCCATGACCGTGCCCCAACCTTCGCACCGTATGAATTGCGGGGCAGTCTGCAAGGGCTGCCAGGTGCGCATTTGGAGGAAGGGCCGCGCGGTGACGGGATCGTCGAGACGTGACGACTCTTGCCGACGTGTGCGGAACGTATCCCCCATGTGGGGATACCTGAGCGGGGGATTGCTGCCCCGCTAGGCGCGACTGATCCTTCGATGCGAGAGGGGTGTCCGCGACGACCGCCGTCGCCGCACGAACAAAGGCTGCGGCACATGAAGATCTGGAAGGGCTTGACTCTCGTCACTGCAGGCGTGCTTGTCCTTGCGGCGCAGGGCAGTGCAGCGGGCTCAGCGACTACGTCCGTCTACACCGTTGGACCGAAGACGGATGAGCCTGGCCTCAGCACCGGGCTCGTTCTCAAGAATGGGTCGGTAACAGCGACCGCCACGGGCGTGCTCTGCGCGCATTTCAGCACCCTCTGCGTGAGTCCCGACGGAAACCCATCGGGCGATACAACTGAGACTGGCTTCGGTGGATTCGTCCTTCCGGGCGCTCCCGCATTCGGCCTCGTCGGTCGGGTCGGAAGCGGGCCATGGGTGCAGGTCGGCAGCGGGCCGACGACGCTCTCCGGTAAGGGGGAGCTCGTGTTCGCCGTGAACGACGATCTGTTCGTCGACAATACGGGCGGCTTCATGGTCACCGTGACGTACAAGAAATCCGGTGTGTCACGCACGTGCTGGCCCGGTTGGGGCTGGGGCGACGACAACCACGTGCATTGCGGGCCGCCAGGACTCGCCAACAAGCCCGAACAGGGATCCTCGAACGAGCACGGCAAGTCCGATGACGAGCATGGAAAGTCCGGAGAGAACGGGAACCCGAAGAAGTGATCTGAGCCCGTGGCGCAGAAGCCCCAACCGCCGCAGCCGTTCGCATTCGACAAATAGAGGATGGAGGGAGGGGCAGGCAACTCTCCCTCCATCGTTGAGGAAGCGTGGCCTGCCCACGCCTCACCCGATAGGACACGATTGGGTCTACTCGGGCGGGGCCGTGCGGGAGGGCGTGGAGGCCGTCGCCCTGGGTTCTACGGCGCTCGACTGGGTTGTTGACCACCCTAGCCTCCACATGTCTGCACCGTCGTGTAGATCAGCCCGCGCCGTGACACTCGCTGTGGTCTCGCAAACAGGAGAGGAACGATCAAAACATTGGGTCTCATCGCGGTCGTCACGGCTGCGCTGCTCGTCGGTTTCGGTGGGGGCGAGGACGCGAGTACACACGGCGGCTCATTCAAGATCGTCACGAACATCGACTTCACAACCGCGCCGTACGGGGGCGCGTTCACGGTCACCAAGGGCTCAGAAGCTCTTGGCTGCTCGAGTGGCACATTCGTGGATCACTACCTCGGGCACGAAGAGCCGAATGGCGAGATCCTGAAGGTCTTGACCTGTACCGACGGTGAACGCAGCGGGTCGTTTCTCATCCGCTCTGAAGTCGCCTTTGAACGCTGGAAATTCCGAAGCGGGACGGGCGACTTCACCGAGGTCGAAGGCAAAGGCGATTTCGCAACGCGCCGCAATAGCGGGGACTTGTCTGGCGTCGAAACTCTCGCGGGGACAGTGCGTTTCGGAGACTAGGCACTCGTCTCTCCTCCGTTGAAGTACGCCAACAACGAGATGGAGGGAGAGGTGAGGTTCCCCCTCCATTGCCAGCAAGCGTGTCCTGTCCTCGTCTCGCCCGCTAGGACACGATTCGGGTCTATTCGGGCCGTTTGACGGAGGCTGCACGAGAGACTCAACCCGCCGGTCGAGTCTCTCGCGCAAAGGTGGAGAGTCCGCGTAGGCCCCCCTACTACCTGGGGTGCGCCGCTCGCCGCAGACCGCCCGGCTCCCAGCGCCGGACTCACCACGGCGTCACGGTAGGGGCGGGCGACCAGGTCGTACAGGACACGATTGGGTCTATTCGTCGGCGGCTTGTAACACCTTCCCCGGTCCGATGGCCACTGGCCTGCCAGTCGGCGCTGACGTCGAGAAGGCTCTGGAGAACGTCAACGTCCCCAGCTACGTCGTGGACGAAGCAGGGATCGTCCGGTGGATGAACCCGGCAGCCGAGAAGCTTCTCGGCAACATTCGCGGTCGTCACTTCACGTCCGTCATATCGCCCGAGGACAGGCCCCGTGCCCGCGAGCGATTCGCTCAGAAGATGCTCGGAACCTCCATGGCCACCGATGCGACCGGCCACCTCGTCTCGACCTCTGGGACGCGGGTGCCGGTGGAGGTCAGTTCGGTGGCGCTCACGAACGGTGAGACGGTTGTCGGCGTCTTCGGGCTGATCGAAGCACGCCCCGACGACACACCCACAGCGCCACCCCCACACCTCACGCCCCGCCAGGTCGAGGTGCTTCGTCTCCTGGAGCAGGGCCGCTCGACGAAGCAGATCGCTGCCGAGCTCCACCTGAGCACCGAGACGGTCAGGAACCACGTTCGCCGTCTCTTTCAGGCCCTCGGCGTCAACTCCCGTCTGGAAGCCGTCGCCGCTGCGCGGGCGCAGTCCGTCGGCTCCGTCAAGAGTTCCCCTTTCTGACAGCCCCTCAGTCACGCAGTCGCGTGCTCGTCGTCGACCAGGTACGCGACGATCAACGCGGCGGGGAAGAAGATCAGGCTGAAGATGAAGTAGCCGATGAAGCTGTGGCCCTTCCGTGACGCGACTCTGGCTGGCCAGAACGCGATAGCGATCCAGACGATGACAGCGAGAAGCGTCCAGAGCCACCATCCATTTGCGGCGAGGAGCATGGAACCTCCATTTGTAGAGCGCGACTCTTACACGTCACCTGCCTGCACGCCGCGGCTTCAGTTTCAAGCGCCTCGTTCCGATGTGCCTGCCAGGGTCTGTGTCGACGCCGACGAAGGAGGAACTTGATGCCCTTGGCCTTAGGTGTTTGGTACCTGTGGGGTGGATTGCTCGGCCTCATCTGGCTGATCTGTTTACTTTCCGCCGGAGTCCTGACTTGGAAGAACGACCACAAGGTCATGTTCTTCATCGGGTTCCTCGTCCCGGTTCTCTGGATCGTCGGAGCCATCTGGAGCAGGCCCACTCCCTACCAGCCGGGCATGCGGCCTTAAGGCACGCCCACTCGTCTCAAATTCGCGCTTCTCGATCCGCAGGCTGGGCCGGGGTGGCTGCCTGAACGCCGCAGCTTCGGCTCTCACCAGCTAGATCATCGCGCCCTTCCGCCGGTTGCACGTCTCGTAGCGAAGCTCGAGGAACTCGACGAGGTCTGCTTCTCGAAATCTCAGCGCGTTCGAGGCAATCCGAATCGCGGGAATCTGACCCGCGCGAACCCGGCGCAGAACAGTCTCCGGCGACACGGCGAGGAACTCGGCCACTTCTCGCGTCGTCATGAGCGGACTGGAGTTCACACCGCACCGCCATTACGTCGACGCCAGTACGCACGCTCCCACTCGGGGGCGTCGTCCGGCAGTTCCGGTTTCACAAAGTCGCCCGTTCTCGCGTCCTGACCCAGATCGGGCCTTTCCCAGTGCCGCGACACACTCAAGTCCCGATCTGGGGTTTCTAGTCCAGATCGGGACAAGTTGTGTGTTGAGACGGCACTGGAAGAACTAGTGAGAGCGGCAGCCACTCCCGCGCCGGTGAGTGTCACAAACCAGCGCTTGATCTCGCCGTCGGCATCCTTCTCGGGGAGCGCACGGACGAGTCCCGCGGCTCGCATATCGGTGCGAATGTCGCGCACCGTTCTTGCAGACAGTCCGGTGCGCTGCGCGATCTCCGCGTCGAGCACGTCGCTCTCGATCTGCTGGCCGGCTGCCGCGTGGAGTTGATCGAGGATCAGTCGCTTTGCGGCGTCCGACTTCGACGCCTGGCGCGGTCGGCGCACCGCGAGCAGTTCGTCAGGATCCTTCGCCGATTCGCCGAGCACGCGCAGCTTCGTGACCTCGTGCTCGTGACCCTCGAACAGGTGCCCTTCGATCCGCACCATGAGTCCGGGCGTGTCTTCCTTCCCGCGGTGAAGGGCGGGCCATTCGACGTCCACAACTTCCGCAGGCGGGAGTGGGGGCCAGCTATCGAGTCGGCAGGGATCGACAAGCCCGCCCGCCTCTACGACACGCGCTCGACGTTCATCTCGAACGCACTCGCACGCGGGCTGACCGTGTTCGAGACGGCGCGGATCAGGGCACGTCGGTCGGCGATGATCGAGTCCGTGTACGGCGCACTGCTCGACACGGCGCACGAGTCGCTGCTCGAGCGGCTCGAGGCGGTCGAAGGTCGGCGGAAGCCCGCGTGAGCACGGGCTTCCGCGTCTGCAAAGGACTGCTACCCGATCGGGTGCAGGTTGAAGTTCGCGACGCGCTCCCGGAACTCGTCGTCCTTGGTGATCTGAAGACGGTCGGTCCAGGAGAAGTGCCATGTCCCGCCACTCGCATCCTCGACCGTCCCCTGCCCTCTGACACCGAACGAATTCGTCCGAGTACGGCTGCCATCGAAGTCGTTGTCGTTCGCCTGGACGTGTGCCGTCCCCGTCGCCCACGGTCCGCTTTGTGCGTCTGTGTCCACGCAGGGATCGACGAGCGGCGGCACGTCTGGATCGAATCTCCAGAGCTCGATCGAGAGATCGCCTTGGAAGGAGGCGACAACCGCCCCTTTGCCCGTCTCCTTTAGCTGCACCGAGATGGTCTGATCGACCGGGGGTGGACCGACGAACCCGCCGTCAACCCACTCGCAGTAGTCGTCTCTGCTGATGTTCACGAACAACCCCAGCCCATCCTCGACATCCGCAAAGAGCGGAGCAAAGTCGTCCAGCTCCACCTGTTCCGGCGGAGCGGCAGATGTCTGAGCGGTCAGCCCCAGTGCCAGTGCCAAGACCGCCATGGCCGCAACAAGCACGGTGCGCATGCGCATCGCATTCCTCCCCTTTGACGCCACAAACGCGGCGATTCTCCTCCCGACAACCCGGACCGTCAAGGCAGGCGGCGCGTCAGCGGTCCGGCGGAATGGGCAGGAGAGCGATCCAGGCTTGGATCCTGAGCGCGTTTGGGGCACTTATGGGGCACGGCGGGAAGGGCCAGAGCCGCAAACCCGCTAAGTGCCTAGAGCGGACGACGGGATTCGAACCCGCGACACCTGGCTTGGGAAGCCAGTGCTCTACCAACTGAGCTACGTCCGCGAAGCCAGGATTCTAGCCGCGTCCAGCCACTCGTCCCCTTGGCCCGTGCCCGGCTCATGCCCGAAACGCCCGTCGCACCGTCGGAGAGAATGAGGCTGTGCGAACCTTGACCACAGGCGACGACAGGAGACGCTTTCTAGCGATGGAGGGGACGGCGGCGGCCTCTCCCTCCATCCTCTAGGGTGCCGCGGGCCGGCTCCATCAGCGCCAAGCCGTGACGACGACCACGCTCGAGTTCGTGATTCGGTCCGACTCGATCGGGGCGCGACCCCGAGGGCGACAAGTACGTGCAGTCACTCATGGCCCGGACAAGACCGTAGTCGGCTCGATCGGCGTCCGACCTCGGCAGGTTGCCGTTATCGCCGGCTATCCGCACGGATCCTCCGGATCGGGGGGAGAGGCCCGACTGGCGCGGCGCAGCCTCCTTCGTCCAGCAACCAGGTGCCCGCCGGAGCTCCAAACCGCAACGCCGCAAGCGACGAACCGCAACGCGGGTGCTGACGTAGGAAAGGAGAAGCCATCAGGGTCAGAAGCGTCAAGGGAACTGGGGAGGTTTCTGGATGTGGGGATTGATTTGGCTCGCCGCCGGCGCCGTCTTCGTTGCGCTGTTCGTCGGGATCGCCTGGGTGACCAAGTAGCTGACGCACCTATCCGGGCGGTGTGAAACGATCTGGCCACCGATGGTGACCAGACATCGTCGCGTTGCCCGTACCCGAGTCGCTGAGGCCCAAGCCCCCCGGAACTGGGGTCTGCTCCTCGTCGTTGTCCTCTGCCTCGAGTTCTGGGCCATCGTGACGAACTACCTCGCGCAGAGCCTCTAGCGCCGGGCACCCCTAGTAGACGTCGGGGATCGCGCGAGCGCTCGGGCGAATGATCCGCTGGGTCGTCCGTGGCCCGCTCGACACCCTCGACCGTTGCCCACACTGGAGAGCAGGCTCCTGGGTCGGGCTCGAATCCGTAACTCATCGCTCCTCCTCGTTATCGCTGCCCGGCTCCAGCTCGCGCGTGAGAGCGCGACGGATGATCGAAGCAACGGAGCCGCGCCAGCTCGACGAGCTGCTCGCGCACGTCCTCGTCGACGTTCGCACCGACGAGCCCTGTCTTGCGCGAATCCACTACAAGCTGGCTCATCTGCAAACCCCCTGTCGGGTGTGCAAAGTTACGTAGCAAACTGTAAGAGTTGCAAGTGCGGCGGGAGCCAGGGCCCGGGGGTCTGTTAGGTTCGCCCAATCCAATCCAAGGGGGCCGTGATGCTCGGCGTCTATCCGTTCTGGGGCGTGTTCGGCTCCATGATCATCTTCTTCATCTGGATCGCGTGGTTCATGCTGCTGTTCAGAGTCTTCGGAGATGTCTTCCGTCGTCGCGATCTCTCAGGATTGGGCAAGACGGGCTGGATCGTCTTCGTGATCATCCTCCCCTTCCTCGGCGTTTTCATCTACCTGATCACGCAGAACGACGGGATGACGGAGCGCAACATGGCCCAGGCCCATGCTCAACGGGCGCAGTTCGATGACTCCATTCGAGAAGCGACAGGCAGCGGCGGCTCGGCAGCCGAGATCCAGAAGGCGAAGGACCTTCTCGATAGCGGGGTGATCACGCAGGCGGACTTCGAGGCGCTCAAGCAGAAGGCACTCGCTTAGCGCCATAGCTCGGGCGGTGTCGCGCGAGGTGTCGCCTGCCCTTGCCGGGCGGGTGTTTGTGCGCGGGGTGCGCCGCGGTATCGCTCGGGATACCTCCGAACCCTCTGCACCCGTCGGAACGGCTCGGGAAGCCAGTGCTCTACCAGAGGAGCTACGTCCGCGACGCCTGCATCGGGACCGTGTTCAGCCGCTTGTCACCTCGGCCCATGCCTATCCCGCCCTTGACATCGTCCTCATGATCCCGCCCTACAGTGGCGGCGTGCGCCGCGCCCTTGCCGCCGCCGCCGTTGTCGTCGCGGTCGTCTCGATCGCGGCGTCAGCCGCGCCGGCAGCCGAGAACGCCGACTCGTCGGTGTTCGGGGGGCTCGGAACCTGGGTCGACATCTACGACGGCGCCGTCTACGCGGCGCCCGAGCGCACCGCCCAGCGCATGGCGGCGCGAAACGTGAAGACGGTCTGGGTCGAGACCGCGAACGACGGCGCGAAGGTGGACGTCGTCGATCCCGTTCGGCTCGGGCGGCTCGTCGACGCGCTGCACGGACGCGGTGTCCGCGTCGTCGCCTGGTATCTACCCGGTCACGTCAAGCCGGCGCTCGATCTCAGGCGGGCGCTCGCGATGCTCTCTTTCAGCACACCCACGGGAGGGTCATTCGACGGAGTCGCGCTGGACATCGAGTCGACCAAGCTCCGCAACGTCACCCTCCGCTCGCAGCGTGCCGTGGCGCTGACGAAGCAACTCAGGGCCGCAGCGGGCGATACGCCGCTCGCGATCGTCCCGTTCAACCCGCGCGGGCTGGAGCGGCGCCCGTCCACGTGGCCCCGTTTTCCGTGGGCCGACCTGGCAGCGAACGCCGATGCTTTCGCACCGATGGTGTACACCGGTGGCGGTCTGAGAGGCTTCGACGCGACCTACGGCTACGTCACGCGGGCGCTGCGGCTACTCCGGGTCAACACCGGCGACCCCGACGTCCAGATCCACGTGGCAGGGGGCGTCGCCGATCGGCTCGGCCCCGAGGAGCTCGCCGGCTTCGTCGCCGCGGTGGCCGACGACGGGAACACGATCGGGGTCAGCCTCTACGACTGGATGACGACGCCGCCGCGGGCGTGGAAGGCGCTCGCGCCGCTCGACGGCTAGCTCGGCCAGGCCGCACGCAGCAGCTCGCGCGTCTCGAGCAGGTGCTCGGGAATCACCTTCACGTCGGCGAGGACGGGCATGAAGTTCGTATCGCCCGACCAGCGCGGGACGACGTGTTGATGGACGTGGTCGGCGATGCCGGCGCCCGCCGTATGGCCGAGGTTCCAGCCGAGGTTGAAGCCGCCCGGGCCGTACACGCGGCTGAGCGTGTCGATCGCGGCCACGGCGAAGCGGTGGATCTCGAGCGCCTCCTCGTCGGTGAGCTCACCGAGGTCGCCCACGTGACGGCGCGGCGCGACCATGAGGTGCCCGGACGAGTACGGGTACTTGTTCAGGAGGGCGAGCGCGGTGTTGCCGAGGACGACGAGGAGCGACTCCTCCGCCGCGATCGCGCCTGCGGCCTCGTCGCAGAAGACGCACCCGGCCTGCTCGCCCGCCTGCTTGATGTACTCGAGACGCCACGGTGCCCACAGGGTCTTCGGCATGTCGCGTTTCTACCACCGCTTGCACGTCGTTCCGCCGCCCTCGTACACTCATCACCAGATGGCCTACGCCCTCAAGCTCGCCGGTGCCGCGATCCTCGTGCTCCTCCTCGGCGTGCTCGGCATCGTCATCTTCGGGGACATCTGGTCGCGGATCGGCATCGGTGCCGCCGTGGTCGTCGTCTTCGGCGGCCTTCTGCTCTTCGTATGGAGGACGGACAAGAAGGACAAGGAGCGGCGCGCGGGCATCGACGAGCTGCCGCCCGTCTGACCTGAAGACCGGACTCACCGGCGCCGTTCTGGTCGCCTCGCTGCTCCTCCTCACGGGCTGCGGCGACCCGCGTGACGGCTCGGAGCCCGCGAGTGCCGTCGTGGCCCGAGTCGGCGACGGCGACACGCTCGACCTGCGAGACGGAAGGCGGGTTCGGCTCGTGCAGATCGACGCGCCGGAGCTGGGGGAGGGCGAGTGCTACGCGCGCGCGTCGCTCGCCGAGCTCGGACAGCTCACACCGCCCGGTATTCAGGTAGAGCTCGAGCGAGATCCCGAGCTGGACGACGTCGATCGCTACGGGCGACTCTTGCGCTACGCGACCGTCGACGACACGAACGTCAACGTCGAGCTCGTGCGCCGGGGGGCGGCGGCCCCGTACTTCTTCCGCGACGAGCGCGGACGCCTTGCCGACGAGCTGCTCGACGCGGTCGCGGACGCACGCGCCGCGGGTCGAGGCATGTGGGGCTCGTGCCGGGTGTCGTGGCGTCTCGACGCACCCGTAGCGGCTCACTCGCGCTAGGTGTCACTCGGACGAGGGACGTTCGTCGGGGGAACCCAGACCTTCGGCGGATGGACTCTGGACCTCAAGTGGGCGCTGCACGGGGCCGATGACGCTGAACTGTGACCCTGTAGTCGTAGACGAAGAGGGAGGCGGCAAAGTGACTGCGGCCCAGTTCGAACTAATCGACGAGACGGAGGCAGAAGCGATCCTCAGATGGCGCTTCGAGGAGCTCGTCCGCTCCGGGTACGACATCGGATCGGCGCTCGTTCTCGCCTCCCACGTCGAGATCGACCTTCACGACGCGTCGGGGCTCACGCGACGCGGCTGCCCTCCCGAGACGGCTCTCAGGATTCTCCTCTAGCGAGTGGCGGCAGGAAGAGGCCGGGCCCCGATGCGGCGGGGGACCGGCCTCTGTTGCTTGTTCGCAGGTCGTCGCGCGTGCGCGTCTAGAGCCAGCCGCGCCAGCGGAAGAAGCCGAGCGTCGCCGCGGAGATGACGAGCAGCGCGCCCACGATCACCCAGAACGCCTCGTGCGTGCCCTCGCCCGGGAAGAGGACGTTCATGCCGAAGATGCCGGTCACGAGCGTCAGCGGGAGGAGGGTCACGCTGATCACGGTCAGCAGGCGGAGGACGTCGTTCTGCCGGTGCGCGAGCACCGATTCGTTCGTCGACTCCAGCCCGTCGACGACCTCCTTGTAGTTGTCGAGGAGGTCCCAGATCCGCTCCGCGGAGTCGACGATGTCGTCGAAGTAGAGCTCGAGCTCCTCGGGGAGGAAGTCCTCGACGCGGCGCTCGAGGACGCGCAGCGTGGAGCGCTCGGGCTTGATGATCTTGCGGTACGAGATGATCTCCTGCTTCACGTTGGAGATGTCGCGGACGACCTCCTGCGAACGGCCCTCGAACATCTCGTCCTCGATGCCGTCGAGCTTGTGGGCGATCTTGTCGAGGATCGGGAAGCAGTAGTCGAAGAGGTCGTCGAGGATCTCGTAGAGCAGGCGACCGGACCCGCGGGCGAAGAGCTGCTCGCGGAAGACGTCGTCCTCCTCGCACCTGGCGAAGAGGCGCGTGACCGGCCGGAGCTCGTCGGTTCGGGATCGTGACGACCCAGTCGTGCCCGACGAAGAGGTCGAGCTCGGCCGCGTTGAGCCGCTGCACCTGGTTGTCGTAGAACGGGAAGTGGAGTACGGCGAAGAGATAGCCGTCGTCCTCGTAGGCGTCGACCTTCGGTCGCTGGCGCTTCGAGACGATGTCCTCGACGTCGAGCGGATGCCAGCCGAAGCGCGCCGCGAGCTCCAGTGCCGTCTCGACGTCGGGCGAGACGACGTTGACCCAGGTCAGTCCGCTAGCGGCGAGCTCGTGGACGACCGGGGTCGGCGCGATGGCCGGCAGGCCGCCACGGGCGCGCGAACGACGGATGCGAGGGAGGCTCGGCATGGGTACTCAGCGGGTCGTCCTTCGTCAGCGCCATGTTCTCGATTGTAGCCCGGGAGCCTTCCCGCTCAAGCCGGGCCGCCACTGCAGCACCGTGAAAAACTAGGCCGCATGCGCGACGGCTTTCTGCTCGATCCGCGGATCGCCTACTTCAACCATGGCGGCTACGGGGCGTGCCCGGTCGAGGTCTTCGCCGAGTACCAGCGCCTCCAGCGCGAGCTCGAGCGCGACCCGACGACCTTCTTCGTCCGGCAGTTCGAGATCCAGCTGTGGGAGGCGCGGGCCGCCCTCGCCGCCTTCGTCGGCGCGTCGCCACGCGACCTCGTCTTCATGCCCAATGCGACGTCCGCGCTCAACGCGGTGATCCGCTCGCTGCGGATCCGGCCCGAGGAGGAGATCCTGACGACGAAGCACGAGTACGGCGCGATCCTCCGGACGCTCGGCTTTATCCGCGCGAACGTCGTGCTCGTCGAGCCCGACGAGGTCGTCGAGAACATCTCGATCCGGACGCGGGCCGTCGTCATCTCGCACATCACGTCGCCGACGGCGCTCGTGCTGCCGATTCAGGAGATCTGCGAGGCAGCGCGGAAGGCGGGTGTCCTGTCGATCGTGGACGGGGCTCACGTCCCCGGGCACATGCCGCTCAGGATCGACCACCTGGCCGCGGACGTGTACGCCGGCAACTGCCACAAGTGGCTGTGCGCACCGAAGGGCTGCGGGTTTCTCTGGGCGCGGCCGGAGCACCAGGACTGGATCGAGCCACTCGTCGTGAGCTGGGGATACCAGGAAGACGCAGCGTTCGGCGAGCGACACGGTTGGCAGGGCACGCGCGATCCGGCCGCCTACCTCGCGGTCGCGGCCGCGATCGCAGCTCACGCCACGTTCGACGCGGAGGCGGCGAAGGCGCTCGCCGACGAGGCGGAGCGGCGTCTCGGAGCGCTCGGGCTGCGGCCGCTTCGGGGCGTACGAGCCCCGTTCATGCGGGCGCTGACGGTGAAGAAGCAGCACCCCATCGCGCTGCAGAGCCGCCTCTACGAGTCCCACGATGTCGAGGTTCCGGTCTACGACTGGGAGGACACGACGCTCTTGCGGGTCTCGATCGGGCCGTACAACGACGAAGCGGACCTGGAGCGGCTGGTGAGCGCGGTCAGAGACACTCTCGCGCGATGATCCAAACCGCAATCCAGACCCTCCTCGACGGCCGCGACCTCGGCCGCGACCAGGCGCGCGAGGTCATGGGCGAGATCATGGCCGGGGATGCGACCCCGGCTCAGATCGGCGGCTTCCTCGTGGCCCTGCGCGCGAAGGGGGAGAGCGCCGACGAGATCGCCGGCTGCGCCGAGGCGATGCGCGCCCACGTGCTGCCCGTGCACCCGGCGCGGACGGACCTCGTCGACGTCGTGGGAACGGGTGGCGACGGCTCGCGTACGTTCAACATCTCCACTACCTCGGCGATCGTCGCCGCCGCTGCGGGCGCAGCGGTCGCGAAGCACGGCAACCGCGCGGTGAGCTCCGTCTCCGGCTCCGCGGATGTCCTGGAGGCGCTCGGCTTCGACCTCGAGCAAGCGCCTGTGCGGATCGCCGAGTCGATCGACACGCTCGGCTTCGGTTTCATGTTCGCGCCGCTGCACCACCCTGCCATGAAGCACGCCGCGCCGGTGCGACGTGAACTGGGCACGCGCACGATCTTCAACATCCTCGGGCCACTGACGAATCCGGCGGGGGCTCGAGCTGGGGTATTCGGGGTGTATTCGGCCGATGTCGCACGCACCGTCGCGGACGCGCTGGCCGTGCTGGACTCCCATCGGGCATTCGTCGTACACGGAGCGCACGGCGTCGACGAGCTCTCGCCCGCGGGGCCGAATCTCGTATTCGAGGTGGTGGACGGCGACGTACACGAGCGGCTCGTCGATCCGGAGGCGCTCGGGATTCCGCACTGCGATCCCTCGGAGCTAGCCGGCGGCTCGCCGCAGGAGAACGCCGAGACCGCCCGTGATGTGCTCGGCGGGACGCCCGGTGCGAAGCGCGACGCCGTCGTCCTCAACGCGGCGGGCGCGATCGCCGCCGCGGGGCACGCGACCGACCTCGCGGAAGGCCTGGCGCTCGCGGAAGAGGCCATCGACAGCGGCGCGGCGACGGCACGCCTCGCTGAGCTCGTCGCGTTCTCGCGACAATCCTCGTGATGGGACGGTTTGCAGATGCACTCGCGCGGCCCGGGCTGGCGGCCATCGCCGAGGTGAAGCGCCGCTCGCCGTCCGCCGGCGACCTGCGACTCGACGCCGATCCCGCCACGATCGCCGCCGCGTACGAACGGGCCGGTGCGGCTGCGGTCTCGATCCTCGTCGACGAGCGGTTCGGCGGCACGTGGGACGACCTGCGTGCGGCGCGCGCCGTGGCCTCGCTCCCGCTGCTCGCGAAGGGCTTCTTCACGAGCACTGACGACCTGCGCGCAGCACGCGACGCCGGCGCGGATGCGGCGCTGCTGCTGCTGCGGGATCTCGACGACGACGAGGTGACGCGACTCCTCGCGTCCGCCTCCGATCTCGGGCTCGAGACGCTCGTCGAGGCCCACGACGCGCGGGAACTCGACCGCGCGGTCGCGCTGCGAGCGCCGGTCATCGGGATCAACGCCCGCGACCTTGCGACGTTCGAGATCGACCGCACCGAGCAGTTGCGGCTCGTCGCGAGCGCGCCGCGCGATCGTGTCGTGATCGCCGAGAGCGGGATCGAGTCGCGCGCCCAGGGAGCTGCGGCGGAGCTGGCGGGCGCAGACGCGATCCTCGTCGGCTCGACGCTCATGCGCGCTCCCGATCCCGCCACGAAGCTCGAAGAGCTCCTGTCGCGTCCGCTCGTGAAGGTCTGCGGGCTCACGCGCGAGGAGGACGTCGCCGTTGCGGTCGAGGCGGGGGCGGACATGGCCGGATTCGTCCTGGCCGACGCGAGCCCACGGCGTGCGCCTGGGGTCCTTCCCGTGCCGGACACCGTCCTCGCCGTCGCAGTCGTCGTCGGCGACCCGGAGGGTGACGGCGCCGACCTCGTGCAGCTGTACGCCTCGGAGGAAGGCAAAGTGCGCGGCCGCGACGCCGTGCTCCTGCGCGAGGGCGAGGAAGTCGCGCGCGTGGTCGACCTGCCGTGGCAGGAGGAGGATCCGACGCACCTCGAGCGCGCGCGCTCGACCGACGGGCGCGTGATGCTCGCCGGCGGGCTCGGCCCCGAGAACGTCCGGGACGCAATCGAGGCCGTTCGGCCGTGGGCCGTCGATGCGAGCTCGAGCCTCGAGTCGTCGCCAGGGGTCAAGGACCACGACCGCATCCGTGCGTTCGTGGAGGCTGCGCGGTGACGGCGACATACGGCGCGTACGGCGGCCGGTACGTCCCGGAGACGCTGATCCCGGCGCTCGACGAGCTCGAACGTGGATGGGAGGCGGCGAGCGCCGATCCCGCGTTCCGGGCGGAGCTGGAAGCTCTCGGTGAGCGCTATGTGGGCCGTCCCTCGCCGCTGTACGAGACGGTGCGATTTGCGCCTTCGGACCGCCGGATCGTCCTCAAGCGCGAAGATCTCAACCACACGGGCGCCCACAAGATCAACAACGCGCTCGGCCAGATCCTGCTCGCGGCGCGTCTCGGGAAGCGGCGAATCGTGGCGGAGACCGGCGCCGGGCAGCACGGCGTCGCGACGGCGACCGTGTGTGCGCGGTTCGGGCTCGAGTGCGTCGTCTA
This sequence comes from uncultured Gaiellaceae bacterium, assembly GCA_963736935.1. Taxonomy (GTDB): domain Bacteria; phylum Actinomycetota; class Thermoleophilia; order Gaiellales; family Gaiellaceae; genus GMQP-bins7. Next base: position 42,175 of record CAVTQX010000017.1, on the reverse strand, counting down.
CATGGGGGCCGAGGACATCCGCCGCCAGTATCCGAACGTCGAACGAATGCGTCTGCTCGGCGCGGAGGTCCGCGCGGTCGAGTTCGGCACGAAGACGCTGAAGGAGGCAACGAGCGAGGCGATCCGCGACTGGATCGCGAACGTCGAGACCACGTACTACCTCATCGGCTCCTGTGTCGGACCCGCGCCTTACCCGAGCATCGTGAGAGAGTTGCAAGCCGTGATCGGACGCGAGGCGCGCGCACAGATGCTCGAGGCGTACGACCGACTCCCCGATGCCGTGGTCGCCTGCGTCGGCGGGGGCTCGAATGCGATCGGGCTGTTCGCGGGCTTCCTCGAGGACGCCGAGGTACGGCTCGTCGGCGTCGAGGCGGCCGGAGCGGCGAGCCTCGGCACGGGTCGCGCCGCCGTCCTTCACGGTGCCCGTTCGTCGGTGCTCGCCGACGAGGACGGCCAGGTGCTCGACGCACACTCGATCTCGGCGGGCCTCGACTACCCGGGCGTCGGGCCGGAGCACGCTGCGCTGCGGGACTCCGGCCGCGCCGAGTACGTGACTGCGACCGACGACGAGGCGCTCGCCGCATTCCATCGCCTCGCCGAGACGGAGGGCATCCTGCCGGCGCTCGAGCCTGCGCACGCCCTCGCGCGCGCTCTCGACCTCGATGCGGAGCTCGTGCTCGTCGGCCTATCGGGGCGCGGGGACAAGGATCTGGCCGAGGTGCTGGAGCACTGAAGTCGCTCGTCGTCTATCTCATGGCGGGGCAGGCGACCGTGGAGCTCGCGGCCGCCGCCGAAGCCGGTGGCGCCGACCTGATCGAGATCGGGTTTCCGTTCTCGGACCCACTCGCCGACGGCCCGGTCATCCGTCGCGCGGCGGAGAAGGCGCTCGCGCAGGGCATGCGCACCGCGGAGTGCCTGCAGTGCCTGCGCGACGTCCGCGAGCGTGTAGCGGTTCCGCTCGTCCCGATGACGTACTCGTCGCTCCTCGAGGCGTACGGCTGGGAGCGGTTCGATGCGGATGCGCGGGGGGCCGGCGCGAGCTCGCTCATCGTCGCCGACCTGCCCGTCGACGTGCATCCCGAGCTGTCGCGCGTCCAGCTCGTCGCTCCGACCTCGACCGACGAGCGGATCGCGCTGGCAGCGGCGGAGACCGACGGCTGGCTCTACCTGGTGACCGTCGCCGGGACGACCGGTGCCCGCGCCGAGCTCTCGCCGGCGCTCGCGCCGCTCGTCGAGCGAACGCGCGCGCTGACGGAGGTGCCGCTGTACGCGGGATTCGGCATCTCCACGCCCGAGCAGGCCGCCGCCGCGGGCGAACTCGCGGACGGCGTCGTGGTCGGGTCGGCGGCGCTGCTGGCGGCGGAGGGGGGCCCCCGAGCGCTCGAGGTCTTCGTCGCTCAGCTGCGCGGCGCGCTCGCCTGAGCGAGCAGCCAATCCCTCGCGACGTGCCACGCCTCGGCGCCAGCGTCGATGTGCTCGAAGTGGCCGGTCCGGGTCAGGACCACGAGCTCGCACGGGTCTCCGGCGGCGCGCGCCGCCGAGGCGTAGCTCGTCGCGATGCGCAGGGATACGGTGTCGTCGCGGTCGCCGTGCAGTACGAGCTGCGGGATGTCGAGCGGTAGGCGTTCGCGCGGCGACGCGAGCACGTAGCGCTCGTGGTGCTCTCCGGGATCTCCGAGCAGCGCCCTCGTCGGCGTCGAGGACGGCATCAGCCCCGCTGCGAGTGCGAGGTCGAGGACGCCGGCCTGCGAGACTGCTGCCGCGATCCGAACGCGCGGTCGGCTCCCCGGCGCGTCGTTCGGCAGTGCGGGACGCCCGGCTGCCCACAGAGCGAGCTGGCCTCCCGCCGAGTGCCCGACAGCGACGACGCGCTCGAGATCGAGCGGCGCGTTCAGGTCCGCGAGCAGGTCGATGCAGGCAGCGACGTCGCCGAAGGTGTCGGGCCAGCCGCCTCCACCGCCCACGCGCCGGTACTCCACGTTCCAGGCGGCGAGGCCGTGGGCCGCGAGATCGATGCAGAGATCGGTCATGAGCGACCGGTCGTACTGCGCCTTCCAGTACCCGCCGTGGACGACGACCGCCACACCGAACGGTCCGGATCCGTCGGGGAGGAAGAGCTCTCCGAGCTGGCTCGGGTGGCTGCCGTAGGAGTGCGTCGAGCGGGTCATGCCCGGGATGATGCGCCGAAGCAGCGAAATAGACCCAATCGTGTCCTAGCGGGCAAGGCTCGAAGGGGACACGCTGCCTAGCGATGGAGGGGGAACTGCCTGCCTCTCCCTCCATCATCTACCGCCGAAGCCAGGGAGGGCGAATGTCCGCCGGACAACGGCGACAGTCTTCAGTCTGCCGACCCGCCCGACCGCATGGCTAGGCGGGCCAGAATGCGCCCGGCAGGATTCGAACCTGCGGCCTCGCGCTCCGGAGGCGCGCGCTCTATCCCCTGAGCTACGGGCGCGGGGAGGAGGCAGTGTAACCGCCGTCCCACTAGGCTCCTCGGGATGCTGGTCGCGGACGTCGCCGGCCGCTACACCGATCTCGTCACGACGGTCTTCTCATCGACGATCGCGATGAAGGTGTGGTTCGCAACGGCCGCCGCCGCGCTCGCGGTCGTCCAGGTCACCACCGCCGCACGGATCTATGGGCGACTCGAGTTCCTGCCCGAGCGCGGGCCGGCAATCGCGCGCGTCCACCGCTGGTCGGGGCGGATCGCGTTCTTGTGCACGCTCCCGGTCTTCTTCCACTGCGTGACCATCCTCGGCTTCCAGACGCCTGACGCGCGCGTGGCGATCCACTCGCTCCTCGGGACGTTCTTCTACGGAGTCTTCGTCGCGAAGGTGCTGGTCGTCCGTGATCACTCCCTGCCCGGCTGGGCGCTTCCCACAGCCGGTCTGACGCTGGCGTCGGTGCTCCTGCTGCTGTGGTTGACGTCGAGCTTCTGGTACTTCACGACGGTGGGGTTCGGCTTCTGATGGGGCGTGGGTGGCGCCCGATCCTGGCCGGCGGTGCCGTCGTCGTCGGGACGTTCGCTCTCGCCAAGGCAACGGTGTTCGCGCCGTCCACGCCGGCGAGCAGCACCCTCACGGGCGACGTGGCGAGTGGCGAGACCGTCTTCGCGGAGAACTGCTCCGGCTGTCACGGTGACGGCGGTCAGGGGGGCGGCGTCGGACCGACGCTCGCCGGCTCGGGTCTCGACCCCGCCACGGTGTCCGCGGTCGTACAGCAGGGTCGCGGTGTGATGCCGCCCGCCATCGTCGGAGGACAGGAACAAGCGGACGTGGTCGCGTACGTCGTCTCCATCGCGAAGCCGTCCCAGTAGGTTCCCGGCGTGGAGGTCGCCGCCAGGATCGTTCGCCTGCAGCTCGCCGAGACGTTCGTCATCGCCCGCGAGACGGCCGATTACGCCGACGTCGTCCAGGTCTCCCTGACGCACGAGGGCGTCACCGGCTACGGCGAGGCTGCGCCGGTCGAGCGCTACGACGAGTCGGCGGAATCGGCCATGCGCTTCATCGACGACCACGGGGCGCTCGTCGGCACCGACCCGTTCGCACTCGAGGACATCGGCGAGCGCCTCTCTGCGGCGCCACGCGAGCAGGCCGCCAAGTCGGCGCTCGACGCCGCGCTGCACGACCTCCAGGGAAAGCTTCTCGGGATTCCGACCTTCCGGCTCCTGGGGTTGCCACGGACCGGGCCGCCGACCTCCTGGACGATCTGGCTCGGCGACCCCGACGACATGGCCAGGCGCGCCGAGAAGGCGGCCACGACGCACCGCCGCCTCAAGCTCAAGCTCGGTGGCGGCGACGGTCTCGACGTCGAGCGCGTTCGCGCCGTCAGCGGCGTCACCGACCTACCGCTCATGGTCGACGTGAACGAGTGGTGGTCGCTGGAGGAAGCACTCGAGGCGCTCCCGCAACTCGCCGAGATCGGCGTCGAGTACTGCGAGCAGCCGTTGCGAGCCGGTGACGCCGGCGGGCTCGAGCTGAAGGCGCGGTCGCCGATCCCGATCTACGTCGACGAGGACTGCCACACGCTCGCCGACGTCGAGCGGTGCTCGGAGATCGCGCACGGGATCAACATCAAGCTCGGGAAGTCGGGCGGGATCCGTGAGGGGATCCGTATGGCGCACGCAGCACGCGCGCTGCGCATGGGCGTGATGCTCGGCTGCATGCTCGAGTCGGGCCTGGGCATCGCTGCCGGCTGCTGCGTCGCGCCGCTCTGCGACCACATCGACCTCGACGGGAACCTCCTCCTGCGCGAGGACCCGTGGCCGGGGGTCGAGTTCGTGGACGGCGTGCAGGTTCCGTCGCTGGAGCCGGGACTCGGCGTCGCCGCACGTGCGTGACGCGGTCGTCAGCGGCCTCTCGCTGCTTCCGGTTGAGAACACTCGCCGCCCGCCGCCGGCTCGACGGCGCGCGGACGAATGAGGCGCGGCAGGCTCGCGGCAGCCGGGCGGCTCTAGAGTCCTCCCGATGGCGGAACGGCGCATTCTCATTCTCGGCGAGGGCTTCTCGCACGACCCCCACTACGGCAAGACGATGCGCGGGATCATCCGCTACGGGCCCGATCCGGTCGTGGCGATCCTCGACTCGCAGCGTGCCGGGGCGGAGCATGACGGTATCCCGATCGTCGGCAACGTCGAGGACGCGCTTCCGTTCGCGCCCACGGTCGCGGTCGTAGGCGTCGCGACGCAGGGCGGGCGCTTCCCGCCCGCCTGGCGCAACCTCCTGAAGGCGTCGATCGCCGCCGGTCTCGACGTGGAGAGCGGGCTGCACGAGTTCGTCTCCGACGACCCCGAGCTGTCCGAGCTCGCACAGACGCACGGCGTCGAGTTGCGCGACCTGCGCAAACCGCCACCGGGCCTGAGCGTCCCGACTGGGGCGAACCTCGGAGTCGCTGCGACGATCGTCCTCACGGTCGGCTCCGACTGCGCGATCGGCAAGAAGACGGTCGCCGTCGAGCTCGATCTGGAGGCGCGCAGCCGCGGACTCGACTCGGTCTTCGTCCCGACCGGTCAGACGGGGATCGCGATCGCCGGCTGGGGGATCGCGGTCGACGCTGTCGTCTCCGACTTCCTTGCCGGCGCGGCGGAGTGGCTCGTCGTCGAGGGCGAGCGGCGCGGGGGCAAGCTGCTGTTCGTCGAGGGCCAGGGCTCGCTCGTTCACCCGCTGTACTCGGGTGTCACGCTCGGTCTCGTCCACGGCTCGACGCCGCACGCGTTCGTCCTCTGCCATGCGGCAGGTGCGACGGAGATCGAAGGGTCGCCGGGTCACCCCATCCCGCCGCTCAGGGAGCTGGTCGAGCTGCACGAGCGGGTCTCGCTGCCCGCCCGGAAGGCCAAGGTCGTATGCGTGGCCGTGAACACGGCCTCCATCGCCGACGACGACGACGCCCGACGGGCAATCGAGGCGACAGCCGAGGAGACCGGCCTGCCCGCCGACGACCCCGTACGGTTCGGGGCGCAGCATCTGCTTGACGCGCTCCTCGACCGACTTTAGGCTCCCAAGCCGCTGCGGGCCGTGGGGAGTCCGCACTGGGTGGATTGGAATGCGGATTCTCGTTCTGGCAACGGTCGTCGCCGCTGCGCTCCTCACCGGAGCGTCGGTCGCGCTTGGGTCCAACGTGGGCGCGAACGACGACTCGGCCAAGTTCGAGCCGGACGGCGGCACGGCGCTGTACGCGCGCATGGCCGAACTCGGCCTCCGTCAGACCGTGATCGGTGTCCGCTTCGTGCCGAGCGACGCCCTCGTCATCCAGGACAAGGCGCTCCTCGATCGTGCGATCGCGAGTGCGACCGACGCCGGTCTCAACGTCGTGCTCGCCGTCTACCCGTATCCGCCGCGCGAGCTCGAGGCGGGTTGGAGCTCCGCGTCGCACTTCGGCTCGTACGTGGGAGTTCTCGCGTCGATCTACCCCCAGGTGCGCCAGTTCGTCATCGGAAACGAGCCGAACCAGCCCGCGTTCTGGCGGCCGCAGTTCGATGCGACCGGAGCGAACCTCTCGGCGCCGAGCTTCGGCCCGTACCTCGCGGCGGCGTACGACACGCTGAAGGGCGTCGATCCAGACATAACGGTCGTCGGCGTCGGTCTCTCGCCGCGTGGGAACGACCGCCCGACCGCCAAGAACAACATCTCCACGTCTCCCGTCCGCTTCCTGCGTGCGCTCGGCACGTGGTACCGGCACAGCGGCCGCACGAAGCCACTCATGGACGCGTTCAGCTTCCATCCGTATCCGAACGAGGCGACGGATCCCCTCGAGCGCGGCTACCAGTGGCCGAATGCCGGGTTCACGAACCTCGACCGGCTCAAGCAGGCGCTCTGGGACGCGTTCAACGGGACGGCTCAGCCGACGACGCTCGACGGCTTGAAGCTCCACCTGGACGAGGTGGGCTGGCAGGTCGACACGCAGGGGCGCGTCGGCTACCGCGGCCTCGAGAACGTGCCCGTAACCGACGAGGCGAGCCAGGCTGCGATCTACGGGAAGATCGTCCGCGAAGCGGCGTGCGATCCGGATGTTGCGTCGCTCAGCTTCTTCGGCTTCCGTGACGACGGCATGCGCACCGGCTTCCAGGCGGGCCTCGAGCGCGCCGACGGAACCGCCCGGCTGTCCGCAGCATCCGTCCAGGCCGCGATTCCCGAGGGCTGCACGGGAGCGCAGCGAACGTGGGCCCCGGGTCTCGATGTCCTCGGTGCGAAGGTGGCCATCGGAGGCAAGCGCGCAGACGTCACCGCGCGAGTCGCCGCAGGCGAGGACGCGCGCGCGAGGGTGTGTGTTCGCGCCGCCGCGCTCTATGCGACGCCCGCCCGCTGTCGGGCGGTGAGCGTCCAGGGCCTGCGCTCGCTCAACGTCGACGTCCGCGCCCCGGCGAACACGAGCGGCCCGGTCGAGGTCGCGGTCCAGTTCGCCGCGGAGGCGAACCGCGCGCGGCGCACCCTCGTCCTGCGCTGGACGACCCTGCGGCCCTGAACACGACTTGACACCGAACAGGTGTTCGTGTCATGATGCGAACACGTGTTCGGTCGTATCGCCATCGTCGTCCTCGTCGCCGTCGTCATGTGGGCCGTGCTCGTGCGTGACACCGGGGCGAGCGCGAAGCCGCGCCACCACACCGTCGAGGCGGGGGAGACGCTGTGGACGATCGCTGCGGCGCAGTACGGGGGAGACCCGCGCGCCGGTGTCTGGCGGCTGCAGCAGGCGAATGACCTGGCTGGGGCGACGATCGTCCCGGGTCAGCACCTGATCGTCCCGTAGGTAGTTGCGCGCGGTCGACGCCGCCCTGATATGAAGCCGCCGATGGCTTCGGACCGGATCCTCGAACTGCTGCGCCGCCCGGTGGACGTCGACGAGTACACGGAGATCCGCGAGCTCTGGAAGGCGCACTCGATGGCCGAGGACAACCGCGACCTGCCCGGGCTCATCGCGACGCTCACCGAGGACTGCGTATACGAGGTGATGGGCACCGGGTCGCGCTGGGAGGGGCACGAGGGTGCGGCGCGCTTCTACACGGAGCTCCTCACGGCGTTTCCGGACATCCACTTCGACCTCGAGTACATCGTCATCGGGCCGCAGGGGGTCTGCGAGGAGGCGCGCGTTACCGCGACACACCAGGAGCGATGGCTCGACAACGAGCCGACGGGGGAGCGCCTCGAATGGAAGAACGCCATCTTCTTCCCGTGGGATCCGGCCGCCCGGAAGTTCAAGGGCGAGATGGTCTACACGGATCTCGCGTTTGCGTCAGACGGCGACCGCTGAGGCGGGTGCCGCGTCGGGCGGCATGACCTCGGCCGGGCGGCGCCGTGCGACGGACGCGAAGGCGTCGACGACGACCGGGCTGAACTGCTTGCCCTTGCCGGCGTGGATCTGCAGCGTCGCCTCCTCCAGCCCGAGCGCCGCGGAGTAAGGCCGGTCGGTCGTCATCGCGTCCCAGGCGTCCGCGATCGCGATGATCGCCGCCTCGATCGGGATCTCCTTGCCGCTGAGCCCGTCCGGATAGCCGAGGCCGTCCCAGCGCTCGTGGTGGTGCCGGATGGCCGGGACGCAGTTCTGGAGCGAGGTGATCCGGCCGACGATCTCCGCGCCGCGGACGGCGTGCTCCCGCATGATCATCTGCTCGGCCCGGTCGAGGCGCTCGGGCTTCGTGAGGATCGAGTCGGGCATTCCGATCTTTCCGATGTCGTGGAAGAGCGAAGCGGTGCCGAGAGCACCGAGCTGCTTCGCAGAGAGCCGCAGTTCCCGTCCGATCGCGAGCGAGACGCGCCGCACGCGCTGCGAGTGGCCTGCCGTGTACGGGTCGCGAGCCTCTACGGCGGCATTGAGGGTCTCGATCGTCTCGAGCAGCGTCGCCTCGAGCTCGCGCGAGGACTCGACGAGGTCGTGCGATCGCGCCTCGAGGTCCTCGTTCTGGGCGCGCATGCGCGCCGACGCGCTGCTCACGAAGACCGCAAGCGCGAGCCAGAGGATCCCGAACACGATCCCGACCGCGTACCACACGGTCCACCGAGCACTCGCGATCGTGTCGTTGACGACGGCCGCGTCCAGCGTGGCCTCGGCCGCGCCCACCGGACGCCCCTTTGCGCCGTGCAGGGGCGTCCACACCCTGACGATCTCGGGCGCGCTGCCCGCGGGATCGACGAGAGTAGCCCTCGGCTCGTTCGTGGCGACGACGGCCCTGAGTTCCGGGCTCGAACGGCGGCGACCGATGCGGTCGGGGTGGCTCGTCGAGAACACCAGCCGACCGTCGCGTGCGTAGACATTCAGTCCACGCATGTCCGCCGGGAGGTTGATCGTTCGCACGAGGGCTCGCGGCCTGTGCGGTGTGGCCCTGACCGCGTTGCCGCGGACGAGCCGCGGTGCGAGAACGGCGTCCGCGTACACCGTCGTGTCGTCGGCGGTGTCTGCGAGAGAGGCCGCGCGCAGATCGTGCGAGAGCTGTGACGAGAGCGCGACGGCGCCGACCGCGAGGATAACCGCGGATGCGACGAGGAAAACCCGGAGCAGCGTCAAGGGACGCCCGAGGCCGGACGGACGGAACCGTAAGAGGCGCCGCATGCAGGCTGTATCGGCTCGCACAAGGGTGACTTTGAGCGCCCGAGTACAATCGGCCGCCGTGGAGCTCGACGTCGTCTTCCTCGGGACGTCGGGCTCGATGCCCACCGCCCGGCGTGCGCTGCCGGCGACACTCGTGCGGCGCGGCGGTGAGCGGCTCCTCGTCGATTGTTCCGAGGGGACGCAGCGCCAGCTCCTGCGCAGCGACGTGGGGCTCGTCGACCTCGAGGAGATCTTCCTCACGCACTATCACGCCGACCACTACCTCGGCCTGCCGGGAATGCTCAAGACGTTCGCGCTCCGCGGCCGCGAGGTCCCGCTTGTGATCTACGGGCCGCGCGGGCTCGACGACCTCATGGGGACGCTCCGGCGGGTCTTCGGTCGCCTCACGTACCCGGTGCGGACCGTCGAGCTCGCCGCCGGCGACCGGCTCGACCGGGACGGCTACGCGATCTTGGCGTTTGCGGTCGACCACGGAGTCTCGGCGATCGGCTACGCGTTCGTCGAGGAAGCGCGACCGGGCCGATTCGATGTCGAGGTCGCGGACGGGCTGGGGGTGCCAGCCGGACGCGAGCGCGGAATGCTGCAGCGCGGAGAGAGCGTCAAGCTCGCAGACGATCGCGTCGTCGAGCCGTCGGAGGTGCTCGGCGAGGCGCGTGCGGGGCGCAAGGTCGTGATCACGGGCGACACGGCGCCGACGGCGTCGGTCGTCGAGGCGGCGGCGGGAGCGGACCTCCTCGTGCACGAGGCGACGTTCCTGGCGGACGAACGCGCCCGCGCGCGAGAGACGTCGCACTCGACGGCGGGTGAGGCTGCTCTCGCCGCACAGGAGGCAGATGTGAAGCTGCTCGCGCTCACACACGTCTCCACCCGCTACTTCGCGCACCAGGTGGTCGAAGAGGCGACGCAGCTGTTCCCGGCGACCGTCGTCCCGCGCGACTTCGATCTCGTGACGATCCCCTTCCCCGAGCGCGGCGAGCCGGAGCTCGTGCGCTCGGGTGCGCGCATCGGCAAGACGCCCGCGGACGCGGCGGGTACACTCGCCGAGCCGATCCTTTAACCCGGTCCAGCGAGGCCGGAAAGGAGTTGCCGTGACGACGCACGTCCCCGCCGACGCCACCGTGAGGCTCATCCTCGACGGCGAGGCGATCGCAAAGGCCCTTTCCCGGATCGCGCACGAGATCATCGAGCGCACGGACGAGCTGGCGGACCTCGCGCTCGTCGGGATCCAGTCGCGCGGCGCGCCGCTCGCATCGCGCCTGCGTCGCCTCATCGAGGAGCGGAGCGGCGTCGCGCCTCCCGTCGGCGCGCTGGACATCACGTTCCACCGCGATGACGTGCATGTCCGCGACGGAGGGCGAGTTCCCGACCGTCAGCCGGTCGTGCGCTCCACGAGCATCACGTTCCCGATCGAGGGGATGACCGTCGTCCTCGTCGACGACGTCCTCTTTACCGGGAGGACGATTCGCGCCGCGATCGACGCGCTCCTCGAGTTCGGACGACCCGCACGCGTGCAGCTCGCGGTTCTCGTCGACCGCGGGCATCGCGAGCTCCCGATCCGCCCCGACTACGTGGGAAAGAACCTGCCCACCGGCCACGAGGAGAGGATCCAGGTCGAGCTGGTCGAGATCGACGAGCGCGACGGCGTGTTCCTCATCGGCGAGCGCGAGGACGGCGAGCGTGTCTGACCCGCGCGCTGCGGCCACTCCGCGCCGGCACCTGCTGTCCGTCGCGGATCTCTCCCGCGCCGACGTCGAACGGATCCTCGACACGGCGTCCTCCCTCGCGGCGTCGCTCGACCGCGAGATGAAGAAGCTCCCGACGCTGCGCGGCCGGACGGTCGTCAACCTCTTCTACGAATCGTCGACGCGGACGCTCGCGAGCTTCGAGCTCGCCGCGAAGCGGCTCTCGGCTGACACGATGTCGATCCGCTCGTCGGGCTCCTCCGTCGACAAGGGGGAGTCGCTCAAGGACACCGCCCTGACGCTCGCCGCGTACGAGCCTGACGTCATCGTCGTGCGCCACCCGTCGATCGGCGCTCCGCACCTCGTCGCCCGGTACACGGACGCGCACGTCGTGAATGCAGGCGACGGCAAGCACCAGCACCCGACCCAGGCTCTCCTCGACCTGTACACGATGCGCCGTGCGCTCGGCCGGCTCGACGGCCTTCGCGTCGCGATCGTCGGCGACGTGCTGCACTCGCGGGTCGCCCGGTCGCTCGTCATGGCGCTCGGGCTCGTGGGCGCCGAGACCGTGCTCGTCGGGCCACCGACGCTGGTCCCGCGGGGGATCGAGGGGCTCGGGTGCGACATCTCGCACGACATCGCCGCGATCGAGGGAGTCGACGTCGTCTACGTGCTGCGGATGCAGCGCGAGAGGATGGACGAAGCGTTCGTGCCGTCTCTCCGCGAGTACACCGCGTTGTACGGGATCACACCCGAACGCGTGCGGCCGGGCCAGTTCGTGATGCACCCGGGACCGATGAACCGTGGCATCGAGATCGATCCGCGCGTCGCGGACTCGGAGCAGGCGCTCGTGGCGGATCAGGTACGCGCCGGTCTCGTCGTCCGCATGGCCGTGCTCTACGACGTCCTTACGGTCGCCGCGGTCGAGGCACGGGAGCGGGCGGGGGTCGCGTGATGCTGGTCGTGCGCAACGGCCGCTCCGACTCGCTCGCACTCGAGGGGCGCGTGGTCGCTCCCGCCCAGGGACTCGACGAGTGCCTGCGGATCACCGTGGAGGGCGGCGTCATCGCACGGATCGAGCCGACGGCGGCGACTGGCACCATCGTCGCGCCGGCGTTCGTCGACCCGCACGTCCACCTCCGGACCCCCGGGCGCGAGGACGAGGAGACGATCCTCAGCGGCACGCAGGCGGCGGCTGCGGGTGGCTACTGCGCGATCCTCGCGATGCCGAACACGGACCCGGTCGTCGACTCGGCGTCGGTGCTCGGGGCGCTCGTCGAGCGCGCGCGCGAGGAGGCGGTCGTCCCCGTCGGATTCATGGCCGCCATCAGCAAGGGCCAGCTCGGTGAGGAACTGACCGAGATGGCTGAGCTCGCCGGGGCAGGCGCCGCAGCATTCACCGACGACGGCCGTCCCGTGGTGTCGGCCGGCCTCATGCGCCGCGCGCTCCAGTACAGCGCGGTCGCCGAGCGTCCCCTCGCGCTCCATTGCGAGGAGTCGTCGCTGTCGCGCGGTGGCCACGCACACGAGGGTGTTGTGGCCGCCGAGCTGGGACTCGGCCCGTATCCGTCGACGGCAGAGAGCGTGATGGTCGAGCGCGACCTTGCGCTCGCGGACGCCGAGGGACGGCAGATCCACCTGATGCACCTGTCGGCGCGCGAATCCGTTGCCGCGCTCGACGTCGCGCTCGCCGAGGGCGCGAGCGCGACGGGAGAGGTGACGCCTCATCACCTCGTGCTCACGGACGAAGCCGTCCGCTCGCTCGACCCGAACGTGAAGATGAACCCGCCGCTGCGCTCGGAGGAGGACCGGGAGGCGCTTCGCGACGCGCTCCGGCGAGGAGCGATCTCGTGCATCGCGACCGATCACGCTCCGCATGCGCGTCACGAGAAGGACGTCCCGTTCGAGGAGGCGCCGTTCGGTGTGACGGGCCTCGAGACCGCGTTCGCCGCGCTCCACACGCACCTCGTCGTGCCGGGCGTCGTTCGGCTCGAGACGGTGCTCGAGCGGATGTCGACCGGCCCGGCGCGGGCGTTCGGCCTCGACGAGCCGCGCATCGAGCTGGGTGCGCGCGCGAACCTCGTCGCGCTCGATCTCGCGACCGAGTGGACCGTGACCGAGGCCGGGTTCCGCTCGCTGTCGGCGAACTCGTGGCTCCTCGGCGAGACGCTGCGTGGTCGGGTCGTGACCACGGTTGCCGACGGACGCCTGGTGTTCGAGGCGTGAGCGCCGGCTTTCTCGTGCTGGAGGACGGGACCGTCTTCCACGGGCGCTCAGTGGCCGCGGACGGCGTCGCCTTCGGCGAAGCCGTGTTCACGACGGGCATGACCGGTTACCAGGAGACGGTCACGGACCCGAGCTACTCCGGGCAGCTCGTGTGCTTCACGACCGCAATGGTCGGCAACTACGGGGTCGCGGAGCCCCGCGGCGAGTCGCGCGAGCCACACGCCCGCGCGGTGCTCATGCGCGCCCTCGGCGGCGACGACTGGGCCGGCTGGCTCCGCGAGCACGGCCTCGTCGGGCTCGACGGGATCGACACGCGCTCGCTCGTCCTGCGCCTGCGCGACGGCGGCGCCATGCGCGCAGCGGCGGTCTCGGACGAGTTCACTCTCTCGGTGGAGGACGCGCTCGTCCAGGTGCGCCGGCAGCCGTCGATGGAGGGCCAGGCGCTCGTCGAGCAGGTGTCGACGCGTGAGCCGTACGTCTTCGCCGAGCACGGCGACCCACACGTGGCGGTCGTGGACTACGGCGCGAAGCGCTCGATCATGCGGCGACTCGCGGACGCGGGAGCGGCCGTGACGGTGGTCCCACACACGACGTCGGCGGACGAGCTGGCGGGCTACGACGGCGTCGTCCTCTCGAACGGGCCGGGCGACCCCGAGCCGCTCGCGACCGAGACGCGGATCGTGCGCGACCTCCTCGGACGCACGCCCGTCCTCGGTATCTGCCTCGGGCATCAGCTGCTCGGGCTCGCGACCGGTCACAGCACGTACAAGCTCCCCTTCGGTCACCGCGGCGCGAACCATCCCGTGCTCGAGCGCCGCACGGGACGGGTCCTCATCACGAGCCAGAACCACGGCTTCGCGGTCACGGCGTCCGAGGGCGGCGAAGCGACGCACGTGTCGCTGTACGACGGAACCGTCGAAGGCTTCGACTTCCCCGAGCTCCGCGCGCGGTCGGTCCAGTTCCATCCAGAGGCCGGCCCCGGGCCGCACGACGCATGGCCGATCCTCGAGGGCTTCGTCGAGGAGCTCCGCCGCTAGTGCCACGGCGCACCGACCTCGAGTCGATCTGCGTCATCGGCTCCGGCCCGATCGTCATCGGCCAGGCTTGCGAGTTCGACTATGCGGGCTGTCAGGCGCTCAAGGTGCTCCGCGAGGAGGGGTATCGCACCGTCGTCGTCAACTCGAATCCGGCGACGATCATGACCGACCCGGGGTTCGCCGACCGCACGTACATCGAGCCGCTCGACCTCGAAGGGGTCGCATCCGTGCTCGAGCGCGAGCGTCCCGACGCGCTGCTCCCGACACTCGGCGGTCAGACGGCGCTCAACCTCGCGATCGAACTCTGGGAGGACGGCGTGCTCGAGGAGCTCTCCGTAGAGCTCATCGGCGCCCCCGTGGACGTCATTCGTCGCGCGGAGGACCGCGAGCTCTTCCGCGATGCCGTTCGCTCCTGCGGGCTCGTCGTCCCGACATCGTGGATCGTCACCTCGCTCGCACAGCTCGACGGCGTTCCGATCCCGGCAGTCGTTCGCCCGGCGTTCACGCTCGGAGGGCACGGTGGCGGCTTCGCCGAGGACCGAGCTGCACTCGAGTTTCACGTCGAGCGCGGCCTCTGGGAGTCGCCGATCGGCCAGGTGCTCGTCGAGGAGTCCGTGCGCGGCTGGGACGAGTTCGAGCTGGAGGTCATGCGCGACCGCGCAGACAACGTCGTGATCGTGTGCTCGATCGAGAACCTCGACCCGATGGGGATCCACACGGGCGACTCCGTGACGGTCGCGCCGCAGATGACGCTCTCCGACGAGGCGTACCAGGAGCTCCGCGACGCGGCCATCGCGATCATCCGCGCGGTCGGCGTCGAGACCGGCGGCTCGAACATCCAGTTCGCGCGCAGCCGCGACACCGGCGAGCTGCGCGTGATCGAGATGAATCCGCGGGTCTCGCGCTCGTCGGCGCTCGCGTCGAAGGCGACGGGATACCCGATCGGGAAGGTCGCCGCGAAGCTCGCAGTCGGCTACACGCTCGACGAGATCCCGAACGACCTGACGAAGACGACTCCGGCGAGCTTCGAGCCGACGCTCGACTACGTCGTCGTCAAGTTCCCGCGGTTCGCGTTCGAGAAGTTTCCGGGCGCCGACCAGACCCTCGGCACGCAGATGAAGTCCGTCGGCGAGGCGATGGGTATCGGCCGCACGTTCTCGGAGGCGCTCCTCAAGGCCCATGGGTCGCGCGAGCTCGAGAGAGGCGCTGCGACGCCGTGGCCGACCCTGGACGACCGCGACTTGCCGGAAGGGCTGCATCCGTGGTTCCGGTCCGAGATCGCCCGGGCCCGGGCGATCCTCGATAGCGGCGACATCGGCGCGGCGAAGCGTGCCGGGTGGGGGGACGACACGCTCGGCGAGGTGCTCGGCCTGACCGGGCCGGAGGTGCGCCTCCGGCGTCATGAGCTCGGCATCCGTCCCGTCTTCCGGCGTGTCGATTCGTGCGCCGGCGAGGTTGGCGCGGAGTCCAACTACCTGTACTCGACCTGGGGGGAAGAGGACGAGGCGCACCCGACGGGCGACAAGCCTCGCGTCGTCATCCTCGGGTCGGGACCGAACCGGATCGGACAGGGCATCGAGTTCGACTACTGCTGCGTCCACGCCGCCCAGACGTTCCGGGCGCTCGGCTACGAGGCGGTCATGGTCAACTGCAACCCCGAGACCGTCTCGACCGACTACGACACCTCCGACCGCCTCTACTTCGAGCCACTCTCGCCGGAGGAGGTGCTCGCGGTGTGCGACCGCGAGCAGCCTGTCGGTGTCGTCACTCAGTTCGGCGGGCAGACGCCGTTGCGGCTGGCCCGCGCGATCGAGGAGGGCGGCTACCGCATCCTCGGAACGCCCCACGAGGCGATCGACCTCGCCGAGGACCGCGAGCGCTTCGGCCTGCTCGCCGACGAGCTGGGCGTCCGCTGTCCGCCCTGGGCGATCGCCTCGGACGTCGCCGAGGCGTTCGCTGCTGCCGAGGAGATCGGGTACCCGCTCCTCGTGCGACCGTCGTACGTCCTCGGCGGGCGGGCGATGCGCATCTGCTACGACGCCGAGGAGCTCGAGGCCGCGATGGCCGCCGTACAGGGCATCGTGCTTCTCGACCGGTTCGTTGAGAACGCCATCGAGCTCGACGTCGACGCGCTGTGCGACGGAACCGACGTATTCATCGCCGCGGTCATGCAGCACGTCGAGGAGGCCGGCGTGCACTCCGGCGATTCCGCGTGCGTGCTGCCGGCCCCGTCTCTCACACTCGCCGCCGCTCTCGAGGTCGAGCACGTCGTGAAGCGGCTCGGCCCGGCGCTCGGGGTCGTCGGGCTCCTCAACGTCCAGCTGGCGATCGCCGACTCGACGGTCTACGTGCTCGAGGTGAACCCGCGAGCGTCACGCACCGTTCCGTTCGCGAGCAAGGCGATCGGCATGAATCTCGTCGACGTGGCATGTCGCCTGGCTGCAGGCGCGACGCTGGCCGAGCTCCAGCTGCCGGTGCCGCGGCCCACGCAGGTGAGCGTGAAGGCGGCGGTGCTGCCGTTCGCGCGGTTCCCGGGGGCGGATCCCGTGCTCGGGCCCGAGATGCGCTCGACCGGAGAGGTCATGGCGAGCGCCGCAGACCTTCCGACCGCGCTGGCGAAGGCGGAGCGCGCGGCAGGGCGCCCGCTGCCCACGTCCGGCACGGCGTTCCTCTCGGTGCGAGACGAGGACAAGCCGGCGGCGGTGCCCGTCGCGGCCGCGCTCGCGGGTCTCGGCTTCGAGCTCGTCGCAACGGAGGGGACGGCGCGGACGTTGCGCGCGGCGGGGCTCGCGATCGGCGAGATCGCAAAGGTGGCCGACGCCGTCGACGAGGAGGAGACCGTCGTCGACCTCGTCCGCAACGGGCGCTGCGACCTCGTCATCAACACGCCGCAGGGCAGCGGCGCGCGGGCGGACGGCTACCTCATCCGCGAGGCCGCGCTCGTCGCGCGTATCCCCTGTGTGACGACGATTTCCGGCGCGGCCGCCGCGGTCCACGCGATCGCGAACGCGCGGGCTGAGTCCGCGCTCTCGCTTCAGGAGCGCATCGGGATCGAAGCGTGAACGCGCGCCGCGAGCGACTCCCTGTCGTCGCGAACGAGGCGGTCGGGCCGTACACGCTGCTCCGGCTCGAGCGTCGAGGGCTCGAACCGGGCGTCCCGGGCCAGTTCTTCATGCTCGAGGCGCCGGGTCGGGTGCTCCCCCGGCCGATGAGCCTCTGCCAGGCGCCGCCGGGCGAGCTCGCGTTCCTGCTGGAGGGGATCGGCCCGGGAACCCGCGCCCTCTGCACGCTCGACGTCGGCGACGCGATCCACGTCTTCGGCCCGCTCGGCAACGGTTTCCGGCTCGACGTCGAGCGGCCGCTGCTCGTGGCTGGCGGCGTGGGGATCGCGCCGATGCCGTACCTGCTCGAGGCGCTCGGCGGGAGCGCGCCGGCGATCCTCGGGTTCCGCAGCGACCACCACGCCGAGGCGGCGCGTCTCTTGCCGGGAGCACGGGTCGTCGTCGAACCGCGCGTCGTGACCCAGCTCGTTCCCGAGGAGCCGCACGACGTACTCGCGTGCGGTCCGGAGCCGATGCTCGAAGCGGTTCGCGTGCTCGCCCCGAACGCGCAGCTCGCCTGGGAGGCACCCATGGCGTGCGGTTACGGCGCCTGCTACGGCTGCGTGGTCGAGCGGGACGGCCAGTACGTCCGGCTCTGCGTCGACGGCCCCGTTCTCAGGGACGCGGCGTGATCCCTCTCTTGAACGCCTCGGGGTGCCTGGACGCGCTCGCGGCGCCCGAGGTCGCACGGAGCCTCGACGCCTTCGTGACGAAGACGGTGACGCCGCTCCCGCGTGAAGGGAACCCGCCGCCGCGCATCGCCGAGACGGAGAGTGGGATGCTGAACTCGATCGGGCTCCAGAACCCGGGCATCGACCGCTTCGTTGAGGTGAACTTGCCCCGTCTCACGGAGCTCGGAGTCCCGATCTGGGTCTCGGTCGGCGGGTTCTCGGCGGCCGACTATGCAGAGACGTGCGAGCGCCTCGACGACCAGGCCGCCGTCGCGACGATCGAGCTCAATCTCTCGTGCCCCAACGTCGAGGAGGCCCCGGAGACGGCCGCTGAGCTCGTGGCGGCTGCGCGTGCGGTCACTGCGAAGCAGTTGTACGCGAAGCTCTCACCTGCGACGTGGAACGTCGCCGAGTCGGCACGGGCGGTCGCTCATGCCGGCGCCGACGGCCTCTCGCTGATCAACACGATCCGGGGGCTCGCGATCGACCCCGCGACAGGGCGGCCGAAGCTGGCGCTCGGCGTCGGCGGCTACTCGGGCCCCGCGCTGAAGCCGATTGCCCTCGCGTGCGTCCAGTCGTGCGCCGAAGCCGTCGAGCTGCCCATCGTGGGCATGGGCGGAGTGTTCTCCGGGCGCGACGTTGCGGACCTCGCGAGCGTCGGGGCGGGGGCGGTCGCGCTCGGAACGGTCCTCTTCGTCGATCCCTGGGCAGCTCCGCGCATCCGCTCGGAGCTCGCGCACGAACTCACCGCCGCGGTGACGGACCGGCAACCGATCGAACGCGGATCGGTGTCGTCGCCGACGCTGTAAGCTCTCTGGGCAACACCAAAAGCCCTGCAAATCGGCAGAAACAGTTCTGCTTGACCATGTCGGGAACATTGGTAGACTCGTCCGGCTCATGGTCACGACGAAGTCGCACGCACAGGCACCGGCGCGCTCGCTCGACCAGAGGATGGAAGCGCTCCAGCGAGCGAACGACGTCCGGGTCAGGCGCGCGCAGCTCAAGCGTGACCTCAAGGCGGGTCGCGCGAGCATCGAGACGATCCTCCTCGATCCACCCGAATGGGTCGAGACGGCCAAGGTGTTCGACATGCTCATGGCCGTCCCCAAGTTCGGGCGCGTGAAGGCGGCACGGCTTCTCAACCAGTGCAGGATCAGCCAGTCGAAGACGGTCGGCGGCCTCTCCGAGCGCCAGCGGACCGAGCTGGTCGAGCTCTTCAACCACCGCGGGTAGGTAGGCGCAGCTGCCGTCGAGGCCCGTGTTCGTCGTAACGGGCCCGTCCGGGGCTGGCAAAGGGACGCTGATCCGGGGGCTGATCGAGAGGGTGGCCGGCCTGGAGGTCGCGGTGTCGGCGACGACTCGGCCGCAGCGCCCGGGTGAGGTCGACGGTCACGACTACTGGTTCCTGACCGACGACGACTTCACACGTCGGGTCGACGACGGCGATTTCCTCGAGTGGGTTTCGTACGTGTCGGGCCGGCGCTACGGCACGCTGGGCTCCGAGATGGAGCGGATCGCGGAGAACGACGCGATCTGCGTGCTCGAGCTCGAGCTCGAAGGAGCGCTCAAGGTGCAGAGCGACGTACCCGGGAGCGTGACGATCTTCATCGCGGCCGACGTCGAGGAGCTCGAGCGCCGGCTCCGCGAGCGTGCGACCGAGAGCACGGGCGAGATCGGCGACCGGATCACGCTCGCTCGCTCGCAGCTCGAACGGGCGCACGAGTTCCGCTACATGGTGCGAAACGACGAGCTCGAGCGCGCCACGAGCGCCCTCGCAGCCCTCGTCGAGTGCGAGCTCGGGATCGCAGGTACCATCCCCCGAACATGATTTACCCACGTCTCGACGATCTGCTCGACCAGGTCGGCGGCTCCCGTTACGCGCTCGTGCTCATCGCGGCCAAGCGGGCCCGCCAGATCAACAACTACCACCACCAGCTCGGTGAGGGCATCGGCTTCGAGGAAGCGCCGCCCCCGCTGATCGAGTCCCGTTCGAAGAACTACCTCACGATGGCGATGGAGGAAGTCGCGAACGGGAAGATCAGACAGCTCGCACCCGCGAGCTGAGGCAGCGGCGCATGGCGCGCATCCTGCTCGGCGTGACCGGTGGGATCGCGGCCTACAAGGCCTGCACGCTCGTCCGGCTGCTCGTTCGCGCCGGAGACGAGGTGCACCCCGTGCTCACGGCGAGCGCCGAGCGGTTCGTGGCGGCCGAGACCTTCGCCGCGCTCGCGCGACGCCCCCCGAGCGACGACCCGTACCCGCATCTGGGCCGGTTCGACCTGCTCGTCGTGGCCCCGCTCACGGCCAACACGCTTGCGCGGCTGGCACACGGCCTCGCGGACGACGTCCTGACCGAGGCCGCGCTCGCGCACTCGGGTCCCGTTCTCGTCGCGCCGGCGATGAACACGCGTATGTGGCAGCACCCGGCGACGCAGGCGAACCTCGCGGTGTTGCGCTCACGCGGGGTACTCGTCGTGGGCCCGACCGAAGGCGAGCTCGCGGAGGGGGAAGAGGGCGTCGGCCGCATGGCCGAGCCGGAGGAGATCCAGAGCCGGATCGAACAGCTGCTCCGCCCAGGCGGCGGCCCGCTTGCCGGGAGACGTGTCGTGGTCTCGGCCGGGGGAACACGCGAGCCGCTCGACGCGGTGCGGTACGTCGGGAACCGCTCGTCGGGCCGCATGGGCGTCGCACTCGCCGAGGAGGCGGGGCGGCGCGGCGCCGACGTCACCCTGCTCGCGGCCAACCTTGCCGTGCCCGCGCCAGCGGGGATCTCCCTCGTGGAAACGCCGACGGCGGCGGACCTCGAGCGCGAGGCGCTCGAGCGAGCCGATGCGGACGTGATCGTGATGGCGGCGGCGGTCGCGGACTACCGACCGGCAGCGCCGCTCGAGGACAAGCGTTCCAAGGACGGCGCCAACTGGGACGTGGCTCTCGAGCCGACGGCCGACGTGCTCGCCGCGATCGGCTCCCGACGACGCGACGGGCAGGTGCTCGTGGGATTCGCCGCCGACCGTGGCGACGCGGGGCTCGCACGCGCGCGCGAGAAGCGCGTCGCCAAGAACGCCGACCTCTTCGTGTTCAACGACGTGAGCCGCTCGGACATCGGCTTCGACGCGCCCGACAACGAGGTCGTGGTCGTCTCGGAGCGCGGCGAGCATACGATCGAGAAAGCCCCGAAGATCGTGATCGCGGCGGCTGTTCTCGACGAGGTGGAGCGGCTACTCTCGGACGCATGACCGACGCCGTGCGCGCGGAGGGGCCGCCGGTCGCAGCGCGCTCCGCTGCGGAGGTCGTCGAGCGCGTCGTGGAGAACCTCGAACGCTCGGTCCGGGCGCCGCGCACGACCCTCGAGCTGTGCGTCCTGTGCCTCATCGCGGAGGGGCACCTCATCATCGAGGACTTCCCGGGCGTGGGAAAGACGATGCTCGCGAAGTCCGTCGCCCGCTCGCTCGACCTGTCGTTCTCGCGTCTCCAGTTCACTCCGGACCTGCTGCCGACGGACGTCACCGGCGTGAACGTCTTCAACCAGCGCTCCGGCGAGTTCGAGTTCCGCCCGGGGCCTGTCTTCGCCAACGTGCTCCTCGTCGACGAGATCAACCGCGCGTCACCGAAGACGCAGTCCGCATTGCTCGAATGCATGCAGGAGGCGCAAGTGACGATCGACGGTGAGACGTACGAGCTCGAGCAGCCGTTCTTCGTCATCGCCACGCAGAACCCGATCGAGTACGAGGGGACGTATCCGCTCCCGGAGGCGCAGCTCGACCGCTTCACGGCGCGCCTCTCGCTCGGCTACCCGCCACACGGCGAGGAGGCGCGGATGCTCGCGGAGCAGACGACGAGCCCGCCGCTCGATCAGCTCGTCCCCGTCGCGGATCGCGAGGACCTCCTCACCGCGATCGAGGCCGCACGTGCCGTGTACGTCGAGGAGAGCGTCGGCCACTACGTCGTGACGCTCGTACGACACACGCGCGAGAGCTCGCTCCTCGCGCTCGGCGCCAGTCCTCGCGCGGGGATCGCACTCCTGCGGATGGCCAAGGCCCGCGCCGCCGTACACGGCCGCGACTACGTCGTGCCCGAGGACGTCCAGAGCGTCGCACGAGCCGTGCTCTCGCACCGTGTGATCGTCGCGCCCGAGGCGCGCGCGGCCGGTACTCGCGGCGAGGATGCGATCGAGAGGGCGCTCGCCGAGGCAGTCACACCGCGATGAGCTCCTGGCGCGGGGGTCTCGGCCTGGGCGCCGTGGCACTGGGGGCCGCGATCGCGTCCGGTTCTCGTCCGCTCGGCGTCGTCGGTCTCGGCTTCCTCCTGGCGTGGGGTGCGACCTGGCTGTGGACCTGGCTTGCGGAGCGACCCGTCGCCCTCTCGCTCGACGTGCGCCCCGAATCGGCGACGGAGGGCGATCACGTGCGACTCGTCGCGGAGCTGAGCCGCGCGTCGCGCGTCTTGCTCGGCTCGAGTTCGATCGACCTGGAGATCGGCCGACTCGGACCTCGGTCACTGCGCCTTCGGGGCCACGGGCGCGTCCTGTCGGCCGAGATCGATCTCGGGCGGATGGCGCGTGGGATCTATGCGATCGATACAGCAGAGGTCGTGGTCGGCGATCTCCTCGGCCTCGCGTCCGTGAGGCCGCCGGTCTCGTTCGAGCGGACGACGCTCGTCGTCCGCCCCAGGCTCGTCGCGCTCGACGGCCTCTTCTGCGACGCGGGCGTCGTCGGGGGTGACGGTCGGAGGCTGCTCCTGCGGCGTGCCGCGGGATTCGACTTCCACTCGGTCCGCGAGTACGAGCAGGGCGAGTCTCTTCGCCGCGTGCACTGGCCGACGAGCGCGCGTCGTGGACAGCTCATGGTCAAGGAGCTCGAGGACACGTCGCACGACGGGGTGGTCGTCCTCCTCGACTGCGACCCGGCGGGAGACGTCGGCGCCGCCCCCGACTCGAGCTTCGACTCGGCCGTTCGCGTTGCCGGATCGATCCTGCAGGCACATGCCCTCCGCGGTCGGGCGGCGACGCTCGTGTCGACGGGAAGGACGGCTGTGCCCGTTCCCGTGCGCTCGGCACACGCCGAGCTTGGCGGAGCCGTCATGGTCCTGGCGGCCGCGACGCCTGACGCGCCCTGCGGTCTCGCGCGAGCTCTGGCTGGCATTACGTCGAAAGCGGGCCCAGGCGAGCTGACCGTCGTCACGGCGACACGGGATCAAGCGGCGTTCGCGGCGATGCTGTCCGTCGCGTCGCGGCGGTCCGTATCCGTCGTGTGGGTGGACTCGGCCAGCTTCGCGTCTCGGCCGACGCGGGGAGAGCCGGGCGTGCTGCGGCTTGCGGCGTATGGCGTTCCGACAGCAGTCGTCCGGGCGGGAGACGACCTCCAAGGCGTGCTCTCCGCCCGAACGATCGGAGCTACCGCGCATGGCTAGGACGCTCGTCGCAGCGAGCGTGGCGGCGCTCGCCGTCACCGCAGCGTGGCTCAGCCTCGAGCAGCCGCGCAGGATCGGCGATGCGCTTGCGATCGCGGCGCTCGCGATCGGGCCGGCGCTGGTGCCGTCCGGGAGAGTGCGCTTGCTGACACTCGCCCCGGCGACGCTCGCGGCGAGCTGGGTCGCGTTCGGCGCGCAGCCATGGGAGCTCCTGCCGTTCCGCGACGAGCGCGTCCTCGCGCCGATGCTTCGTGACGTCGGGACCGGCGTCGTCGACTTCTACGGCGTCTTCCTGCCGTTCGTACCGGTTCGGAACCCCGAGATGCACTCGCTCGTGCTGTGCGCGGTCTTCGGCTTCACGCTCGCCGTGGCGCTCCTCGTCGCCGCGCGACGGCCGATAGCCGCCTCCGCCGTCGTGGTGGCCGGCGTCGGCTGGCCTGCGACGCTGTCCGGAGGAAGCGCGATCGCGTTCGGCACGGTCGCACTCGTGGCCGGGCTCGCGATCCCGCTCGTCCTGCGCGCGAGCTCACTGAGGACGCTCGTAGCGGGAACCGCGATCGCTGCGCTCGTCGTCGTCGGCGCAGCGTCGGCGTCGTCGGTGACTACGCTCGGCCGCACTGCGGCGCTCGACTGGGAGAGCTGGGACCTGCGCGGTCCCGCGAAGGAGGCGAGCGCGGTCCGCTTCGTCTGGGACTCGAACTACTCGGGGATCACGTTCCCGCCGACGAAGACCGTCGTCCTTCGCGTCGAGGGGCCGACGTTGCCGAACTACTGGCGGACGACGACGCTCGACCTCGTCTCCAACAACCATTGGAGCGAGGATCTCTTCTGGCTCGACCAGGTCGACGGCGAGAAGCGTGCGCTGCAGCTGCCGCAGCTCGTGCCCGCGAGGGCCGCGAAGCCCGCAAACTGGCTCGAGCAGACCGTCCAGGTCGAGGCGCTCGTCGACGACCACCTCGCCGCGGCGGGCACGCCGGTCGGACTCGATGCAAGCCGCTTCGGAACCGTCTTCCAGCTCTCGGGCGGCGTCCTGCGGGTCCGCGATCCCGTCCGGGCAGGTCAGCGCTACAGGGTGTGGAGCTACGCCCCGGACCCGGCTCCGCGTGCGCTTGCGGCGGCGCCGGCCCGGACACCCCCTGCCGCCACCCGCTTCCTCGAGGTGGACGGACGCGTCTATCCCGGCTTCGCAACTCCGCGGCGCGAGCAGGCGATGCAGGCGTTCCTGCGCGATCCGTCGTACCTCGGCTACAGCTGGCAGCCCACGCTCTACGAGGTCGCGCACCGCGTGGCCGGCAAGGCGACGACGCAGTACGGAGCCGTGCTGGCGCTCGAATCGTGGTTCCGCCAGACAGGAGGGTTCCGCTACGACGAGTCGCCTCCACGCACGTCCGGCCCGCCCCTCGTGGACTTCGTGACACGGACGAAGACCGGGTATTGCCAGCACTTCGCCGGCGCGATGGCGCTCATGCTCCGATTGCTCGGGATCCCCGCGCGCGTCGCCGTGGGGTTCACGAGCGGCACGCGTGACGGCGACACCTGGGTCGTCACCGACCACGACGCCCACGCCTGGGTCGAGGTCTGGTTCGCCGGAGAGGGGTGGGTGCCGTTCGATCCGACGCCCGGGCGCGGGACGCTGGGCGGCGACTACACCTTCGCCTCCGGCTCCCGGGCGGCCGTCGCAGCGCTGCGACGCGGGCAGCTCTCCGGGAGCCTGCCTCCTCGAACTACGCGGCGGCCGGACGTGAGCGACCTCGGACTGACGACCGCCACGCCGGCCGACCGCGCACCGTGGCTCGTGGGCATCGGGCTCGCCCTAGCGGTGATCTGGATGCTCGTGGTCGGCGTCGGCAAAGCTGCGCGGCGGCGCCTTCGCTACCTGTCGCGCGATCCGAGGCGCCTGGCGACTGCCAGTCGCCAGGAGCTCGAAGGGTTCCTGAGGGATCAGGGAGTCGCGGTCGGCGCGAACACGACGCTGGTCTCGCTGCAGCGTGCGGTGCGGCTGGAGCTCGGCCTCGAATGCGGGGCATTCGCCGGCGCCGTCGCCCGTGCGCGCTACGGGCCGCCGGCAAGCGTGGAGCAGGGAGCTCGGACGGCGCGCCTGGAGCTCCGGAAACTGCTGGCTGCAGCCCGCCGAGACCTGTCCCTGTGGGCCCGCTTCCGCGGGTTCGTGTCGCTCCGGTCGCTCCGGTCCGACGGGTCGGCGTGACCGAGACGTATGACCTCTTCCAGCTCGGCCGCAGCCACCTGCGGAACGGCATGCCCGCCCAGGCGACGGTGCCGCTCGAGAAGGCGAAGCGGAACGAACCGACTTCACGGTCGATTCGCGAGGCGCTCGGCATCGCGTACTTCCGGATCAGGCGCTGGGAGGAGGCCGAGGCGGAGTTTCGCGCGCTCGTCGAGCTCGATCCGTCCGATGAGTTCGCGCACTACGCGCTGGGCCGAACGCTCGTGAATCAGGGTCGCCGCGACGACGCGACCCCGCACATCAAGCTCGCGCGCTCGCTGCGCCCGCGGGCCGCCGACGGCGACACGCTCGAGTAGCCGTGCGGGCCGTCGTCCAACGCGTCGCCGAGGCGTCGGTCTCGGTCGGCGGAGAGCCGGTAGGAACGATCGCGGGCGGCGTCGTCGTGCTGCTCGGCGTCGCGACCGCGGACACCAGCGTCACTGCCGAGCGGCTCGCGGGGAGGGTCGCCCGGCTTCGGATCTTCGAGAATACGGACGGGCGTTTCGACCGTTCCCTCCTCGACGTGGAGGGAGCGGCGTTGGTGGTGAGCCAGTTCACGCTCATCGCCGATAGCAAGCACCAGAAGGGGACTCGACCCGACTTCCACCTCGCAGCGCGTCCCGAGGTCGCTGAGCCGCTCTACGAGCGTTTCTGCGAGGCACTACACGAAGCTGGCGTCTCGTCGGTCGCAACCGGCGTGTTCGGAGCTCACATGGCCGTCTCGCTCGTCAACGACGGGCCCGTGACGATCGTCCTGGACGCCTGAGTGCCGCTCTCCGCGTTCGTTCTCGTCCTCGCGGCGGCCGTGCTCCATGCCGGCTGGAACGTCATCCTCGCGCGCGCTGTCGACATCGCTGCCGCGACGACCGTCGCACTCGGGCTATCGGTGCTCCTCTTCGCGCCCGTCGCAGTCCTGACCTGGGACGTCGACGCGGCCGCGATCCCGTGGATCGCGGCGTCCGCTCTCCTCGAGATCGCGTACTTCGCGCTGCTCACGGCGGCGTACGGACGGTCGGACCTGAGCCTCGTGTATCCGGTGGCGCGCGGGAGCGCACCCGTGCTCGTCCTCGTGGGCGCAGCGGTCGTCGGCACGACCATCGGCTGGATCCAGGCCGTCGGCGTCGTGCTGGTCGGCGGCGGGATCGTCCTCGTGCGCGGCCTCTCGGGCGACGCCGACGCGGCCGGGCTCCTGCTCGCGCTCGCGATCGGCGTCTCGATCGCGGGCTACACGCTCGTCGACAAGGAGGGTGTCGAACACGCGCGAGTCATCCCGTACTTCGAGCTCGTCCTCGTGCCCGTCGCCCTCGTCGCTCTCGCCTGGCACGCCGCGCGAGGACGACTCCCACGGGTTCGGGCCGCGATCCGATGGACGACCCTCGGTGCGTCGATCCTCGCGTTCGCGGCGTACGCCTTCGTGCTCGGAGCGCTGACGCTCGCCCCGGCGCCTGCCGTCGCTGCGGTGCGCGAGACCAGCGTTCTCTTCGCGGTCGCGCTCGGAGCGATCGTGCTCGACGAGCGGGTCGACCGGTCCCGCGTCGCGGGTGCGGTCGCGGTCGTCGCAGGCGTTGCACTGGTCGCCCTCGGCTAGTCGGGTGCTATCGTTCTGGCACCACATTTCACCGGCTTCACGAAATGGGCGCGTCGCGCCCATTTTTGTTGAGAGGAGCAGTGCACAGAGACCGATGAGCACCACGTTCGCCAAGGAACGCACGCTGCAGGACGAGATCGCACCGACGGTCGAGTCGCGCGTGCCGGGCGTCGAGGTCCTCGCCGTCGAGCTCCCGTCCCCGAACCGAATCCGCGTCTACATCGACCACGAGGACGGCGTCGACCATGCGCTCTGCGAGCGCGTCACCTACGCGCTCGACGCCTATCGGGCGCAGTACGCGATCGAGGTCTCCTCGCCGGGGCCGGACCGTCCCCTCCGCAAGCCGGAGCACTTCGCCCACGCCGTCGGCGCGCGCGTATCGGTGCGGGTCGAGGGAGGTCGGAAGAACCGGTACCGCGGGCTTCTCACCGAGGCCGGCGACGACGCCATCGCACTCGAGGCCGGCGACGCCGGCGAGATCCACATCCCGTACGAGGAGATCGTGCGGGCAAATCTGATCGACGAGGGGTTGACGACATGAGCCAGGAGATCATCGAGGGCATTCAGGCGATCGAGCGGGAGAAGGGCATCGAGGAAGGCGTGCTCATCACCGCCCTCGAGGACGCCCTCCGTGCCGCCTACAAGAAGACGCCGGGCGCGACGCGCCACGCCGAGGTCAAGCTCGACGGCGTCGGTGAGTTCCGCGTCTTCGGGATCGAGATCCCCGGGGACATCGAGACGCGGCTCGTCGAGGAGGCGCGCGAGGCGCGCATCCTCGAGCTCGAGCAGCTCGAGGAGGAGACCGGCGAGCGCCAGCACACGCTCATCACCGACGAGGACCTCGAGCTCGACTGGTCGCAGGTGCCTCCGGATCAGATCGTGCGCACCGACGTGACTCCCGACAACTTCGGCCGCATCGCCGCTCAGACGGCGAAGCAGGTCATCCAGCAGCGGATCCGGGAGGCGGAGCGAGCGATCATGTACGAGGAGTACGTCGACCGTCAGGGCGAGGTCGTGACCGGCATCGTCCAGCAGGCGGGCGACCGGAACAACGTGCTCGTCGACCTCGGTCGCGTCGAGTCGCTCCTTCCGCGCTCCGAGCAGGTGGACGGAGAGCGCTACGAGCAGGGAAGCCGCATCAAGGCCGTCATCGCCGAGGTACGGTCGGGAACGAAGGGGCCTCAGGTCATCCTTTCGCGCCGCGATCCCGAGCTGATCCGCGCGCTCTTCGAGCTCGAGGTGCCCGAGATCGCCGACGGTCTTGTCGAGATCCGCGGCGTGGCACGTGAGCCCGGGTACAGGTCGAAGATCGCCGTCGAGTCGCACATGCAGGGCGTCGACCCGGTCGGTGCGTGCGTTGGCCCACGTGGCTCGCGCGTGCGCATGGTCGTCTCGGAGCTCCGCGGCGAGAAGATCGACATCATCCCGTGGAACACGGAGCCCGCGCGCTTCGTCGCGAAGGCGCTGTCGCCTGCGCGCGTCCGCGAGGTCTACATCGACGACGAGACGAAGGAAGCGACGGTCGTCGTCCCGAACGACCAGCTCGCGCTCGCGATCGGCAAGGAGGGCCTGAACGCCCGCCTGGCCACGCGGCTCACGGGCTGGAAGATCGACATCCAGTCCGAGCAGGAGTTCGCCCAGGCCGAGGCCGAGCTCGCGTACGCGGGATCCGAGGACGGCGAGGAGTTCTCCGGGCGCTGCGCCGCAGTGCTCTCGAACGGCAAGCGCTGCCCGAACGCGGCGCTCCCGGGCTCCCGCTACTGCGGTGTCCCCGCGCACCAGGCGCTCGTGAACCAGCCGGCAGCGGCGGACGAGCCGTCGGAAGGCGACGAAGAGCCGACCGAGGAGGCCGTCGAGATCGAGGCCATCGCCGAGGCGATCGAGGAGGCCGAAGAGGTCGCCGAGGTGGAGGAGGAGATCGCCGAGGTCGAAGCCGAGCTCGAGGTCGCCGCGGTCGTCGAGGATGCGCTCCAGTCCGAAGAGGAGACCCGCGAGGAGGCCTGAGGCCTCTGCGGTTCTAGACTGGACGACTGATGGCCGACGGACGCAAGGGACCGAATCGCCCGATCCGACCCCGCGGGGGAACCGGCGGGCGGAAGCGGCGTGTCGTCATCGAGGGTGGCGGAGGGCGAAGCGCCGGCCGCCAGGCCCGCGATCGCTCGAGCGCGCCCCCGCAGCCGCGCCAGGCGCCGGCACCGCCTCCGACGGGCCCGATCACGGTCGAGTCCGGCGTCACCGTCAAGGACCTCTCGCAAGCGCTCGGCGTCCCCATGCCGGAGCTCATCAAGATCCTCATGGGCATGGGCCAGATGCGGACTGCGACGCAGTCCCTGTCCGATGAGGAGGTCGAGATAATCGGCTCGGAGCTCGAGCGCGAGATCACGATCAAGCACGCTGCCGAGGAGGAGCTCGAACCCGCGTCGTACGACGACGCCGAGGCGGACCTCGTTCCGCGGCCTCCTGTCGTCACGATCATGGGCCACGTCGATCACGGCAAGACGACGCTCCTCGATGCGATCCGCGAGGCCGCGGTCGTCGAAACGGAGGCCGGAGGAATCACGCAGCACATCGGCGCGTACCAGGCAGAGATCGACGGTCGGCGCATCACCTTCCTCGACACGCCCGGCCACGAAGCGTTCACCGCAATGCGCGCACGCGGCGCGAAGATCACCGACATCGCGGTTCTCGTCGTCGCAGCCGACGACGGCGTCATGCCGCAGACGAAGGAGTCGATCTCGCACGCCCGCGCGGCCGAAGTGCCGATCGTCGTCGCCGTGAACAAGATGGATATGCCGGACGCGAACGTCGACCGCGTGAAGAGCGAGCTCGCAGCCGAGGGCCTTCAGCCCGAGGACTGGGGCGGGACCACGCAGTTCTCGGCCGTTTCGGCGAAGCAGAAGGAGAACCTCGACGACCTGCTCGAGAAGATCCTGCTCGTCGCCGATGCCGAGCTCGACCTGCGCGCGAACGCCGGGGCCGACGCCTCGGGCGTCGTCATCGAGTCGCGCCTGGACGTCGGCCGCGGACCGGTCTCGACCGTGCTCGTCCACCGAGGGACGCTCCGCGTCGGTGACGCCGCCGTCGCCGGGGACGCATCCGGCAAGGTGCGCGCGCTCTACGACTACCGGGGCGAGAAGGTGAAGCAGGCAGGGCCGGGAGAGCCGGTCGAGGTCCTCGGCTTCGACCATCCGCCGGCCGCGGGTGAGTTCGTACGCGTCGTCGAGCACGAGCGCCAGGCCAAGCACCTGGCGAACGTGCGGGCGGAGAGACTGCGGCGCGAGCAGCTGGCGCAGCGTCCGCGTCGTCGGGTCTCGCTCGAGACGCTGCACGACGACCTGCAGGCGGGGGAGGTCCAGGACCTGAACATCGTCCTGAAGGGCGACGTGCAGGGATCCGTCGAGGCGCTCGTCGGGGAGCTCCAGAAGATCCAGCACCCGGAGGTGCGCGTCAACGTCATCCACACGGGTGTGGGCGGCATCACCGAGAACGACATCAACCTCGCATCCGCCTCCGACGCACTCGTGGTCGGCTTCAGCGTCCGGCCGAGCGCGGATGCGCGTGCGCTCGCCGAGCGCGAGGGCGTGGACATCCGCACGTACCGCGTCATCTACCAGCTCACCGAGGACATCCAGAAGGCGCTCGTCGGAATGCTCTCGCCGGTCGAGACCGAGGAGACGCTCGGCGAGGCGGAGGTGCGCGCACTGTTCCGCGTCTCGCGTCTCGGGACGATCGCGGGCTGCATGGTCACCTCGGGCGTCGTGCGCCGCGGTGCACGCGTGCGGGTGGTGCGGGACGGCACGGTCATCTACGAGACGTCGATCTCCCAGCTCAAGCGCTTCAAGGACGACGCACGCGAGGTGAGCGAGGGCTTCGAGTGCGGCATCCTCCTCGACGGCTTCAACGACGTGAAGGAAGGCGACGTGCTCGAGGCGTTCGAGACGCGCGCGGTCGAGCGCACCGATCTCGACACGCCCGCTGCACCGCCGCCTCCCGCCGCTGACGACGACGAGTAGCGCGTCCGCCGTGGCGACCGGCTACGTCGGGATCCTCACCGTGGAGCTCCACTTCCCCGAGTCCGGCTCGCTCAAGGGCAAGCGGAAGTACGTGAGGTCCGCGAAGGCGCACTTGCACGACCGCTTCGGAGCCTCGGTCGCCGAGGTCGACCACCACGAGCTCTGGCAGCGCTCGACGCTCGCGGTCGCGTGCACGACCCGCGAACACGGCGAGCTGCACGCGCTCCTCGACGCCGTGGACAGGTACCTCGGGTCGCAGGCATGGGAGCTCGTGCGCTCCGACCGGGAGGTGGTCGTCCCTGGCGAGCGGTAGCAGCGGAGGAGGAGGGAGGAAGAGGCGCGTGAACGAGGCCATCCGTCACGTTCTCTCCGAGAGCATTCCGACGCTCAAGGATCCTCGAATCGGCTTCGTGACCGTGACCGGCGTCGTGACCGCCACGGGCTACGAGCACGCCACCGTTTACATCAGCGTGCTCGGGAACGACGCGGAGCAGGAGCGGACGCTCGAGGGCCTGCGAGCAGCGCACGGAGTCCTCCAGGCGCACGTGGGGCGTCGCCTCGGCACCCGCCGGACCCCGGTCCTGAGGTTCGAATACGATCCCGCGATCGAGAGGGGGGTTCGGCTCACGAAGATCATCGACGAGCTCGCGCCCTCGGAGCCCGAGCCCGATGTCGACCCAGACTGACATGCAGGCGGTCGTAGCCGCCCTCCGCGAGAACGAGCGGTTCGTCGTGACGTCGCACGAGGCACCGGACGGCGACGCGCTCGGGTCGGTGCTCGCGACGGGCCTCGCGCTCCGTGAGCTCGGGAAGGACGTCGTGATGTTCCTCGGCGGCCCGGCGCCGCTGCCCGGCGAGTACCGCTTCCTCGAGCTCGAGAGCCAGGGACTCCGCCGCGAGCGTCCCGCCGACTTCGGCGAGCGCGTGCTCGTCGCCGTGGACTGCGCGAGCGCGAGCCGCGTCGGCGCCGAGCCCGGCGTCGTCGACGCCGCGTCCTTCACCGTCAACATCGACCATCACCACGACAATCCGCGCTTCGGCGACGTCAATCTCATCGTGTCCGACGCCTCCTCCACCGGGGAGGTGCTCGCGGACGTCTTCCGGGAGCTCGGTGTGAGCCTCACGCCCCAGATCGCGGAGGCGCTCTACATCGCGCTGGTGACCGACACAGGGCGGTTCCAGTACGCGAACACGAGCCCGAAGGCGCTTCGCCTCGCAGCCGACCTCGTCGAGGCGGGCGCCGACGTGAACCGGGTGTTCCAGGGTGTCTACGAGAATGTCCAGTTCGCGAAGCTCAAGCTGCTCGCGCGGGCGCTCGAGCGTGCGCAGGTGCTCGAGGGCGGCGAGATCGTCGTCTCGCATCTCGTGCGGGGCGACTTCGAGGCGGTGGGTGCGACCGAGCCGTACTCCGAGGGCATCATCGACGTCCTCCGGTCGGTCGAGGGCTCCGCCGTGTCCGCGCTCATCCGCGAGCCACCGCGCGACGGCGCGCCGGCGCGGAAGGTGTCGCTTCGCTCCTCGGTCGACGAGGTCGACGTCAGTGCGATCGCCCGCAAGTCGGGTGGGGGAGGCCATCGCGAGGCTGCAGGATTCTCGAGTGATCTCTCCGTCGACGAGATCACCGAGTTCATCGTGCGCGAGGTGACAGCCCAGGTCGGATCTCCCGCGGGGCGCTAGTGCCGCCTCGTGCGCTCGCACCGAGCGGTGTGATCCTCGTGGACAAGCCGGCGGGGCCGACGTCGTTCGCGATCGTCGCGGCTACCCGTCGACGCACGGGCGCGCGCACCGGGCACGCCGGGACGCTCGACCCCTTCGCGACCGGCCTGCTTCTCCTCCTCTCGGGCGCGTCGACCCGACTGCAGCCGCAGTTCGTCGGCCTGCCCAAGCGCTACGAGACCACCGTCGACCTCGCCGCGCGGACGACCACCGGAGACATCGACGGGGATCGCGTCGACGAGCACGAGCCACCGGCTCCCGACGAGCTCGAGGAGGCGCTCGACCGCCTGCGCGGCGCGGTCGATCTCCCGATCCCGGCGGCCTCGGCCGTGAAGATCGACGGCCAGCGCGCGTACGCGCTCCATCGCAGGGGCGTCGCGGTCGAGATGCCCGTTCGCACGATGCACGTCCACGAACTGGTCCTCGACAGCTACGACGACGGCGTGGCGCGCCTGGAGCTGCACGTCTCGTCCGGCACGTACGTGCGTGCGATCGCCGAGGCGCTGGGCGGACACTGCGTCGCACTGCGCCGGACCGAGATCGGTCCGTTTCGCGTCGACGAGGCCGATCCGGAGAGGATCATCGAGCCCGAGGACGCGCTTGCGAGGCTCGCGTGACGGTTGCCCGCGATCCGGCGGGGCTCGACCCGCGCCCACGCGCCGTTGCGATCGGGAGCTTCGACGGCGTCCACCGGGGCCACCGCGCCGTGATCGACACGGTTCGCGCGACCGGGCTCGAGCCGACGGTGATCACGTTCGACCCGCATCCGCGGATCGCTCTCGGCAACCGGGTCGAGCTGCTGACGACGCTCGAACGGCGCGTCGAGCTCCTCGGCGACGCCGGCGTGAGCGACGTCCTCGTCGCCGCCTTCACACCCGAGCTCCAGCAGTTGACGCCGGAGGAGTTCGCCGAGCGCTACCTGCGTGCGACCGGCGTGGAGACCGTCGTCGCGGGGGCCGACTTCCGCTTCGGCGTGCGGCGGTCGGGCGACCTCTCGCTCCTCGAGAACCTCGGGTACGAGGTCATCGTCGTCCCCGAGTTGCGCGGGCGTGTCCTCGACGGCCATCCGCGCGGCCCTCGCAGAGGGTGACGTCCGCGCTGCGGCCGCCATGCTCGGCCGCCCGTTCGAGCTCGACGGCGTCGTGGTCGCCGGCGACCAGCGGGGCGGGACGCTCGGCTACCCGACTGCGAACCTTCGACTCGAGCCTGACCTCGCGTGCCCCCGGTACGGCATCTATGCGGGGTTCGGCCTCGGCCATCGTGCGGCGATCTCGATCGGGACGAATCCGCACTACGGCGGCTCGGAGCGCAGAATCGAGCCGTACCTCCTCGACTTCGAGGGCGATCTGTACGGAAAGCGCCTCGTGGTCGAGCTCTGGGAGCGCCTGCGGGACGAGGCCGCCTTCGACTCCGAGGCGGCGCTGGTCGAGCAGATCGCCTCCGACGTCGAGGCCACGAAGCTCGCCCGCAGGCCGTAACGCGATAGCTAGCGTTTCGCGGGTGACCGCGCACAACGGCCAGCCACTCATCCATGCCCGCGATCTCGTGAAGCGCTTCGGCGACTTCGTCGCCGTCGACGGCATCGACTTCGACCTCCAGCGAGGCGAGGCGTTCGGCTTCCTCGGCCCGAACGGAGCAGGGAAGACGTCCACGATGCGCATGATCGGATGCGTGTCTCCCGTCACGGAGGGGACTCTGCGTGTCCTCGGGATGGACCCGGCGCGCGACGGGTCGAAGATCCGTGCGCGCCTCGGCGTCGTCCCGCAGCAGGACACGCTCGACATGGAGCTCACCGTCCGCGAGAACATCATCATCTACGGCCGCTACTTCGGGCTGCCGCGCAAGGAGCTCGGACCGCGCGCCGACGAGCTCCTCGATTTCGTCGAGCTCACCGAGCGCGCGAACGACAAGGTCGAGCCGCTCTCGGGCGGGATGAAGCGCCGGTTGACGATCGCGCGCTCCCTCGTGAACGAGCCGGAGGTCCTCCTGCTCGACGAGCCGACCACCGGGCTCGACCCGCAGGCCCGTCACGTCGTCTGGGACCGCCTGTACCGGCTGAAGCGGCAGGGTGTCACGCTGCTGCTGACGACGCACTACATGGACGAGGCGGAGCAGCTCTGCGACCGGCTCGTCGTGATGGACCACGGGAAGATCGTGGCGGAGGGCTCGCCACGCGACCTCATCGAGCGCTACTCGACCCGAGAGGTCGTCGAGCTCCGCTTCGACGACGGGAGCCGGCCGGACGATCTCGGATTCTGGACGGAAGGGCTGGTCGAGCGCGTCGAGCCGCTCCCGGACCGCGTGCTGCTGTACACGGACGACGGCGACGCGGCGTCCCACGGGCTGCACGAGCGCGGGCTCGTTCCCGAGAGCGTCATGGTCAGGCGCAGCACGCTCGAGGACGTCTTCCTGCACCTGACCGGACGGAGCCTCATCGAATGAGCTCCTTGACGCTCGCTTTCAGGCCGCTCGAGTTCTTCATGACGCAGTACCGGCGCATGTGGCGCGGCAACGTCGTCACGAGCATCGTCTCGCCGGTCGTCTACCTCCTCGCGCTCGGCGTGGGACTCGGGGTCTTCGTCGACCGGTCGGCGGATCTCCCGAGCGGCGTCTCGTACCTCGAGTTCGTCGCGCCCGGCCTCATGGCTGCGACCGCCATGCAGATCGCGTCGTTCGAGGCGAGCTGGCCCGTCCTGTCCGCGATCAAGTGGGACCGGCAGTACCACGCGATGCTCGCGACGCCGCTGCGGATCCGCGACGTCATCCTCGGCCATCAGGCGTACTTCACCTTCCGGCTGATCCTGACCGCGACGGTCTACTTCGTCGTGATCGCGGCCTTCGGTGCGGTCGAGTCGCCGCTCGGAGTGCTCGCGATCCCCGTGACGGTCCTCGTCGGGCTCGCGTTCACGGCACCACTCGCCGCATGGGCCGCGCACACGCAGACCGAGGTCTCGTTCATCGCGATCTTCCGCTTCGTGATCCTCCCGATGTTCCTCTTCTCGGGCACGTTCTTCCCGATCTCGAGCCTGCCGAGGGCGCTCGAGGTGGTCGCCTGGTTCACGCCGCTCTGGCACGGCGTGACGCTGTGCCGCGACCTGACGCTCGGCAACGTCGTTCCGGCCGACCTCCTCCACGTCGCATACCTGCTGGCGTTCGTCGCGGCCGGTCTCGTCGCCGCGAAGTTCACGTACAGCCGGAGGCTCGTCGTATGAGCGAGCTCGTCGCACGCGCGCGGCTGACGGCGCCGGGCCGGCCGGCCCTCGGCGGTCTGCTGATCATCGAGCGCAACGTCATGGTCTATCGCCGGACGTGGATGATCCTGTTCTCCGGCTTCTTCGAGCCGCTCTTCTACCTCTTCTTCTTCGTCTACCCGCTGCAGGAGTTCATCGGCGACATCAGGTTCGAGGGGGAGACGATCGAGTACGCGGCGTTCGTCGCGCCGGCGCTTCTCGCTTCCTCCGCGATGAACGGCGCGTTCTACGACGCCACGAACGTCTTCTGGAAGCTGCGCTACGGGAAGGTGTACGACTCCATCCTCGCGACTCCGATCGGGCCGAAGGACGTCTCTGTCGGCGAGACGATCTGGGCGGTCGTCCGCGCGATGCTCTACTCGACGGCGTACCTCATCGTCATCGTCCTGCTCGGGCTCGTCGACTCGCCGTGGGCGATCCTCGCGCTCCCGGCCTGCTTCGTCATCGGCTTCGGCTTCGCGGGCGCCGGCATCGCCGCGGTCACG
This sequence comes from uncultured Gaiellaceae bacterium, assembly GCA_963736935.1. Classification (GTDB taxonomy): domain Bacteria; phylum Actinomycetota; class Thermoleophilia; order Gaiellales; family Gaiellaceae; genus GMQP-bins7. The sequence goes on along the minus strand of CAVTQX010000017.1, from coordinate 5,730 downwards.
TGGATGCGGACGTGGAAGGACTTCGACCTGGTCCAGCTGATCATGCTGCCCATGTTCATGTTCTCGGCGACCTTCTATCCCATCTCGGTGTACCCGGCCGCGCTCGAGTGGATCGTCCGCTGCCTCCCGCTGTACCACGGGATCGAGCTCGTCCGGTCGCTCACGACCGGCACCGTCGGGCCGTTCCAGCTCGTCAACGTCGCCTACCTCCTCACGATGGGCCTGATCGGCCTGTACCTGTCCGCGCGGCGTATCGACAAGCTGCTACTGAAGTAGCGCGGCTCCGCTCCGACGAGGGTCGCCCGCAGCGCCGGCGCTGCCGACGCACGAGACGCCGCCGAAATAGTGATGGAGCCGATCCCACCGACGGACGGTGCGTCCGCGCTCCTCGAGCTCCGTGAGTGCAGTCTCGTCGACTCCCGGCTCGGCGTCGACGAGCTCGGAGATGGGGTGGACCCGTGAAAGACCCACGGCGGTCTCCGCGTCCTGGCCCTCGTCGAGGATCGCTGCGAGCACGGTCGCGAGTGCCGTGCGCAGGCGGGTGGCGCCTGCTGCGCCGATCGCGAGCTCGAGACCGTTGGCGTCGAAGACGAGCGTCGGCGCCATGCGGCTCTCGAGATGGTCGCCCGGAGCAGGCTCGCCGTGCGCGATATCGGACTCGCCGAGGAGGTTGTTCAGCTGGACGTCGAAGCCCGGGACCCAGACGCCCGGCTCCGACGCCGAGCGAATGCGTCAGCACGCAGGCGCGGCCGTGACCGTCGACCGCGACCATGTTCGTCGTGTGCTCTCCGCCGACCGGTGCGGGCTCGAGCGCTTCGACGAGTGCGAGGACGCGCTCGGCGGCCGTCAGGTCACGCAGTATCGGCATGCGCAGGAGCAGCTCCGGGACTCCCGAGAGACCGGCGCGCGTGGCGACTCGCCTGCCCGCGTATTCGACGACGACCGCGTCGCGCCAGTGCGGACGGTACGAGGCGAGATCCGCAGCCTCCAGAACGACGCCGTCGACCGCCAGGAGCGCCTCGGCCAGCGACCCGCCGTAAACGCTCGCCGCGCCTTCCTCGGTCAGCGCTTCGAGAGTGTCGACGAGCCCGGGCTGGGTGAGGATCTCGCCCTCGACCAAAGTGCGGCCGTCGCGCGTGAAGAGGGCGGCGCCACGCTCGAGGGCGAAGAGCTCGCCGAGCATCTCGAGCGTGCGCGCGTGCATCTCGGGCAGCGGGACGCCGGATCGCGCCAGAGCCAACGCCGGCTCGCACAGCCGCTCCCACGGAAGCCGTCCCAGCCGCTCCCAGAGCTCACCGAGAGCCGCAGGTAAGCCCGGAACGGCGCACGAGCCGGCCCCGATCGCATAGACGACAGGTTCGTCGCCGAACGCGATCTCGAGCTCGACGAGCTCGCCCGACGCTGCCGGAACCGCGGCGAAGCCGTCGAGCTGGGCGACGCGTGTCCCGTCGAACGCGATCGCGTGGCATCCGGCGAGAAGGCCGCTCATCACGGTCTCGGCGACGCACGACGCGAGCGCCATCGCGACGACTGCGTCGGCCGCCGTGCCGCCGTCCGCGAGGATCTCCGCGCCGACCGCGGCCGTCGCCGGATGCCCGGCCGCGACGCCAGCCTTCATGGCGTAACGCTAGTCGCAGTCGATCGGGCCGGGAGGCGCGCCGACGAACTGTCCCAGCCTGAACGTGAGATCGCGGAGCGGCCACCAGACGGTGAACACCTTGGCGAAGATCGCGTCGCCGAGCACGGGGCCGAAGGTCCGGCTGTCGATCGCGCCCGTGCGGTTGTCGCCGAGGAGGAAGTACTGCTCGTTGGGGACCGTGACCTCCTTGAACGGCGGCGTCGTGATGTCGTCGAACCTGATGTCGTCCACGAACACCGTTCCAGCGCGTCCGACGACCGTCTCTCTCGGGCCTGCTACCACCCGGAGCACGAGCGTGCGGTCGTCTGCGTCCTCGTCGGGGACGACCGCGCCCTCCTCCGTGACGGCAGCGTGGACGGCGACGACGTCGCCGGGGCTGGGATCCGCCCAGAACTGGTAGCTCACGCCCTGCGCGAGCACGCGCCCCTTGCACGCCGGAATCGTCGTCGCCATGGAAGCCGAGTCGTCCGGCCCGACGGGGACGAGCAGCTCCGCGAAGTCGAGGACGACGAGCGCGGCGACGGCGATGACGACGATCGCGAGCGCGCGTACGAGCCAGCGGAGCACTGGCTGCTACCCTTCCCCGAGCCGCAGTCGCGGCCCCGGCGTGCTTCTTCCTTCACGCGGGGCGGGGATTGCGGAGTCGTCTATCAGGAGGAGATGCATGAGCCTCACCAAGGAAGTCAAGCTGGAAATCGTCGAGAAGCACGGGAAGGGACCCGCCGACACTGGTTCGGCGGAAGTGCAGGTAGCCCTCCTCACGCGACGCATCAACGATCTCACCGAGCATCTACGGACGCACCCGAAGGATCACTACTCGCGGCGCGGCCTCTTGAAGCTCGTCGGGCAGCGCCGGCGATTCCTCGACTACATCTCCAGAAAGGACATCGAGGGCTACCGCGCCCTCATCAAGGAGCTCGGCCTCCGCAGGTAGGGCTCCGAGACAAGCGGACAGACAGGGAAGGTGGAAGTTTGAGCGAGTCTCGGCGTCGAGACTGACTCAAACCTCCACCTTCCGCACACCACGGAAAGGTGAAGGGATACCTCACATGAGTACAACCACAACCGGGCAGATCGCCACGGTTTCCGTCGACGTGGGCGGTCAGGAGATCGTCTTCGAGACGGGCAAGCTCGCCAAGCAGGCCGACGGCGCCGTCGTCGTCCGCTCGGGCGAGACGATGATCCTCGCGACCGCCGTCGGCCGGCCCGACGCGCGGCCGGACGCGGACTTCTTCCCGCTGACGGTCGACGTCGAGGAGAAGATGTACGCCGCCGGCAAGATCCCGGGCGGCTTCTTCAAGCGCGAAGGCCGGGCGACGGAGCGTGCGACGCTGACGGCGCGCATGATCGACCGCCCGATCCGGCCGCTGTGGCCGAAGGGCTTCCGCAACGAGGTGCAGGTCATCTGCACCGTGCTCTCGGCGGACATGGTCACGCCGCACGACATCCTCTGCATCAACGGCGCGTCGGCGGCGCTCATGATCTCGCCGCTGCCGTTCCTCGGCCCGATCGGCGCCGTTCGCGTCGGTCTCTTCGAGGGCGAGCTCGTCGTCAACCCGACGCTCGAGCAGCTCCAGGAGTCGACTCTCGACCTCATCGTCGTCGGCACGAGCGAGGCGCTCACGATGGTCGAGGCCGGAGGAGACCAGATCCCCGAGGAGACGATCCTCGAGGCGCTCGAGCTCGCGCACGCCGAGATCCGCACGATCTGCGCCGCCCTCGAAGAGCCTGCGCGAGCAGGTCGGCAAGGCGAAGTGGGTCGACGTCGACCTCACCGCCGAGCTCGAGGCCGCGCACGGCGATGCCGTTCATGCAGCGATCGCCGAGCACGGCATCAAGGAGGCCGGCAGCCGTCGTCGACGAGCTCGTCGAGAGCCTCTCGCCGGCGGTGTCGATGACCTCGACCGAGGAGGACATGACGAAGCGGGCGCAGACCCGCGCCAGCTTCGCGGCGATCCTCGAGAAGGCGCGGCTCTCGGCGGTCGAGGGGCCGCTCCGCGAGCAGTTCCTCTCCGCGTCTCCGCGAGCTCACCGACGCCGAGCAGGACTCGAAGGAGCTGAAGTCGGCCAAGCGCGAGCTGCTCCTCAACCGGATGCTCGAGGAGATCGCGCTGCCGTTCCCGGTCGGCTCGCCGCCGGCGGAGGGCGAGACCGCCGGTCAAGGACTCGCAGACGAAGCAGTACGTCAAGCGCGCCTTCGACGCCGTCTACAAGGACCTCGTCCGCAAGAAGATCGCCGTCGACAAGCGCCGCCCGGACGGTCGTTCCGAGGAGGAGATCCGCCCGGTGTCCGCCGAGGTGCAGGTGAGTCCCGCGCACGCACGGCTCCGCGCTCTTCACGCGCGGCCAGACGCAGATCATGACCCTGCTCACGCTCGGGACGATGAAGGAGGGGCAGCGGATCGACGACCTCTCCCTCGAGCAGAACCGCCGCTACATGCACCACTACAACTTCCCGCCCTTCTCGGTCGGGGAGACGGGCTTCATGCGTGGCCCGAAGCGGCGCGACATCGGCCACGGTGCGCTCGCGCAGCGGGCCCTCGAGGCGGTCATCCCGCCGGTCGAGGACTTCCCGTACACCCTCCGCCTCGTGTCCGAGACGCTCGAGTCGAACGGCTCGTCGTCGATGGGCTCGGTGTGCGGCTCGACGCTCGCGCTGATGGATGCGGGCGTTCCGATCACGGCGCCCGTCTCGGGCATCGCGATGGGTCTCGTGAAGGAGGGCGACGACTACGTCATCCTCACCGACATCCAGGGCGCCGAGGATCACCTCGGTGACATGGACTTCAAGGTGGCCGGGACGCGGGAGGGAATCACCGCCCTGCAGATGGACATCAAGATCACCGGCGTCACGCAGGAGATCATGAGGTCGGCGCTCGAGCAGGCGAAGCGGGCGCGCGTCTCGATCCTCGAGACGATGCTCCAGGCGATCCCCGAGCCGCGGGCGGAGATGCCCGGCCACGCGCCGCGTATCTCGACCGTCAAGATCGACCCCGAGTTCATCGGCATGGTCATCGGCAAGGGCGGCGAGACGATCCGCGGCCTCGAGGCCGAGTACGACGTGCAGATCGACATCGAGGAGGACGGGACGATCCTGGTCTACTCGACCGAAGGTGAGAAGGGCGAGGCGGCGACATCCGCCATCCACAACCTCACCAAGTCCCCGGAGGTCGGTGACACCTACACCGGCAAGGTCGTGAAGACGACCGACTTCGGCGCGTTCGTCGAGCTCAAGAAGGGGACGGACGGCCTGCTCCACGTCTCGAACGTCGGCCCGGGCCGCGTCGCCCACATCCAGGACGTCATGGATCGCGGCGACGTCGTCGACGTCATCGTCCAGGAGGTCGACAAGGACCGCGGACGCATCGGGCTCAAGCTCGTCGCGAAGCACGAGAACGGCGGGCTCGTCACCCCCGAGGAGCTGGTCGAGCGGGCGAAGGACGCGCCCCCGCGCCCGCCCCGCGAGGAGCGTCCGCGCGGCGACCGCGACCGCGGTCGCGGCCGCTCACGCGAGCGGGCGTAGGCACCTCGCACGAAGCAAGCGAGAGGGGCGGCGCGAGCCGCCCCTCGTTCCGCGTTAATCCTCCGACTCGTACTTGAAGGAGATGTCGAGGCGGACGCGATACTCCGCGACCTTCCCGTCCTTGATCGTGACGTCGAACCGAGTCGCCTCGGCAACCCTCAGGTCGCGGATCGTGCGACCCGCGGTCTCGACCGCGTTCCGCGCGGCCGCCTCCCACGAATCCGAGCTGGCGCCGATGACCTCGGTGACGCGATACACGCTGTCGCTCATCCTGGCTCCTCTCCTGGGACGTTCCGGACCACGGATACTTGCGCTTCCCGTCCTCTGATGCTGCGAAACGCGACCGCCTGGTTCACGCGAGCCGGGTTCAGAGACCGGTCGACGGGCGGCGAAAGCCGCCCCTCGTCACTCGGGAGCCGTGGTCAGGAGAGCGAGGCTATGCGCGCGAACGTCCGGCTCGACCAGCCCGCGCCTGAAAGCGAGCGCGACGGCCTGTGCTCGGGTGTGCACGCCGAGCTTCGAGAGGATGTGCTGGATGTGCGTCGCGACCGTCTTCGAGCTGATGACG